>JADJUS010000004.1:967499-1289998 GCA_016716905.1 Acidobacteriota bacterium | reverse complement strand
TGGGGTCCCGGGGTCCGAGGGGTGTTGTCAACCAAAGTTGCCTTGCAGAATGACCCAGACGATGGCAACGTCGTCAGACAGCGTAGGCGGTCTGCGCTGCTAGAATCGGGCATGCGATCGAGGAGGCGAGCTGTGACCGAACTGGATCCACGGGAACAACCGGCGTATCCGTTGAGCGAGGCCGCTCGCTACCTGCGTGTGCCCGCCGCGACGCTGCGCGCCTGGACGCTCGGCCGGGCGTATCCCACCAGCCGGGGGGGCGGCCAGTTCAAGCCGTTGATTCGCCCAGCACAGGGAGATCCGCCTACCCTGTCGTTCTCCAACCTCATCGAGGCCCACGTGCTGCGGGCGCTTCGCACCGAGCACGGTGTGCCGCTCAAGGAACTACGCCAGGCGCTGGAATTCGCCGAACGGGAACTGGACATCAAGCGATTGCTGCTTCGCCGGGATTTGCAATCCAGGGCGGGACAAGTATTCCTCGCCCGGTACGGACAGCTCATCAACCTCTCGGCCTCGGGCCAACTGGCGATGCGCCAGGTCCTTGAACAGCATCTGGACCGAGTCACCTGGGATCGCGCCAAATTCCCGATCCGCCTGCACCCGTTCGTGATGCACGAGGCCCCGGCGGAGAACCGGCCGATCGCGATCGACCGGAAGATCGCATTCCGGACGGCCGGTCCTGAGCGACCTCGGCATCTCGACCGCGGCCATCGTCGCCCGCATCGATGCGGGAGAAAGCCCTGCCGACCTCGCGGCTGACTACAGGATCAGCGAGGCCGCCATCACGGACGCGATCGTCTACGAGCGAGCGGCTTGAGTGTTGTCTTCTTCACAGACCGAGACCTTGGGCTGAAGTTCCCGACAACCCTGCGGGAAGCGGGTCTGACGGTGGAAACCCACCGCGATCACTTCCCTCCCACGTGCCCGGATTCAACCTGGCTTGCAGCGGTCGCGGCAAAGCAATGGGTGGCTCTAACGCACGACGCCCGTATCCGCTACAAGCCAAACGAGCTCGCCGAGGTCGTTCGGCATCGAGTGACCCTTCTGGTCGTCATGGGCAAGGCGCCATATCCAGACCTCGCGAAGTCGTTCGTGGTCACCGTTCCTCGCGTGCTAGCGTTTCTCGCATCCCATGAACCGCCGGTTATCGGGAAGGTCTACCGCGCCACGCCGCGCGAACTCGCGCGAAACGCGCAGGCTTTGGGGCGAGTCGAGCTGTGGTACCCGCCGGCGTAGCACTCACCGACCGGGTGCGTCACCGATACAAATCCGTGCTGATGTACTTCAGCCCGTGATCACACGCCAGAGTCACAATCGTGGCGCTGGGGCCGAGGCGCTTCGCCAGTCGTAACGCCGCCGTCACGTTGGCGCCGGTCGAGGTGCCGGCGAAGATGGCTTCCTCCTTCGTCAGCCGGCGGGCCATGGCTTCGGCGTCGTCTGTAGACACGGCCTCAATCTCGTTCGCCAGCGACGGATCCCACATCGGCACCAGGCGACCGGTGCCAGTGCCCTCGATGCGATGCGCGCCTGGCGCGCCGCCAGACATCACCGCAGACTCAGCCGGCTCCACCGCCACCACATGCAGGCGCGGATTGTGCGCACGCAGCGCCGTGGACGTGCCCCGCAACGAGCCGCACGTCCCCACGGCCTGCACAAACGCATCCACCCTGCCGCCCGTCTGCGCCCACACCTCATCGGCCAATGGCCCATACCCACTCGCCTGGTCGTGGTTCACAAACTGATTGGTCCAGAACGCACCGCGCTCCGCCACCATCCCCTCCACCATCCCCCTCATCGTCACAAACAAATCCGGCGTGATGCGACCGCCGTCGCTGGGCACGATGGTCATCCGGGCGCCAAACGCCTTCATGTGGTTGCGTTTCTCGATGCTGAACGCGTCGGAGGTGACGATGGAGAGCGGATAGCCGAGGGAGGCGCACACAAACGCGAGTGACGCCGGTGCTGCCGCCCGTGACCCCCACCACCTCGCGCCCCGGCGCCAGGGCGCCAGACGCGATGGCGCCCTCAATCATCGCCCGCGCCATCCGGTCCTTCATGCTGCCGGTGGGGTTGTGCGACTCGAGCTTCAGCACGATGCGCGCGCTGCCGGCAGGCACGATGTGACGGAGCTCGACGAGCGGGGTGTGGCCGATGGTGTCCAGAATGGCGGGGTTCATGGGCGCCATTCTACGTCCACGCGCTTTTTGCCACGGTCGCACTACAGACCATTGCAGAAACTACAACCACTCGGCCCCGACAACTGGTTTTCCTGAGCTAAACACTGGGCATGGCGCTTGCTGTAACCCAGAACCGGAGGAACATCCATGCCAGAAGTTATTGAACAATCCACTGTGTATACACATAATAGATACATGGCACACACGGTATCCCGCTGGGGCAACAGTCTGGCCGTTCGAATTCCGAAGGCCCTCGCGGAACAGGCCGGTCTCGTGGAAGGCGCTGCCGTTGAGATGATGGTGGCTGACGGCGCGGTGGTGGTACGCGCGCAGGGGCCGGTGTACACGCTCGACGAACTCGTGAAGGGCATCACGCCGAAGAACCGACACAAGGAAGTCTCGACCGGCGCTCCGCAGGGGCGCGAAGTGTGGTGAAGGCGTACGTGCCGGAGAGCGGCGACCTGGTGTGGCTTGCGGGACACCGGCCGGCGTTGGTCCTATCGCCCCGCTCTTATAACGCGGCAAACGGAATGGCTGTGATTTGCCCGGTGACGACCCGAATCAAGGGCTACCCATTCGAGGTTGCGTTGCCAACCTCCGGACCGGTGCAGGGCGTCGTTCTGGCCGACCAAATCAAGAATCTCGATTGGCGCGCACGGAACGCGGCCTTCATCGCTCAATCCCCTGCCGCGACGTTGGCGGAAGTTCGCGCACGGCTGAAGCCCTTACTGGGACTGGCCTGACTTGGCGCTGCGGCTGGACTGAGGAGTCCAGGGTCCAGAGTCCAGAGTCCAGAGTCCTGGGGTCGCGGGGTCCAAGACGAGCAGCGAGTACGTGCGCGAGCTGATTCGTCGCGATCAGGATCAGACGCGGCGTATTTCACGGAGCTTCGTCAGCGCCCGCGGTAGCATCACCTTCGCGGCAAGGCGGCTCTCGGAACATATCTTCCAGCCGCTGGAAGATATTGAAGAAAGAGTCCCGAAGTCAGAAGGTCGTATAGGCACCTCACCTATCTGGGCTCCCTCCACATTTGGTCAAACGCAGTCGCGGTCGACGATGCTACCGTCGTCCTCCCATAGAGAACGGAGGCGAGATGGACGAAGTGAGGGTGCAGGTGAACGAAGACATCATGGACACACAGGCGGCGCGTATCGATGAACTTGAGCGGCGCCTGGAGGCGCTGGTCACGCTACTGAAACGGGAGTCGGTGTGCAAGGCGATTGGCCTGTACCCCTTCGACTTCGATCGCGCCAACCCGAGCGACTTCATGCTGAAACTCCGGCCCCTGAAGTACACCAACGCACGACACCGAGCCATCGACGAGCGCCGGCAGAAGGACGTCCTGACGCGACTGTCGCACCTCTCGCCGGAACGGCTGGAGGAGCTGCTGCGGGAGCAGTAGCGCAGCCCCCGCTGTCGCGAGGACCATGGCACGATCTTCTCGGCGAGGGGCTGACGCTGACGGCGGCCTTGCATTTCGTAGCGCGGCGTGAACTTCAACGCCGCGGGAAACGGCGGCCTTGAGGTTCAGGCCGCCCTACGAGGACACGGACACGCATTTCGTAGCGCGGCGTGCACTTCAACGCCGCGGCCCTTGGCGGCCGCTCAGCGCGGACTCGGGGAGTGCCGGGCGAAGTCCATCTGCAAGAGAACGCGTGACGGCACGGGGCTGCCCTCCTTCAAGGCCGGCGTGAACCGCCACTGCAGCGCGGCCTCCATGGACGCGCCGTCGAACTGGGAGGAGGCCCCCACTATCCGAGGCCGTCCGATGTTCCCAAGGCGATCCACAAGAGCCTCGATTGTCACCGTGCCCTCCCGCGCGTTCGAAGACATCGAACGCCGTGGGTAGCGCGGATCCACTTGCTTCTTTACGGTCGGCCGCGTGAAGCCTGCGAGCGTGCCCTTCACCTCGGTGTCTGCGTAGCCGCCGAATCGGTCCATGTCCGTCTGCGCCAACGACAGCGCGACCTTCAACGCGGAGCGCGCCCGATCTCTTTCGCCCTTCCGGTAGTGAAAGACGGCAACTTCGAGCCAGTCCGAAGCGGCCGGCTCGTTCGTGGGACCGAACCGCACCGGAACATAACCAAGAACTTCGATCGCTGTGCCACCAACCACGGTCGGCGCGAATTTCCACTGGCGAGCCGCCTTGAGTGCCGCGTCGTCCAGGCCGGGCACCGACTTTACGGCAGCGGCCTCACTCACGGCCCCTTGGGCGTCAATGACGATTTCGAGTACGACAAATCCGAAGAGGCCGGCCGCCGATGCCTCACGAGGATATTCGGCCTGCTTGTCGCGCGTACGCCGCGGTACAGGCACGTCGGCTCCTGCCACCGGTCTCACCACCCTGGGCGCACCGGTGCCTGCCGCCGGCGGCTCGGCATCGAGTATGAGCATCGCTTTTGTTATCGCTGGACCCACCGACTGAAACTGCCACGCCTGGTCGTAACAGCTGGCGAGACTGACTTGCAGCAGGAGTGAGGATGGGTCCGCGGCCGCCGAGCGTTCGAGCGCGCCCATGATGGCCGCATCGCGACGTGAGCAGGCCGGTTCCGGCAACGATGTGAAGACGCCTACCGCAACGCTGATAAGGATCGCGACCGTCACTGGCATGATCGCCCGAATTATAGGCCTGCTTCCTCTGGGCGATCGTCTCGGGCTTGAGGAACAGCCCGAGCTACGTTCGGAAGGCAGCCCGAGCTACGAGGACACGGACACGCATTTCGTAGCGCGGCGTGCACTTCAACGCCGCGGCCCTTGGCGGCCTTGAGACCCAGGCCGCCCTACGAGGACCGACCCCAGGCCGCCCTACGAGGACCGACCCCAGGCCGCCCTACGAGGACTCGACACGCATTTCGTAGCGCGGCGTGCACTTCAACGCCGCGGCCCTTCCCCATAGCGAAGCCGGCGGGCGCGGAGGGGCTTCTCGAGGAACTCGTAGGACAGCGCCGCCATGGCGATTGAGAGCGACGCCACAATGAGGAACGTCACCGCGGGGTCGAAGTGCTCACGCACCAGGCGGGCAATGGGATAGTGCCAGAGGTACACCGCATACGAGATGAGGCCGACGTACACCAACGGCCGCGCCGAGAGCGCGCGTGCCACGTGGGCGCTCGCGCCTGAGGCGATGGAGCCAACCAGCCCGGCGGAAGCGAAGTCCACAATGATGCCGACCCACGTCAGGGCATCAAACATCCTCCAGCGCAGCATCGCCACGCAGGCGCCCAGAACGAGCACCGCCAACGCGGTCACGGTGTGCGACATGGCCGACCCCAGGCGCCACGGCACCACGGCGATAAACCCACCGGCGAACAAGCCACTGAGCCGCGTGTCGAACCGATAGTAGGTGTGGGCCCAGTCACGATACGCCCACAGATCCAGGACCCGCCATGCGGTCGCCAGCACGAACAGGAGCGCAAAGAGCGCGGCGACCCTGCGGTCGGTCCATCTCGCGGCGGCAAGGATGACCAGCGGCCAGATGAGATAGAAGTGCATCTCCACCGACAGTGACCACGTGTGGTTCAGCAGGTCCGGCCAACCCCAGAGCGCGCGCGAGTAGTCGGAAAAGTAGACGCCGGTGATCAGGACGTCCCGAACCACCGGGGTGTCTGGGAAAACGGCGGGCACGATGACGGCATACGCCCCGAGCATCAACAGCAACGGCGGCCACAGCCTCAGCGCCCGCCGCCAGTAGAAACGCCCGATCGCCAGGGTGCCCGTCTGCCGGATCTCCGCGCGCACAAGCGTGGTAATCAGAAAGCCGCTGAGGACAAAGAAGATATCAACGCCGATGAACCCGCCTGTCGCCAGAGGCAGGCCACTGTGAAAAGCGACGACCGCGATCACCGCCACTGCTCTGATCGCGTCGAGCGCCGGGTTGTACTTCACGCGGCGATTATGGACCAACCCCGACACGCCGAGCCGCGCCCCGGCTGTGATAGCCTCGGCCCCGTGGATACCAAAAAACATCCCAAAAAAGACGCCAAGAACGCTCAGGCCGAAGAGAACCCGGGCAACATCGACAAGGTCCGCGACCTCCTGTTCGGCGGACAGATGCGCGACTACGATCGGCGGTTCACGCGATTCGAAGAACGCCTGGTGCAGGAGTCCACCGAACTCAAAGAAGACGTGCGCAAGCGCCTGCTGGCGCTCGAACAATTTGTGAAGCAGGAAACGGCTTCGCTCGCGGACCGGATCAAAGCCGAAAACAGCGACCGGGTCTCCGCCGCCAAGGAACTGTCGCGCGAAGTGCGCGACAACGCGAAGGCCACCGAGAAAAAGACCGGACAGATCGACGGCCAGATCGAGAAGCTGCAGGGCGAACTGCGCAAACAGATCCTGGACCTGCACAAACGCGTGACCGACGACATTCGCGGGAAGATCGACGATGTGCTGGCGAGGTTGAGCCAGGAGGCGTCGGACCTGCGGCACGACAAGGCCGACCGGGCGACGATTGCTGCCCTGCTGAACGAGATGGCGTTGCGGCTCTCCAGCGACCAGCCCGCTCCAGGCGCCGACAATGGACGAAAGGGCTGACCCGACAGACGAACTCGAATCGCTCAGGGCCATCCTCGTCCACCCCGAGCGGCGTCAACTGGCCGACCTGCAAGATCGGCTGGATGACCTCGACGTACGCGCGCACGAGGTGGGCGAAGTCCTCCCACAAGTCCTGCTGCGCCACTCTCACGACCCGGCGGTGGCCCGCGCACTGACACCCGCCGTCGAACGCGCCGTCACATCGTCTGTCCGGCGCAACCCGAAGCCGCTGGCCGACGCGCTGTTCCCGATCATGGGCCCGGCGATCCGCAAAGCCGTGGCCGCGAGCCTCGCCGGCATGATCGAGTCGCTGAACCGCACGCTGGAACACGCGTTCTCGCGCCAGTCCATTCACTGGCGCCTTGAAGCGATGCGCACGGGCAAGTCGTTCGCCGAAGTCGTGCTGCTCAAGACGCTGCTCTTTCGCGTGGAGCAGGTCCTGCTCATCGACAGGAACACCGGACTGCTGCTGCAACACGCGCACACGGGCGCGGCCGGCATGAAAGACGCCGACATGGTGTCGGGCATGCTCACGGCCATCCGGGATTTTGTGCAGGACTCATTCCGGGTCGAAGGTGATGCGGGCGGCGCGGGAGTGAGCGACGACACGATGGAGTCGCTGAAGGTGGGCGACCTGGCGGTGTGGATCGAAACAGGACCACACGCGATCCTCGCAGCCGTGATTCGCGGCACTGCCCCGCGCGACTTCCGGCGTGTGCTTCAGCAGACCGTAGAGACGATTCACCTCGAATTTGGCGAAGCGCTTGAATCGTTTAACGGCGATGCGAGCACGCTCGACGGAAGCCTGTCGATCCTCGAAGACTGTCTTCAGACCGAGTACCGCGCCGATGAACGCAAAGGGCGATCGCGAGCCGCGATGGTGCTGGGCGCTGCCGGGGTGATCGCGCTCGTGGTGCTGGCCGTCCTGGCGTATCCGCGCCTCGGCGCGCGAAGGCCGGTACATTGACGCGCTTCGCGCCGAGCCGGGCATCACCGTGGTTTCCACGTCGCATGAGGGCGGCAAGTTCGTGGTGTCGGGACTCCGCGATCCACGCGCCCGCGATCCGCAGGCGTTGCTTTCGGGCACGGGCCTGACCGCCGACAACGTGGTGGGACGATGGGCGGCGTATTACGCGCTGGAGCCGTCGCTGATTGTCACGCGGGCGACTGACGTGCTGCAGCCTCCGGCGGGCACCACGCTGGCGTTGACCGACGGTGTGCTCTCGGCCACCGGCACGCCGCCGCTCGCATGGGTCAGCGAAGCGCGCCGCCTTGCGCCGCTGGTGCCCGGCGTCACGTCGTTTGATGCGGCCGGTGCGCTTGGGGCGACGACCAGCGCGGTCATCGCGAGGCTCGAGGGCCGCAGGGTGCTGTTCGCCAAAGGCGCGCCGGTGATGGCTGCGGGGCAAGACGATGCGGTGCGGGGGGTCGTGCAGGATGTGCGGGAACTGGACGCGCTGGCGGAGGCGACGGGCCAGCGGTTTCGCCTTGAGGTCATGGGCCACACTGACGCCGATGGCCCGGCGGAATCGAACCTTCCCTTGAGCCGGGCGCGGGCCGAGGTGGTGCAGGCGGCGATTGGGCGCGACGCGTCCAGCCGGCTGGAGATTGTGGTTGAGGGCGTTGGCAGCCGCGTGCCGGTGGTCTTGAGTCAGAATGAAGAAGACAAACAGCAGAACCGGCGCGTCACCATCCGGGTGATTCGGCCGGCGCGCTGAAGCGTCACTGGCCATGATTCAAAAAAAGATCTGCATGCTCGGCGCCTTCGCGGTTGGCAAGACCAGCCTGGTGGCCCGCTACGTGAGCAGCATGTTCTCGGACAAATACCTCTCCACGGTGGGGGTCAAGATCGACAAGAAGCCCATCACCGTGGATGGCCAGGAGCTCACGCTGATGCTCTGGGACATTGCCGGGCAAGACGACTATCAGACCGTGCAGCCCTCGCACCTGCGCGGCATGGCCGGATATCTGCTGGTGGCGGACGGCACGCGTCGAATGACGCTCGAAGTGGCGCGCCAGCTGCAGGAGAAGGCCACGTCGGTGGCGGGTGACGTGCCATTCATCCTGCTGCTGAACAAATCCGACCTCGCGGCTGACTGGGAAGTGGACGAGAAGGGGCTGATGGCACTGGTGGAAGAAGGTTGGCGTGTGGTGCGCACCAGCGCGAAGACGGGCGAAGGCGTGGAGTCGGCGTTTGAACTTCTGGCGCGGGCCATGCTCGACCCCGAGCCGCCATCCAAGGGGGAGCCAAAGCCATGCTGATGGATGAACTGCTGCCGGCGATCGTGCGCACGTTCAACCTGTGCGTGATCGAGTGTTCGCGCCCGCCCGAGGGGCAGACGCACAGCGCGTGCACGCTGCGGCTCCTGACACCCGTGCCCGAGTGGCTGGCCAGTGCGTTCGCGGCTGCGCCCGAGGCCGTGCCCACGCTGGGCGAGACGCTGCCGTTCCTGGAGCACTTCCTGACGCAGGCCGAGGAGGTTTGGTACGAGGGACATCCCGCGACCGGCAGCTCCGAGCCGTTTGTGGCGACGGTGAAGGGCACCGAGGTGCTGCTGCGCGCAGTGGCCATTGCGCAACACGACCAGCGACTCATCGTGCTGCAGCGGCTGTTGGGCGACTCGGACGTGCGGCCGATGCTGCAGAAGGCGCGCGATCAGGCGCTTGAACTGGAGCGCGTGGTGCGCGCCGTTGGCACGCTGCACGCGCCCACGGCCGTCATCGAGCGCGACGTCACTGCCCTGCTCGCGACGTCGCTGTCGCCCGAGCAGCAGGCGCTCGTCGAGCGGCTGCGCCAGGCGGCCGCGGACACGCGCGCGGCGCTCTCTCAGTTGCCACAAGCGCCGGAAAAGCCCCGGCGCAAACGGCGGCCTTGAAGTTCAGGCCGCCCTACGAGGACAAGCCGCCCTACGAGGACAAGCCGCCCTACGAGGACAAGCCGCCCTACGAGGACAAGCCGCCCTACGCCGCGCGTATTTCGTAGCGCGGCGTGAATTTCAACGCCGCGGCAGGCATTTTCGTAGCGCGGCCTGGGTCTCAAGGCCGCGGCTCTTGACCTTTCGCTTTGCCGCTAGCGCGGCTTGCGATTCGCGAAGCGCTTGCCGGCGGTGGCACGCACGAGGGCGCGTTCGTCCACCACGGCGCCGTGCTGCGCCTGCTCCACAGCCGTGGTGCTCTTTTCGGCGCGCTTCCAGGACGCGCGCGTTTTCGCGCGCTTGGCCGCCGCCACGGGATCCTTCGGCGGCCCTTTTTTCTTCTTCTTGGCGGCGGCCTTGGCGCGGCCGGACTTTGTGGCCACGGCTTTCACCTTGTCCACTCCCCGGGCCACGCGGCCAAGCGTACGCCCCACCTTCACCGCCGTCTTCACGAGCATGTTGTCAGCTGTCTTCTTCGCCACACGATCCTCCGATACTGATCATTGATAACATCCGCGGTGGTCGGCTGGAGTGCTATACAGCACAAAGGCTTTCGGCGGCCGGCATTTTTCGTAGCGCGGCGTGGGTCTCAACGCCGCGGCGTTCGGCGGCCTTGAGAACCAGGCCGCCCTACGAGGACAAGGGCACGAGGACAAGAGGGGGGGGGCGACATGTCCGATCAGAAATACCGGCAGCGGGGATATCAGGACAGCGGCAGTTCCGACCGGCGGCCGATGTCGTCGCAGAAGCCGCGCGAGCCGATCGACCCGCGCCTTCCCCGCGATCCGAAAAAGATGAACATGATGGCGTTCACCGAGGTCTTCAGGTGCGCGCGGTGCGGGACGATTGAGGGCGGCTTCATCGGCACACTCAGCACCTGCGCCAAGTGCGGCGTCGATCTGCACGC
Source organism: Acidobacteriota bacterium (assembly GCA_016716905.1). Classification (NCBI taxonomy): domain Bacteria; kingdom Pseudomonadati; phylum Acidobacteriota; species Acidobacteriota bacterium. The sequence goes on along the minus strand of JADJUS010000004.1, from coordinate 1,279,466 downwards.
CTGCATCCAGTGCCAGAGTTTCGACCCGGGCGCGCGCTTCGAATGCCGCGAAACGATCGCCGCCCGCATGAGCCCGAAAGACGTCCGCAACGACTGCCCCAAGTTCGTCGGCGTCACCCGCGTCGAAAAGGCCACGGGCTCCACGCCTTCGACCACGCCCGAGTCAAGCGCCCGCAAGGCGTTCGACGACCTATTTAAATGAAGTGCTGGGTGCTGGGTGCTAGGTGCTCAGTGCTTGGTGCTGGGAACTCAGTCGCGGTCGAAGTGCGCCTTCATGGGTTGCCAGTACAGCTCGCGCCAGGCTTGCTCGGTCTCGGGGATGAGCGCTTTCGGTACGCCTCGGTGCGTCAGCACGAGTTCTGTGCCGCCCGTGGGAGTGGGCGTGAGGGTGACGGCGGCCATTGAGTAGATCCCCTCGGGGAACGAGCGATGCCGCCATGCCTGCACGATGCGTCGCGCGGGCACGAGATCGACGTTGATGCCGGTCACGTCATCTGCACGAGCCGAAAACTCGCCGCCGATCTTCGGACTGATCGTGGCCTTCTTGCCGGTCACAGCGGTGTGTTTCTTCGAGTCCGCCAGAAGCTCATACACGGCCGCAGGCGCGGCCTTGAACTTCACCTTTTGCTTGATGGTCTTGCACATGACGGGCGGATACTAACACGCGCCCGGGCGTCCAAAGACCGGCCCCCGGAGTCCAAACGGCAGTCCACATCCAGGGAGGCGTTATGCGTTTTGTCCGTAGTCTCGTCTATCTCGTCGTCTTATCGGCGGTCGCAGCCGCGCCTGCGGAAGCACAGGTCACAGCGCCACTGAATACCACATTACCGACGCTGGTGATGCCGGCCCCGTCTCCCGCCACGCGGCTGGAGTCGTTTGTGCCTGAACCGGGATCGGTCATGACCCTGGGCTTCGAAGAACTGGGCGTCTTCGGCCGCAACCGGATCACGGTGGAGGTCAGGCACGTGCGCGACAGCAAAGGGAACAGCGCCAGCGGCGTGGCGGTGCTGGTGAACGAGAGCCCGACGCGGCTTGAACGCGCGTTTGTGGACCTCGACGAAATCCCGGACGTGTTGAGGAACCTCGACGCCCTCTTGTCGATCCGGGGCAACCCCACGCCACTCAAAAAATTTGAAGCGCGTTTCGCCACACGGGGCCAGTTGTCGTTTGTCGCGTACAGCAACACGTCCGGCGCCATCGAATACGCCGTGCAGATGGGCCGCCCCGTGCCGGCAAGCATCACGAACCTCGACGCGGTGGAATTACTGAAAATGCGGAGCATGCTCGAGACCGCCCACCATCAACTCAGCGGGGGTGGCGCCAGCCAAGAGCCGCGGCGTTGAAGCCCACGCCGCGCTACGAAATGCGTGTCCTTCCTCGTAGGGCGGCCTTCCTGTCCTCGTAGGGCGGCCTGAATCTCAAGGCCGCCACGTTCCGCGGCGTTGAAGCCCACGCCGCGCTACGAAATGCCTGTCACGCAGCGCTACGAAAACCGGAATGCGCTAGAATGCCGCATCCTTCGATGCTGACCCTAAGACGTCGCCCCCAATTCTGGGTGGCCGCCTGGCTGATTTTCCAGGGGTCCGCGTTATACGCGCTCGTGCCGCGCGACTGTTGCGCTGCACATCGACACGGAGAAGACCACCAGTCGGCGGCGCACCACGCGACGCCGGCGGCGGTGCCGGCCGAGGCCATCCCGGCAGCGGCGACCAGTTCCGACGACCACGCCCACCACGGGCACCAGATGGCGGCTCAGCCTGAAGCTCCACCCGCCGACGCCACACCAGCACGCGGATGCGTGATGCGCGGCACATGCGACGGCCCCATGGCTGCCGTGCTCGCCGTGCTCTCAACCCAGGGGGTGCCCCCCAGCAACATTTTCAGTCTCGTCCCGTACGTCAGCTCGGCTCTTGTCACCGGATCCGCCCCGGAACATCTGCTGAGCCGCCTCGCCTCGCCCGAACCGCCACCACCCCGCGCGTAAGAACCGCTCACATCGTCGGCCCCAGGACACAGGTGTGCCCTGGGCCTATCCGTGATCGCTTCTTTTTCGTGGGAGGTGCTGCTGTGAAGTTCCTGAGGGTGCTTGTTATCGCGAGCTGCGTGCTCGTATTCAGTCAAAACGTTTTTGCTCAACAGTCGGTGGACTACGCCAGCGTCAGTGGCCGCGTATCCGACACATCCGGCGCCGTGCTCGCAGGCGCGCAAGTCGTCATCCGCCACACGGAAACGAATGTGACGGGCACGACCGTCACCGACGATGAAGGCCGATTCCGGTTTCCCTACCTGAAGGTGGGCCCGTACGAAATGACGGTGACCCAGCAGGGATTCAAGGCCGACGTCAGGAAACTCACGCTCACCGTGGGCGCCGCGTTTGAGTTGCGCGTGCCGCTTGCGGTCGGCGGCATCGATACAAGCGTCATCGTCAGCGCGAACGCCACGGTGCTGGAAGCCGCGCGCAGCCAAATCGCCGGCACGGTCTCGCAAACCGAGGTGCAGAACCTGCCGCTCAACGGCCGCAACTTCCTGGAGCTGGCGCTGCTGATTCCCGGCGTCTCACCCACCAACGTCGCGAGCACCCAGCTCTTTCCGGAAACATCCGCCGTCCCCGGCGTAACGCTGTCTGTGGGCAGCCAGCGCAATCTCTCCAACAACTTCATCGTGGATGGGTTGTCGGCGAATGACGATGCGGCGGGGTTGAGCGGGATGACGTACGGCGTGGATGCCGTCGGCCAATTCCAGGTGGTGACGTCGGGCGGCCAGGCCGAACTGGGACGCGCGCTGGGCGGCTACGTGAATGTGGTGACGCGGAGCGGAACGAACGTGGTGCATGGCACGGCGTACGACTTTTTCCGCGACGATCGTTTCAACGCGAAGAATGCGCTGTCGGGCACGAAGTTGCCGATGCGCCAGTGGCAATACGGCGCCAGCCTCGGCGGGCCGATTGTGACCAACCGGACGTTTTACTTCGCCAACATCGAACAGCGGCGGCTGGACCAGACGGGTCTGGTGACCATCTCGCCCGCCAATGCCGCGTCGATCAACGCGCGGCTGACGGCTGTGGGCTATCAGGGCCCCCTCGTCACCACCGGCGAATACGCAAATCCGGTGGACTCCACGAACGTGCTGGCCAAGATCGATCATCAGGTCAGCAGCCGGGATCAACTCGGCCTGCGCTACAGCCGTTACGGTGTGACGTCCTCGAACTCTCGAGGCGCAGGCGGCCTCAGCGCGCCCAGCGCGTCGCAGGGTCTGGACAATGTGGACCAGGCGATTGCGGTCAGCAATACCCTGGTGCTCAACGCGAGGACCGTTCTTGAAACGCGCGCGCAGTTCGCGCACGGCAACCTTCAGGCGCCGCCGGCGGACCTCGTGGGCCCCGCGGTGAGCATTGCCGGCGTGGGGTCGTTCGGCCGACTCTCAAGCAGCCCGCTCGGACGCGTGAACAGTCTGTATCAGGTGGTCAACAACCTGTCGCACCAGGCAGGCGCTCACGCGCTCCGGGTTGGCGTCGATTTCCTCTACAACGACGACCGCATCACGTTCCCCCGCGCCGTCCGCGGTTCCTACACCTTTTCATCGCTCGCGAACTTCCTGAGCGGCACCTACAACAACGCGGGGTTCACGCAGACGTTCGGCGAGACGGAAGTGTCGCAGACGAATCCGAACCTCGGTGTCTACGTCCAGGACGAGTGGAAGGTACGCCCGCAGGTGACGGTAAATCTCGGTGTGCGATACGACCTGCAGCGGCTTGAGACCATCACCACCGACAAGAACAACGTCTCGCCTCGTCTTGGCGTGGCGTGGTCACCGTTTGACTCGGGCCGCACGGTGGTGCGTGGCAGCGCCGGCCTCTTCTACGATCGCGTGCCTCTGCGCGCGCTCGCGAACGCGCTGCTCTCGGCGAACAACACCACGGACCTGACGCAACTGCGGCAGCTCGCGCTCAGTCTCTCGCCCACGCAGGCGGGCGCGCCGGTCTTCCCGAACATCCTGGCCAACGCGCTTCCCTCGGTTGCACTCGTGAACCTCACCACGATGGACCGCAACCTGCAGAACGGATCGTCGCGACAGGCCAGCGCCGAAGTGGAGCATCAGCTTGGTGAGAGGACCACGGTCAGCGTGGGGTACTCGTATCTGCGTGGCCAGAACCTGCTGATGTCGGTGAACCAGAACGTGCCGACCTGTGTGGCCGCGGGCACCAACAATGGGTGCCGGCCGGTTACGTCCTACGCCAACAACGGCCAGTACTCGTCGGTTGGCGAGTCCAACTATCACGGGCTGCATGTCTCGTTCCTCCAGCGGTCCGAGCGCTGGGGCGACTATCGCGTGTCCTACACGTTGTCCAAGTCGATGAACAATCTGGGCGAGTTCTTCTTCAGTGGCCCGATCGATCCGTTTGACCTGTCGAAGGACTGGGGCCGATCCGACGACGACCAGCGGCACAGGCTGACCGTGAGTGGGGCGGCGCGGGTGGCCGGGTTCCAGTTGAGCGGGCTGCTGCAGACGTATTCGGCGCTGCCATTCAACATCAGCTCGGGCGTGACGACGTTGCAGGGCACCACGGGGCGGCCGGTGGTGAACGGCGAGTTCATCGAGCGCAATTCCGGCGTGGGCAGTGACTTCTTCACAGCGAACCTGCGGTTGAGCCGGGCGTTCCGGGTGGCCGGTCGCGCGGACGTGGAGGCGCTGGCGGAAGGATTCAACCTGACGAACCGGCGAAACGTGGCGACGCGAAACACGAACTTCGGCGCCGGGGCCTACCCCACCAATCCGTCATCGACGTTCGGCCAGATCACGGCGCTGCAGGAGCCGCGGTCGTTCCAGTTCGGCCTGCGAGTGAGGTTCTGATGGCTCGCAGTCGAATCATCTTCTGGGCCGGAGCAGTGCTGGTGACTGCCGGTGTGTCGAGTCTGTTTCTGGTTTCGCGCCCGCCTGCGCCCACCACGCTTGTGGCGCTTGGCGTTGAAGGCCGAACCAACAGCACGCCGTGGGCGGCGGCGGCGGGATCGTTTGTGGCGGTGGCGTGGGGCGCGTCGGTGCCCGGCGCCACCGACGTGTTCGTGGCGGTGAGCCGCGACAACGGGCAAACGTTCGGCCCGCCCGTCCAGGTCAATGCGGCGGCGGGCGAAGCCAAACTCGGCGGAGAGTTTCCGCCACGAGTGGCACTGGTAGCACGAGAAGGGGTGGCCGATCCGGAGATCGCAGTGTTGTGGACCGCGCGCGGTGAAACGACCGCGATCAAGACGGCGCGTTCGCGCGACGGAGGTGCCACGTTCGACGCCCCAACCACGCTGCAGGCTGCGGCTGCTCCTGGCCAGCGCGGCTGGCCTGCCCTTGCGCTGGATCAGCAGGGCGCGGCGCATGCGATCTGGCTGGACCACCGGGGAATGGCGCCGGCCAAGACTGCCGACGCCACACACGCGGCGCACAAGAAGACCGACGCCGCCTATGACGGCGTGGCGATGGCGCAGAAGTCGGGCCTGTACTACGCGAGCGCGGGGGCCACGGTGCAGAGCGAGCGCGAGCTCGCGAAGGGCGTCTGCTACTGCTGCAAGACCACCATCGTCGTCGCGCCGGACGGCGCCATTCATGCGGCGTGGCGACACGTCTACGCGGGCAACCTCCGCGACATGGCGTCCATCGTGTCGCGCGACGGCGGGCGTACCTTCTCCGAGCCTGTGCGCGTCAGCGAAGACCGCTGGGCGATCAGCGGTTGCCCAGACGATGGGCCGGCGATGGCGGTGGACCAGGCGGGCGCCGTGCACATGGTGTGGCCCACCATGCTTGAGGGGGCCGAGCCCGAAGGCGCGTTGTTCTACTCGTCGAGTGCCGACGGCGTGACGTATGCCGAGCGCACGCGCGTGCCCACACTCGGGCAGAGCAAACCGCAGCATCCGCAGATCGTGGTGGACGCCAAGGGCCGGATGATGGTGGCCTGGGACGAGTTCACCGACGGCATGCGCGCCGCCCTCGCGCGCGAGGTCACGGTCGCGCAGGGCCGGCCAGTGGAGTTCGGGCCGGTCGTTCGGATCACGCCGGCCGGTCCCTCCACGTACCCCGTGCTCGCCGCCACGGCCGCGGGCATCCTCGCGGTGTGGTCCACGGGCGGCGACGCGCCTTCCATCGCCGCGCGCACGATCCCGTGGCGCTGACTCTCCTCGTAGGGCGGCCTGCATCTCAAGGCCGCCATCTCCCTCAGGGCGGCCTGACCCTCAAGGCCGCCACGTTCCGCGGCGTTGAGACCCACGCCGCGCTACGAAATGCCCGTCACGCCGTCTGGCGCTCCTCGTAGGGCGGCCTTCCTGTCCTCGTAGGGCGGCCTGGTCCTCAAGGCCGCCGAAGAGCCGCGGCGTTGAGACCCACGCCGCGCTACGAAATGCGCGTCACGCCGAGCGCTACGGTTTGCGCACGTAGGTGAGATCGAACGACACCGTCCACGTCTTGCCGCCGTCGGTGGACGTGTGGCCGAGTTGGCGGACCTGGTTGGGGCCCTGGTTGAAGAACGTCATGCGAATCTTGTTGGTGGTGCCGAACTGGTCCGCCTCGTAATACAACGCGCCGTCGGCGCGAAAGTTGCCGACGTAGTGCGTGATGGTGCCGCGCGAGTCCACCCAGTATTGCTCCCAGCGTTTCAGCGCGGTGTTGTAGATGTTGAAACTCTTGCCTTCGCCGGGGGTGCCTGGCGTGAGCCAGTTTTCCTGAATCACACAGCCGTCGAGCTGTTTCTCAATCACGCTGGATGATCCCGTGCCGATGGGCCCGCGCGCTGAGCCGGTGGGCTGCACGTCCCACTGCCCTATCCAGAAGTCGAAGGCGCGGAAGTTCGGGTCGTCCGAGCACGGATGCGCGTTGGTCTGCACCCGGCGTTCAAAGGCCTGGAACCGTGCCTGCGCCCGCAGAGGCTCGAGGTCGGGCAGCTGCAGCACCGCGGTGTTGGCGAAACCCGCGGCGGCCAGTCGCTCCAGTCGCGACAACGCCTCTTCCACCTTGCCGGCGCGCGCCTCTGCACGCGCGAGCCGGAAGCGGACCTGATTGACGGGCTGGTAGCCCTGAAGCTCGGCGCGCGTCAGCGCCTCAATGGCGTCGGCGTACTTCCCGGTCTCATGCAGTGCCACGCCCAGTCCGAAGGCCGCGCGTGGGTTGGTGGGTTCGGCTTCGACGAGTTCGCGATACGCAACCACTGCGGCGGACCAGCTTGACGGGTTCAGCAGGGCGGCGGCCGCCTGCTCTTTCGCAGAAGGTGCAGGCGGAGGCGCCTGGGCCAGGGCCAGGGCTGGGGCTGACATCAACAGCATCAGCACCGCAGGGATCAGCGCGGACACGCGCAGACGAGGAGTCGTGAACATGCGTTACGGTAGTGCGACTTCAACGCCACGAGCAACCGTTCGGATTCGGGCGCACAATAGAAGGTATGGGTGCCGTGCTCGTGACCCTGTGCCTCATGATGCTGCCCGGCAGCGTGGTGCAGATCCCGGCCCCGCAGACGCCCGACGCGCCGTTGTTCATCGACGCGACAGGCGCACCGAATGGTCGCGCGACCGAGGCACTGGCGGTGATCGCTGAAGCTGCCGGTCACGGGCTGGACCCGGCCTCATATCGCTTCAGCCAGGTGGCGTTTGCCGGTCCTGACTTCGAGACCGAACTGAATCGTGCGCTGCTGCGCTACCTGCGCGACTTGCAGAGGGGTCGGGTTGATCCGCGGTCGCTGGGCCTGGATCTGCCGGCGCCGGCTGAAGACCCGAACCTGCCGGCCACCGTTCGCGAGGCCGTCGTGACAGGGCGCCTTCACGATCTCGCGCGAGACCTGGCGCCGAGTTCACGTCAGTACGACGCGCTGCGGGCCGCCCTGAGCCGGTATCGCTCGCTAGCGGCCGACCCCACGCTGCCGCCCCTGCCGGCCTTGGACGATCGTGCAGTCCATCCCGGAGATCCCCTTGCTGGCGCCGGCGCCCTCCACGCCCGCTTGATCGCGCTCGGCGACATTCCGCCAGGCGCGTTGCCGTCGAGTGACGGCGTGTACGACCCGGCCCTGGTCGCAGGCGTAACGCGCTTCCAGGAACGGCACGGGCTGGAGGTGGATGGCATCATCGGCCGCCGTACGGTCGCGGCGTTGCAGGTGCCGCTCACGTGGCGCGTTCGCCAGATCGAGTTGGCCCTCGAACGCGTGCGGTGGTTGCCGCGCGAGAGTCAGGGGCCGACGCTCGCGGTCAACATCGCCATGTTCCATCTGTGGGGCACCGAGGCGTTGCCTCCGAATGATGCCGCCGAATTGACCATGAAGGTGATTGCCGGGTGCGCGGAGCGAAGCGAGACGCCGGTATTTGCCGCAGATCTGGACCGGGTCATTTTCAGACCCTACTGGAACGTGCCCAGGTCGATCATCCACGGCGAGATCCTGCCCCGCATCAAGCGTGACCCCGGTTATCTGGCGCGCAACGGTTTCGAGATTGTGCGGGGCGAGAGTGACCAGGGCGCGGTGGTGCCGCCCACGCCAGAGGCCATCAGCCAGCTGGCGCAAGGCGCGTTGCGGTTACGTCAACGGCCCGGACAGGGCAACGCGCTGGGCCTGATCAAGTTCGATTTTCCCAACAGGTACTCGGTCTACCTGCACGGCACGCCTGCGGTGGATCTCTTCAGCCGCGCGCAACGCGACCTGAGCCACGGCTGCGTTCGCGTCGAAGACCCTGTCTCGCTCGCCCAGTGGGCGCTCAACGACCCGGCATGGTCTGCGGAAGCGATTCGCAACGCGACACTGGGGGCCGACTCCCGCCCGGTGTCGCTCGCCCGGCCGATCCGGGTGGTGCTGTTCTACTCTACGGCCATGGTCACGCCCGAAGGCACCCTGCACTTCGCCACCGATCTGTACGGCCACGACGGGCCGCTCGACCGGGCGCTATTGTTTCTGGCGCCACACGGAAATCTGGCCGTCGCCGATGGTCGCTGGAAACGTTCTGACGATTTCCCAATCGCGCTTGATGCGCGCGTCAAGATCGGGAACGCCAAGGCGCAGTGCCCTCGGGAACGTGGTCAGCAGCCAGATGGGCTGCCCCTGACGAGTTGCCAGGGCCTCGTCAAGCTCCTCAACAGTGCGGACGTTCGGTTCGTAGTCCGAGTTCGAGATGCTCGTCTGCTCCATGTAGTACCGCACCCCGGCAGACGCGTAGTGAATGACGATCACCGCACTTCCGGGTTCGCGTGACTCCTCCACAAACGCCAGAGCCGCACGGTACGGCTGCTTCGGCACGGTGTAGTACCGCGGCAACGCCGCGATCGACGCAAGGCACAACACCACGATGCCCGCGACCGTGCACCACCACGCGAAGTTGTCGGACCGTCTGAGCCAGCGCGCCACAACTTCCGACGCACTCGTCAGCGCCTGCACCACCACCATGATCGCCAGCGGCAACGCCAGAATGTAAAACCGCGGCGAGAACGTCAGCCCCTGGACGATGAGCAACACCGTTTGCAGCACGCACGGCAAGGTCAATGCGAGCGCCAGAATCCAGTGGCGCCTCATGAGGATGACGTAGCCAACCACCGCCAGGCCCAGAAACGGGATGGCGCCAAGCAGCAGCCCCGTGCCGAACCCCGCGGTCAGCCCTCGCGTGATTTCGGTCACGAGTTCGAGTGAGAACAACGAATAGCCGCTTGTCGATTCCGTATAAACCGTGCGCATCAACACGTACATCTGCGGGATCGCTGCCGCGTACAGCTGAAACCCCAGAAACGTGATGAGGCCAAATACTCCCACCAGCCGCCGCAGCAATGGCGCCCACGGCCCACCCTGCCGTTTCACGGTCAGCACGGCCAGCCCGCCCACAATCACATGCGCTGCAAACACAAACCCGCTGATCAGCAACGCCGCAAAATTCACCACCGTCGTCACCACGAACGCCACCCAGGTGCTGCGACGATCGCTGCCGAGCGCCTTGACGAGCAACACCGATGACACGAGCGACAAGAACAAGTAGGCCGAATACCCTCGTGCATTCTGCGAGAAGAAGATGTGGTGATACGACACCGCCAGCAGCAGGGCCGCGCTGAGGCTGGCGAACCGTGACATCGCCTGACGCGCCACCCAGTAAAGCGCGGGAATGGTGGCGGTGCCCCAGAGCATGGCGGGCAGGCGAATGGCCCACTCGTGCTGGCCGAAGAGCCTGATGCACGCATTCACGAGCCAGGTGTTGAGCAGGTGATTGTTTGAACTGGTGTAGGTGACCGCCACTTGCAACATCGACGCATCGCGATACGCGCGCACTGGCGTCAGTTCGTCGATCCACAGGTCGTTGTTCAACGACACGATTCTCAGTACGAGCGCGGCCAGCGTGATCGCGCCGAGCAACCAGAGGCTGAGGCGTCCATCGAGGTCATTCTCGCGCGTGGCATCCGGTAAAAGGTAATCGCCCACCGCACTGCTCACGCGCTGTGGCCACCGCCTGAGCCCCAGCCACATCACCAGAAGGCCTTCGACGAACAGCGTGATCTGTACGAGCGTAAAGCCGGAGATGGGCGGCGGGGGCGGAGCGCTGTTGCGCGGGAGCGGGACGAACCACTCCGGCGGCAGGAACAGGCCCGACAACAGCAGCAGCGCGCCACACGCGACGATCGCGGCGCGCGATCCGCTCATTTGCGCACGTCCGACGGCAGCAGATTGACGACGACGCACCAGACGAAGGTGGGCCATTCGCGCCAGATGCGGATGTGGCTGGTGCCGTAGGTGCGCGCGTACTCGTGCGTGGGCACGTTCATCACGCGATACCCATGGCGCAGCATCTTCATCGCCATTTCCTGCTCAATGGTGTGCGTGTCTTCGGTCATCTTCACGAGCTTCGCCTCGTGGCGGCGAATGGCCCGGAATCCGTTCAACGTATCGGTCAGCTCCACACCCCATCGCTTGTTGATCGCGATGTTCATCAGGATGTTGCCGATAGTCCTGATGAGTTGTCCCACGCTGACCGAGAGTTCTTCGCTGCCTCCCGAGAAGCGGCTGCCGATACACAAGTCCGCCTCGCCGCGCACGAGCGGCGCCACCAGTCTGGGAATGTCGGCGGGGTCGTGAGAGCCGTCGGCATCGATGAACACCACCACGTCGGCTTCCACCACATCCAGGCTCTGCCTGATGGCCGATCCCTTTCCCTTGCCGGGGTCCTGATGGACGGTGGCGCCCGCACGCTGGGCTGCGGCAGCCGTGCCGTCGGTGGAGCGCCCGTCCATGACGCAGACGTGATGGACGTATTTCAGTGTCTTGGCCACCACCTCGCCAATGGTGTGTTCCTCGTTGCGCGCCAGGATGACCCCGACGACCCTCAGTGAGCCGTAATCAGTCACCGGCTACTTTCTCGTGGCTTCCACACGCCTGGGATCGATGCGCCAGATCGCGGTGGGAGTGGCGGTGAGCCACAACGACTTCAGGCCAATGGCCAGCGCGCCGCCGCCGGTGCCGGAAAACTGCTGGCGAACACTGTTGGTCACGGGATCGATCCGGGTGAGCGGCGCGCCTGGCGCACTGAGCCAGACCGAGCCCTCCCCCACCACCACTGCCCCGGCGGTGCTGGTCACGCCGGTTTTGATCGTCTCGGTCACCTTGTTGGTGGCGGGATCGATGCGCGACACCGTGCCGTCGCCCCCGTTGAGTGTCCAGATGCTGCCTTCGCCGAACGCAATCGCCACGGGGCCGCGGCCGACCTTGATCGTCTCGACCAATACATTCGTGTGGCCGTTGATGCGGGTGACGACGTCCTTCGTGACGGAGGTCACCCAGACGGCGTCATTGCCGGCGGCGAGGGCGCTCGCGCCCGTGGGCACTGCCACCTCGGCCACCACCGCGTTGGTGTCGGGGTCAAGGCGCGCCAGCGTGCCGGCAGGGTCGGTGACCATCCAGATGCTGCCGGTGGCCGTCACAATCGGGCCGGCGGTGCTGACGCCAACCTTGATCAGCACCGGCGGCGTCTTCCCGCCCTCGGCCCCAGCCTCAGCATTGACGCGTGCCAATGCCGGGCCGTCGCAAAGGGGGGCCCAGACGCTCTTGAAGGCCAGGATGAGTGACCGGCACGGCCCCTGACCGATCACAATCGGGGCGCCAGGCGCGTTGGTCTTGGGGTCGATTCGCGTCACGGTGCCGGCCGTCCGGTTCGACACCCACACGGCATCGGGCGCCACGGCGACCTGGCGGTCGCCGGCCGCGTCGATGACGGCGTCGGGCTTGAGGCTGGAGAGCGCAATTTTCAGCGGAGGCGGACCCGATGGCGGGGTGGATTGCGCCATCACCCCCGCGGAAAACCCAAGGACGAGACCTGCCACAACCCGTTTGCCCGTAGTACGCATCGGCGTCCATAATAGGCCACCTACCAATGGGGTGCTGTTGAATGCGTCAAATATTCTTGCGCGCGCGCTTCATCGCGAGCTGCGTCTTCACCGCCGGGTTGCTTGTCACGGTGGTCACGGTGCGGGCCGACGACCAGCAATTGGCAGCGGCCGCGCAAACGCCGGAGTTCTTCGAAACGCGGGTGCGGCCGATCCTGGCGGCGGCGTGTTACGAGTGCCACGCTGAAGAGGCCAAGGGCGACCTGCGCGTGGATTCGCGCGAGGCGCTGCTTCGCGGTGGCGAGTCGGGGCCGGCGATTGTGCCCGGCAATCCGGACCAGAGTCTGTTGGTGCAGGCCGTGCGGCAAGCGGACCCGTCGGCGCCACGCATGCCGAAGGGCAAGTCGAAGCTGAAGCCCGAAGATATCGAAGTGCTGGCCGAGTGGGTGCGCGCCGGTGCGCAATGGCCGGCAAGCGCCGCCAAACCTGCCGCCGCGCCTGCCGCGCCGCGCGTGATGGAGATCACGCCGGCGCATCGCGCGTTCTGGTCCATCCAGCCGTTGGCGCGTCCGGCCGTGCCGGTGGTCAAGAACACGTCCTGGGCAAAGACCGACATCGATCGCTTTGTGCTGGCACGCCTCGAACGGGAAGGCATGCGGCCCGTTGCCGCAGCCGACAAGCTTGCGTTGATTCGACGGACCACGCTGGACCTGACGGGCGTTCCGCCCACACCTGAAGAAGTGGACGGGTTCCTGAAGGACAACTCGCCCACGGCCTTCGCGCGTCTTGTGGATCGCCTGCTGGCATCACCGAAGTATGGCGAGACGTGGGGACGCATGTGGCTGGACGTCGCCCGTTACGGCGAAGACGACTATCGGAGTCTGGATCCGGAGGGACGGGGTTTCAATCCGTATCCCCACGCGTATCTCTACCGCGACTGGGTCATCAAGGCGTTTAACAGCGACATGCCGTATGACCAGTTCGTGAAAGCGCAACTGGCGGCCGACCTCATGGACGAGACGGTGCGCGTGCGCAACTTGCCGGCGCTCGGTTTCCTCGGTCTGGGCCCCTGGTATTACGACAACGGCGCCGTGGAAATCACGCGCGCGGACGAACGGCACGACCGCGTGGACGCGGTGAGCCGCGGCTTCCTGGGCCTCACGGTGGGCTGCGCGCGCTGCCACGACCACAAGTACGATCCCATTCCGACCACGGACTACTACGCCCTCGGCGGCGTCTTCCTGAACACCGAATACCACGAGTATCCGCAGGCGCCCAAAGCGGTGGTGGACGAGTTCAAGGCGCAGGAAAAGAAGATTGAAAAGAAGCAGGAACTGCTTGGGCAGTATCTGCAGAACGAATCACAGCAATTGGCGGAGACGCTCGCGTTCCAGGCGTCGAAATACATGGTGGCGGCGTGGCGCGTGACGGGCGAGCCCAAGGACGAGAAAGCCAAAGTCGTTGAGGCCCAGAAGCTGGACCATGAGCTGTTCGACCGCTGGCTGAGATTTCTTGGGAAGCCGCCCACGTTTTATCCGTTCCTCACACCGTGGCAGGAGATGGTCAAGAGCGGCGGCACGGAAGACCAGGCGAAGCGCCTGGCCGGCGAGTTCCAGGATTTGGTGATCGACGTGCTGCTCGCACGTCGCGAAGTGAAGATCGAGAACGACATCATTGCGGCCAAGGCGCTGCCCGGCACCAAGCCCAAAGAGCGCCTGAACAAACCAAACGCCTTCGTGACCAACGACGACTTCTGCCCCGGCTGCGGTCTCGAGCTGAAGACAATGCCGATTGATCGGACCAGTTTGTGGACGGATGTGTTTTCGCGCGATCTCGACAGCCCGAATAATCCCGGGTCGGGCATGATGCCCACACCCGGATTGCTCGCGTTCCGTGGATGGGGACTCGAGCGGCAGCTGGGACCCGACCGGCGGGCACTCGTTCAGGGCCTGCGCGATGACATTGCCGCGATGCAGAAGGCGCTGCCAGAGCCGTATCCGTACGTGCACGGCGTCCGCGAATATCCCACGCCCCCGGTCAACCTGAAAGTGGCCATTCGCGGCAGCGCCTATCGCTCGGGGCCGGAAGTGCCGCGCGGTTTCCTGTCGGTGCTCGGCACACCCGAACGCCAGGCCTTCTCGAAAGGCAGCGGCCGCCTGGAACTGGCGGACGCCATCATCGCCCAACCCATCTCCGCCCGCGTCATCGTCAATCGCATCTGGAAGGGTCACTTCGGAACGGGCCTGGTGGATACGCCCAGCAACTTTGGGTGGAACGCTGAGAAGCCGAGTCATCCGGAGCTGCTCGACTACCTGGCGCAGTATTTCATCGCCAACGGGCGATCGATCAAGGCGTTGCATCGCGAGATTCTGCGCAGCGCGGTGTACCAGCTCAGCACCACACATGACGCGGCCAACTTCGACAAGGACGCGGGGAATCGGCTGTACTGGCGCAGCAATCGCGCGCGTCTGAGTGCCGAGCAGTTGCGCGACTCGGTGCTGTTTGTGGCCGGGTCACTCGAAGACAAGATGGGTGGACCGTCCACGGTGCTGACGCCGCTCTCTGGACGCCGGACGGTGTACGGAAAGATCAGCCGCTACCGGCTGGACGACTTCCTGCAGCTGTTCGACTTCCCCAGTCCGATGCAGTCGGCGGAAAAGCGCTTCAACACCAACGTGCCGCTGCAGCGGCTGTTCCTGATGAACAGCGACTTCATGCAGCAGCAGGCCGAACGCATCGCCGAGCGGGTCAACAGCGAACTGACTGACGACGCGCGTATCAGGAAGGCGTATCGGCTGATCTTTGGCAGGACGCCGACAGCGCCTGAACTGGCGGCCGGGCTGGAGTTCCTGGATGCCGAGCCGATGCGCCAGTACGAAGAGCGCAAGGCGAAGGAACTGAAAGACGCGAAGGACGCTGAGGATGCGGCGGCTGCGGCAAAGATGGGCGCAGGCGCGAAGCCGCAAGCGGCCCCGGCAGCCACGGCGCCAGCACCACCATCGTCACCTGTGGTGGCGGCGCCGCCCGGGGCCCCGGCGCCCGACGGCATGATGGCCGGCGTGATGCCCGGTGCGGCTGGCCCGCCGGATGAGAAGAAGAAGCCCGTGACCGCGTTCGGGCGCTACGTGAAGATCCTGCTCAGTTCGAATGAGTTCCTGTTCCTGAATTAGCTGTGGCCCCCATGTCTCACCGATTTACGCGCCCCGTCACCCGCCGCGATGCCCTCTGCAAAATGGGCAACGGCTTCGGCATGCTGGCGTTTGCCAGCCTTGTCGGTGAATCACTCGCCACCGTTGGGGCGTTTGAGGATCGCCTGCCTGGTCAGGCGCCGCGGAAGCTGGACCATCCGGCTCGCGCCAAACGCGTCATCTTCCTGTTCATGAACGGCGGTGTGTCGCAGGTGGACAGCTTCGATCCCAAGCCGATGCTGGCGAAGTATCACGGACAGCCGCTGCCGGGCGGCGAGGTGGCCACTGAACGCAAGACCGGGATGTTGTTGAAGTCGCCGTTTGAGTTCAAGCGCTACGGCAAGAGCGGCATCGAGGTCAGCGAGTTGTTCCCGCATGTGGGCGAATGCGCCGACGACATCTGCTTCGTGCGATCGATGCATACCGACATTCCGAATCACGAGCCGTCGATGCTCATGATGAATACCGGCCACACGCAGGCGGGCCGGCCGTCGATGGGCGCGTGGCTCACGTACGGCCTGGGGTCGGACAACAAGAACCTGCCCGGCTTTGTGGTGTTGTGTCCGCAGGTGCCCACCACGGTGGGGCCGCCGCTGTGGAACAACGCGTTCCTGCCGGCGATGCACCAGGGCACGTTCATCGCCGACAAGGTGGAACGGCCCGATCAGATCATCGGCAAAGACTTCGACCCGAAGAAGCTGGTGTCGTTCATCCACAACAAGGACTTCACGCTGCCCGAGCAGCGGCGCGAACTGGACCTGCTCGCGAAGCTCGACAAGATGCGGCAGACCGGTGAGGTGCGCGACCCGCAGCTGGAGGCGGCCATCAGCTCGATGGAAGTGGCGTATCGGATGCAGACGGAAGCGCCGGATGTGTTTGATATCCGCAAGGAGTCGGAAGCGACGCTGAAGCTCTACGGCATGGGCAGCACGGCACGCGGCTGCCTGATGGCCGTGCGGCTTGTCGAGCGCGGCGTGCGCATGGTGCAGGTGTATTACGCGGCCGGCGACCCCTGGGATCACCACAGCGACATTCAGTTGCACCGCAAGAACGCGAAGGATTCGGACCAGCCGTTCGCGGCGGTCATCAAGGACCTCAAGTCACGCGGCTTGTTCGAAGACACGCTCGTGGTGTGCGGCTCCGAGTTTGGCCGGACGCCGGTGGTGGAAGTGGGCGGCGGTGCGGGCACTACGCAGAACGGCCGCGATCACAACCCCTTCGGGTTCACGATGTGGTTGGCCGGCGGCGGCATCAAGGGCGGCATGACCTACGGCGCCACCGACGACTTCGGCTTCAAGGCCGTGGAGAACCCTGTGCACGTCCACGACCTGCACGCGACGATCCTCCACCTGATGGGCATCGACCACACCAAGCTCACCTACCGCTACAGCGGCCGCGATTTCCGTCTGACGGATGTCGCCGGCAAAGTCATCCACGACATCATCCAAGTGTCCCGGGTGAGGAACAGCCCGAGAGCCCTCCGTCCCCGGTCCTCAAGCCCGCGGCCCGTGGCTCGGGCTGTTCCCGGCCCCGAGGAGGCGACCGCAAGCTCGGGCTGTTCCTCCAGCCGCGGGGAGTTGCCCCGCACCCCCCCCGGCGCTGACGGCCGCACCGCCCCCCCCGCCCCTGGGGCCCTCGGGACCCCACGGGCGCGGCCCGATATTTCCTGACGATGTGCTGCGGAACCGGCGTCGATGGTTTGAGCAGGCGGCGGTTGTCGAGGCCTGCCGATTGGAATTGCTGCGCACATCTGAGCGCCATCAGTTTGCAGTTTTTGCGTACGTGTTTATGCCAGATCATGTCCACGCGCTGGTGGAAGGCGTGAGCGAGAAAGCCGACTTTCGCCGCTTTGTCTACGTGTTCCGGCGCTACACAACCACCGCTACGAAGTTCACCTGTCCACAGGGGCTCTGGCAGGACGGGTACCATGAACGCGTGCTGCGGCGAACCGAAGGGACACAAAGGGTCATCGACTACATTCTGACCAATCCCGTCCGGGCCGGTCTGGTGGACCAAGCGGTGGACTATCCGTTCAGTTGGAGTTGCACGTACGACGAACTGCGGCCTCGGGCTTGAGGAACAGCCCGAGCTACGTGCTAACCCTCAAATCCTGAACGTAGCTCTTCCTGGTAACTCCGAACGTAGCTCGGCCTGCTCCTCAAGGCCGAGATAACCACCAATCCGCGTTACTTTGGAATCGAACAAGCGCTGTTGCCGGCAGCATCTGTGGCGCAGACGCGATAGGTTGCGCCGGCGGCGATGGCAGCCGGCAACTCAGCCGTCCAGAGATACTCGCCATACCAACGCAGCGGCGTCGTCTGCGGCCCGACGGCCGACGTCCACTCAACCACGACGCGTTTCCACTCGGTCGGCAGCGTCGGGCTCTTGCGATCGTGCACACGGGCGCGGATGGTGGTGCGCCCTCCGGTGGCGGGCGTCACCGCGCTCACCATCGAGACAACAGGCGGCGCGGTGTCGGGCTTGAGGCCCGAGCCCAGGAACACGCGTTCCTGAATCGCCGTGGGATGTTCGCCCTGCGCCTGCACCACGTCCATGCGGCCGTCGCCATCGAGATCGCCGAGCGACAGGCCGAGCGTGCCCGGTGTGTCCGCCCCAACAAACACATCCAACGCGACCGTGAGATGCCCCTTGCCATCGTTCATCATCAGCCGATCGGGACCGCTAAGTGAGCCGATGACGAAGTCGGCATCGCCGTCCGAGTCGTAGTCGAGGAACGCCACCATGTTGTCGTCTTCGCCGATGTTCTCGCTCGGCTGCCACCACTGGGCTGTGGCATCGCGGAAACGTCCCTTGCCGTCATTCCTGAAGACATGCTCGCGACGATTCGAGCCGCCTTCCTTCACAATCTCGCCGTCGTTGATGGTGACGATGTCGAGGAAGTTGTCGCCGTCCAGATCCATCAGCTCGTATTCGTAGTTGTTCGTGTATTGCGGCAGCGCGCGGGGGTCGTCGGTGAACTTGCCTTTGCCGTCGTTGCGGAACAGGTAACCCCCTGTGCAGCGCTTGCATGACACCAGCACGTCCAGGTCGTAGTCGTTGTCCACGTCCGCCAGTTCGAGGTCCCATGAAAAGCGGACCAGAGGTGCGGGCATCTGCGCCGTGGTCGCGTCCGAGAAGTGGCCAGTGCCGTCGTTGAGCCACAGCCTCGTGCGGCCACCGTCGTTTGTCATGTTGTTGCCCGGGCCCCAGTCGGCCAGCGCCATGTCCAGATCGCCATCGAGATCGACGTCGCCCACCTCGAGGTCACCGATGCTGGCCGGCCCCTGCGGAAGGTGCGTGGCCGTCACTTCAGTGAACGCGCCCTCGCCGGTGCCCAGATACAGCCGGCTCTGCGTCTGATACGTGGTTCCGACGATGATGTCGGTGAGCCCGTCGGCGTTGATGTCGCGCGCCTTAATCACCCTGGCGATGTCGGGGATGGGACCAAACACCTTTGTACTGACGTTTTCGAATCGCTGGCCCTGCCCGCGATTGATGAACGCGACGTTCGCTTCTGGCGGCCCGGGTTCCGAGTAGTTGCCGCCATTGGCGAACAGGAGATCGAGGCGACCATCGCCATTGATGTCGGCAATCTCGACTTTATTGGTCCAGTTGCCGGTATCACCAATGGTGGTGGCTGTGGCGTCGATCCAGAGCCGAGTTGGCGGCCCCTGAACCGCGGCGGTCAGGACGGCTGTGAAAGAGATGAAGAGGATGCGCACTGTTTTGGATGCCTCACTTGATCTTCGACTTGAGTTCTTCGGCCCAGTTCAGCACCACGAGAATCGGCATGGACCGGCCGACGAGGCTGGGGGGATTCTTGACCATGACGAACCGCAGGCCATCTTTGGTCACATCGTAGTTCCGGCCCTGGCCCCCAAAGTAGTACGGCATGGCGTCAAACAGCACGACGGGTTTCTCGGCCACAAAGCCGCTTGCGGTTGATACGGGCACCGCCATCATCCGGTTGTCTTCAGACACGTAGAAGATCTCCTTGCCGGTGGGCGACCACAGGGGCTCGGTGCCACCGCTCGTGGAGACCGGCGATTTGCGACTGTTGACGTCAGGGAACGGCCGCACGTACACCTCGTACCGCCCCGAGTCGTCAGACTCATACGCCATCCATTTGCCGTCGGGCGAGAGCGTGGCGTTCCGTTCATCATGTTCACTGGCCAGGAGTTTGCTGACGGACCGGTCGCCGGTCGCGGATGAGATCCACAAGTCGTTCTTGCCGACACCAGACGCCGCCCGAAAGATGACCTGCTTGCCATCCGGGGTAATCGCATTGGGATACGGGGTGACCTTCTCCTTCGAGGCGTCGGTCAACTGCTCCATTCCACCCGTCCCATCCGGGCGCATCTGGTAGATTTCGCTTTTGCCCTTGACCTCGGAGTTGAACACCACGCGCTGCCCGCCCGTGGCCCAGAGGCCGTACTGGTCGGCGCCTGGTGTGTCTGTGAGCCGGTCAAGATGTTCACGACGAATGTCAAAGATCCAGATGTCCTGCTCCTGGTCGCGCGCATCAAGTGACAGCTGACTGCCATCAGGCGAAATGCGGGCGTAGTAGTAGTTGCGGGGGGCCGCCGGAATCGCGGTCTCTTTCCCGGTTCGGCTCGTCCAGTTGATCGTCCGCAGGGCGGCCATCGTATTGCCGCCTCCGCCGTACACAAGTGCGCCATCGCGAGAGGTATCAAAATTCGCGGCGCCGGTAGGCTTGATTGCCACACCTTCCAGCACCGGCACCGAATTCGCCGCCACGGTCATCGTGCTGACATCAAATGCCACGGCCCTCAGTGATCCGTCGGAGACGGCATACACGACGTGCCCCGTCGGCAAGTACCGCGGGTGCACTCCCGCGAGCTTGAGGCGCGCAATGCGGCCGGTGGCGCGGTCGAACGCCGCCAACTGACCGCCAAGCGCTGGAGTGGTTCCAGACCCCGTCACAAAAAGCACCACCGACGTGCCGGGGACCTCAGCCGGCCAGAGATGCTCCACATCCCCGGCTTCCTTGTCGAGGGTCGTGAGGGCCACGGGCTCACCGCCTGCCTGGCCGACGCTCTGAAGGGGTCCACCTCGCATACCAAACACGATGGTGCCATCAGTCATCCATGCCGCCCCATGAACGCCTGCGGCGAGGCGCGTCACTGGCACCGGCGGGCCACCGAGAATCGAGACCTTTTTCACCGCTGCCCGATCGCTCGAGTCGACGAATCCGACCCACTGACTGTCGGCTGATACAAACGGACCACCGGCGCCCTCGGCACCACGTAGCGGCGCACCCTCAAGTTGGTCGAGCCGTCGCACCCACAATTCGGGTGACCCGGATCGCTCCTGGACGGCATACACAATCACCCCTCCGTCCGGTGACACGGCGAGATCGCGAAGATCACCGGACACCCACATCGGAGAGGCCGGCGGAATCTCGTGCTGGAATCTGACCGGCCTCGGAGGATCGGCAGGCGGTGGCGCCATCCACGCATTGATGCCCGCGTAGGCGCCGGCAGTCAGCACCACCACGGCGGCCACTGGCAGCATCCGTCGCCATAACGGACTCGGCGCTGCCGGCATCGCACCCGACACACTGGCATCGCCAACCGCCGGCATCATGATTGACGACGTGGATCCGGTGGCGAGGCCTTCCTCCAACTGCAACATGCCTTCGCCAACGTCACGGAGCCGCTTCTTCGGATCTTTCTCGAGGCAGCGCCTGAGCAGTCGCCGCACGGGCCCCGGCAAGTCTGCCGGCAATGCGCTCCACTCCGGCTCCGTCTTCAGCACCGACGCCAGCACCTCCGACACATCGTCGCCCTCGAACGCACGACGACCCGCGAGCATCTCGAAGAAGACGACGCCGAAGGCCCAGACGTCGGCGCGTCTATCGACGGGGCGGCCCTTCGCCTGCTCTGGCGCCATGTAGGCGGCCGTCCCGAGAATCATCCCCATCTGCGTCGAGCGCGCGGTGAGCGTGGGTGAATTGGACACAGAGGCCGCGCTCTCCGCATCGGCGGCGAACGCTTTCGCGAGTCCGAAGTCCAGCACCTTTACCGTGCCGTCTTCGCGGACCTTCACATTTGCCGGCTTCAGGTCGCGGTGGATGATGCCCTGGTCGTGCGCCGCTTCAAGCGCAATCGCAATCTGCCGCATGATCGGCAGGACGCGGTCCAGTGGCAGTCCGACGGACTCCTGGACCTCGGGACTAGTCGACCCCTGGACTCCGGGACCCCGGGACCCCGATATCATGGCTTCGAGGGTGTCGCCATCCACCAGCTCCATCGCGATGGCGTTCCCCTCGAACCCGTACACCTGCGCGATGTTCGGGTGATTGAGGGACGCCAGCACCTTGGCTTCGCGTTCGAAGCGCGCGAGGCGATCGGGGTCGCTGGTGAAGAGTTCCGGAAGGACCTTCAGCGCCACGTCGCGGTCGAGCCTGGTGTCGCGCGCGACGTAGACCTCGCCCATTCCGCCTTCGCCGAGTTTCGAGACAATCGCGTAGATACCGATTTTTGTGCCGGACGGCAGGGGCATAGGGTGCGCGGATTATACCTGCCGCGCCAATCGAGGGCCTCGGCCTTGAAGAACAGGCCGAGCTACGGACGGGATGATGGCGATCAGCGCGAAACCGCACGTAGCTCGGGCTGCTCCTCAAGCCCGAGGGGAACGGCCTCGGCCTTGAAGAGCAGGCCGAGCTACGTACGGAAGGAGCGCCTCGGCCTTGAGACCCAGGCCGCCCTACGAGGACACGAATCTATCGCCGGGGCGCCGGGAGAATCACGCGTGCTGATCGGTCGCAATACACCTGTGGAGAACTGGGAAGAAAGCGGTCTTCTGACGCTTCGCTCAGGAAGCGCTGGAACCATAGCCCGGCGGCGGTGGCGACGGCCTCGAGCGGTCCTGGCTCCTCGAACAGGTGCGTCGCTCCCTCGACGGGCTGCAGCGACACGGTGCAATGCATCCGGGACATGGCCTCGCGGTTCAGGGCGATCAACGCCGCGTCATCGGCCCCCACCAGAAGCAGGGTCGGGGCCATCACACCCGAAAGCGCGGCCCCGGCCAGGTCCGGCCGGCCTCCGCGCGACACCACCGCCGCCACCTGATGGGGATGCTCGGCCGCGGCCACCAGCGCGGCAGCGCCACCGGTGCTCGCGCCGAACAGGCCGACGGGAAGCGAGTCCAGCTCCGGCTCAGACGACACCCAATCCAGAATGGCCACAAGCCGCAGCGCGAGCCGGGCGATGTCGAATCGAAGGTGGCCGCTGGGCGTATCAGCCACCTCTTCATCTTCGGTCAGCAGGTCGATCAGCAGCGTGGCGAAGCCGCACCGCGTCAGATACCGCGCCACATACTGGTTGCGCGAACTGTGGCGGCTGCTGCCGCTCCCGTGTGCAAAAATGACAACCCCCCGGGCACTTCGCGGGATGGCCAGATCGCCCCGCAGGGCGTTGCGGCCCACGGGTATCAACACGCCGACTGGTTGACCTGGTGCGCTCATGCGGCCTAGCCGCAGCAAGGTTCTTGCCGTCGGGATCGGCCCGGTACACGGGGCCGTCCCACGGCGTGGGACTCACCGACGGACCGGTACGCGTAGGAACTACTCGGCTGCCGGAACTTTTGTCCTGACCGTGACCTTTCTACCCGGACGGGGTCACGGCAGACCTTCCTCATCGCGTGTGCAATCCTGTGAACTTCGGCACGCGTCGCGCCTGGGTGGCAGTGCGGCATCGCCCCGTTCCCAGGGCGATGCCGGTGCTATTTCACCGCCTGGTCACCGTCAAAACCGTCGAGTCTGAAATCCCACCTGACGCCGCTTTGATGGTCGTTGTGCCCGTTCGATCGCCCGTGGCCCTGCCGTCGCGATTGATCCTCGCAACGGATGTGTTTGACGATGACCATGTGACGTCCCTTGTGATGTTTCTGGTGCTGCCGTCCGAGTACGTCCCTGTCGCCCTGAACTGCTCAGAAGCGCCACTGCGGATTGATGGGTTTGTGGGGGTGACGGTGACACTCACAAGCGTGGGCGGCCACACGAACAGAAGTGTCGAGTCCGAGATTGCGCCGAGTTTCGCCTTGATATTCGCCAAGCCGATGCCGACGCCAGATGCTCGCCCGGTGTTGTCAATTGTCGCCACCGATTCCCTCGAAGACGACCAGGTCACGCTGAGAGTGATGTCCTGCGTGCTGCCATCACTGTAGCGCCCCATCGCCGCAAATTGCATCGTGGCGCCCTTCAGCATCGAGGCATATCTTGGCGTGACATCTATGGACAAGAGCGTGGGCGCCCCCCCTCCAATCGACACGCCCGCGCTGGTCGCGGGCGCGCCGGGGGATGTCCCCGTTGCCGCGACCGGCGTCACCTGAAAGGTGATCGTCTGACCCGAGTCCGCCGCCACCAGCGTGTAGGTGCTGCCGGTGCCGACGACCGTCGAGCCGCCGCGCAACCACCGGAACGTCGAGACGCCTTCGAGGTCGCCGTCCACGTCGCCGTAGGTGTACTGTCCGGTCAGGAGTTGCCCGACCGTGAGCGTGCCGGTGATGCTCACGCTCGTCGCCGTCGGGGCGGAGTTGAGAATCGTCGCGGCCCCGCTCGTCGCCGGCGTGCCAGGTGACGTGCCCGTTGCGGCCACCGGCGTCACTTCAAACGTGATCGCCTGGCCCGCATCCGCCGCCACCAGCGTGTAAGTGCCGCTCGTGCCGACGACCGTGGTCCCATTCCGCAGCCACCGGAACGTCGACGCGCCTTCGAGGTCGCCGTCCACGTCACCGTAGGTGTAGGCACCGGTCAGCACCTGCCCGACCGTCAGCGTGCCCGTGATGCTCACGCCCGTCGCCGTCGGCGCGGAGTTGAGAATCGTCACGCCGCTGCTGGTCGCAGGCGCGCCTGGTGACGTCCCGGTTGCCGCGACGGGGGTCACTTCAAACGTGATCGTCTGGCCCGAGTCGGCCGCCACCAGTGTGTAGGTCGCGTTCGTGCCGACGACGGTTGTCCCATTGCGCAGCCACCGGAATGTCGAGACGCCTTCCGCATCGCCGTCCACATCGCCATACGAATATGCCCCGGTCAGCACCTGGCCGACCGTCAGCGTGCCGGTGATGCTCACGCTCGTCGCTGTCGGGGCCGAGTTGAGAATCGTCGCGCCGCTGCTGGTCGCCGGCGCGCCTGGTGACGTGCCCGTCGCGGCCACCGGCGTCACCTCAAACGTGATCGTCTGGCCCGCGTCTGCGGCCACCAGCGTGTACGTCCCGCCGGTACCAACGACCGTCGTCCCATTGCGCAGCCACCGGAATGCCGACGCGCCTTCCAGGTCCGCGTCCACGTCGCCGTAGGTGTACTGCCCGGTCAGCACCTGGCCCACCGTCAGCGTGCCCGTGATGCTCACGCCCGTCGCCGTCGGGGCGGAGTTGAGAATCGTCGCGCCACTGCTGGTCGCCGGCGCGCCAGGTGACGTCCCCGTGGCCGCGACGGGCGTCACCTCAAACGTGATCGTCTGACCCGCATCGCCGGCCACCAGCGTGTACGTGCTGCTCGTGCCGACCACCGTCGAGCCGTTGCGCAGCCACCGGAAGGTGGACGTCCCTTCCGCGTCGGAGTCCACATCGCCGTACGTGTACTGCCCGGTCAGCACCTGGCCCACCGTCAGCGTGCCCGTGATGCCCACACCGGTCGCCGTCGGCGCGGAGTTGAGAATCGTCACGCCGCCACTCGTCGCCGGCGCGCCAGGTGACGTCCCCGTGGCCGCGACTGGCGTCACTTCGAACGTGATCGTCTGGCCCGCGTCCGCGGCCACCAATGTGTACGTGCCGTTTGTCCCCACCACCGTCGTGCCGTTGCGCAACCATCGGAACGTCGACGCGCCTTCCGTGTCGGAGTCCACATCGCCGTACGTGTACTGCCCGGTCAGGACCTGCCCGACCGTCAGCGTGCCCGTGATCCCGACGCTCGTCGCCGTTGGCGCGGAGTTGAGAATCGTCACGCCTGCGCTGGTCGCTGGGACGCCAGGGGATGTGCCGGTCGCGGCGGCGGGCGTCACCTCAAAGGTGATCGTCTGACCCGCATCCGCCGCCACCAGCGTGTAGGTGCTGCTCGTGCCGACCACCGTCGATCCGTTGCGCAGCCACCGGAACGTCGACACCCATTCGAGGTCGGCGTCCACGTCGCCGTACGTGTACTGCCCGGTCAGAAGCTGCCCGACCGTGACCGTGCCCGTGATGCTCACGCTCGTCGCTGTCGGGGCGGAGTTGAGAATCGTCACCCCGCTGCTGGTCGCCGGCGATCCTGGGGATGTGCCGGTCGCGGCGACTGGCGTCACTTCAAACGTGATCGTCTGACCCGCATCGGCGGCCACCATCGTGTACGTGCTGCTCGTGCCCACGACCGTCGATCCGCCACGCAACCACCGGAAGGTGGACGTCCCTTCCGAGTCGGAGTCCAGATCGCCGTACGTGTACTGCCCGGTCAGCACCTGCCCGACCGTGAGCGTGCCCGTGATACTCACGCCCGTGGCTGTCGGGGCGGAGTTGAGAATCGTCACGCCCGCACTGGTCGCCGGCGTACCAGGGGAGGTCCCGGTCGCCGCCACCGGCGTCACTTCAAACGTGATCGACTGGCCCGCATCGGCCGCCCCCAGCGTGTACGTCCCGGTTGTCCCCACCACCGTCGTGCCGTTGCGCAACCATCGGAACGTCGACGCGCCTTCCGTGTCGGAGTCCACATCGCCGTACGTGTACTGCCCGGTCAGGACCTGCCCGACCGTCAGCGTGCCCGTGATCCCGACGCTCGTCGCCGTTGGCGCGGAGTTGAGAATCGTCACGCCTGCGCTGGTCGCTGGGACGCCAGGAGAGGTGCCGGTCGCCGCGACCGGTGTCACTTCAAACGTGATCGTCTGGCCCGCATCCGCCGCCACCAGCGTGTAGGTGCTGCTCGTGCCGACCGACGTTGTGCCGTTCCGCAACCATCGGAACGTCGACACCCCTTCGAGGTCGGCGTCCACATCGCCGTAGGTGTACTGCCCGGTCAGGACCTGCCCGACCGTGAGCGTACCCGTGATGCTCACGCCCGTCGCCGTCGGGGCGGAGTTGAGAATCGTCACACCGCTGCTCGTCGCAGCCACACCGGGTGACGTGCCCGTCGCCGCCACGGGTGTCACTTCAAACGTGATCGTCTGGCCCGCATCCGCCGCCACCAGCGTGTAGGTGCTGGCGGTGCCGACGACGGTCGAGCCGCCACGCAACCACCGGAAGGTGGACGTCCCTTCCGCGTCGGAGTCCACATCGCCGTACGTGTACTGTCCCGTCAGCACCTGCCCGACCGTGAGCGTGCCCGTGATACTCACGCTCGTCGCTGTCGGGGCGGAGTTGAGAATCGTCACGCCCCCGCTCGTCGCAGCCACACCGGGTGACGTGCCGGTGGCCGCCACAGGCGTCACTTCGAACGTGATCGTCTGGCCCGCATCCGCCGCCACCAGCGTGTAGGTGCTGCTCGTGCCGACCACCGTCGAGCCGTTGCGCAGCCACCGGAACGTGGACGTGCCTTCGAGGTCGCTATCCACGTCGCCGTACGTGTACTGCCCGGTCAGAAGCTGCCCGACCGTGAGCGTGCCGGTGATACTCACGCCCGTGGCCGTTGGAGCGGAGTTGAGAATCGTCACGCCGCCACTCGTGGCCGGCGCGCCCGGCGACGTCCCCGTCGCGGCGACTGGCGTCACTTCAAACGTGATCGTCTGACCCGCATCGCCGGCCACCAGCGTGTACGTGCTGCTCGTGCCGACCACCGTCGAGCCGTTGCGCAGCCACCGGAACGTCGACGTGCCTTCGAGGTCGCCGTCCACATCGCCGTAGGTGTACTGCCCGGTCAAGACCTGCCCGACCGTGAGCGTGCCGGTGATGCTCACGCTCGTCGCCGTCGGGGCGGAGTTGAGAATCGTCACGCCTGCGCTGGTCGCTGGGGCGCCAGGAGAGGTGCCGGTCGCCGCGACTGGCGTCACTTCAAACGTGATCGTCTGACCCGCATCGGCGGCCACCAGCGTGTACGTGCTGCTGGTACCCACGACCGTCGATCCGCCACGCAACCACCGGAAGGTGGACGTCCCTTCCGCGTCGGAGTCCACATCGCCGTAGGTGTACTGCCCGGTCAGCACCTGGCCCACCGTCAGCGTGCCCGTGATGCCCACACCGGTCGCCGTTGGGGCGGAGTTGAGAATCGTCGCGGCCCCACTCGTCGCCGGCGCTCCCGGCGACGTGCCCGTTGCCGCGACCGGCGTCACTTCAAACGTGATCGCCTGGCCCGCATCAGCCGCCACGAGCGTGTAGGTCGCGTTCGTGCCAACCACCGTGGTTCCGTTCCGCAGCCACCGGAACGTCGACGTTCCTTCCGCGTCGCCGTCCACGTCGCCGTAGGTGTATGCCCCGGTCAGCACCTGACCGACCGTCAGCGTGCCCGTGATGCTCACGCCCGTCGCCGTCGGCGCGGAGTTGAGAATGGTTGCGGCTCCGCTCGTGGCCGGCGCACCAGGTGAGGTCCCTGTCGCCGCGACCGGTGTCACCTCAAACGTGATCGCCTGGCCCGAGTCTGCGGCCACGATGGTGTACGTGCTGCTCGTGCCGACGACCGTCGTGCCATTGCGCAGCCACCGGAATGTCGACGCGCCTTCCGCATCGCCGTCCACGTCGCCGTAGGTGTACACCCCGGTCAGCACCTGGCCCACCGTCAGCGTGCCGGTGATGCTCACGCCCGTCGCGGTCGGCGCGGAGTTGAGAATGGTCGCGGCTCCGCTCGTGGCCGGCGTGCCCGGCAACGTGCCTGTCGCCGCGACGGGTGTCACCTCAAATGTGATCGTCTGGCCCGCGTCCGCAGCCACCAGCGTATAGGTCGCGCTCGTGCCGACGACCGTCGTGCCATTGCGCAGCCACCGGAACGTCGAGACGCCTTCGGCATCGCCGTCCACATCGCCGTACGTATAGACCCCGGCCAGCACCTGGCCCACGGTCAGCGTGCCGGTGATGCTCACGCCCGTCGCGGTCGGGGCGGAGTTGAGAACGGTCGCGGCCCCGCTCGTCGCCGGCGCGCCAGGTGACGTGCCCGTTGCGGCCACCGGCGTCACTTCAAACGTGATCGCCTGGCCCGCATCAGCCGCCACCAGCGTGTACGTCCCGCCGGTGCCAACCACCGTCGTCCCATTGCGCAGCCACCGGAATGTCGAGACGCCTTCGAGGTCGCCGTCCACGTCGCCGTACGTGTACACCCCGGTCAGCACCTGGCCCACGGTCAGCGTGCCCGTGATGCTCACGCCCGTCGCCGTCGGCGCGGAGTTGAGAATCGTCGCGCCGCTGCTCGTCGCTGGCGCACCCGGAGACGTGCCCGTCGCGGCCACCGGTGTCACCTCAAACGTGATCGTCTGACCCGCATCCGCCGCCACCAGCGTGTAGGTCGCGTTCGTGCCGACCACCGTCGTGCCGTTGCGCAGCCACCGGAACGTCGACGCGCCTTCCGCATCGCCGTCTACGTCACCGTAGGTGTAGACCCCGGTCAGCACCTGACCCACCGTCAGCGTGCCCGTGATGCTCACACCGGTCGCCGTCGGCGCAGAGTTGAGAATCGTCGCGCCGCTGCTCGTCGCAGGCGCGCCAGGTGACGTGCCCGTGGCCGCGACCGGCGTCACTTCAAACGTGATCGTCTGGCCCGCATCCGCCGCCACCAGCGTGTAAGTGCCGCTCGTGCCGACGACCGTGGCCCCATTGCGCAGCCACCGGAACGTCGAGACGCCTTCCGCATCGCCGTCCACGTCGCCGTAGGTGTATGCCCCGGTCAGCACCTGACCGACCGTCTGCGTGCCCGTGATGCTCACGCCCGTCGCCGTCGGGGCGGAGTTGAGAATCGTCACGCCGCTGCTCGTCGCGGGCGCGCCAGGTGACGTGCCCGTGGCCGCCACCGGCGTCACTTCGAACGTGATCGTCTGACCCGCATCGGCGGCCACCAGCGTGTACGTGCTGCTGGTGCCGACGACCGTCGAGCCGCCCCGCAGCCATCGGAAGGTCGACGCGCCTTCCGTGTCGGAGTCCACATCGCCGTACGTGTACTGCCCGGTCAGGACCTGTCCGACCGTCAGCGTGCCCGTGATACTCACGCCCGTGGCCGTCGGGGCGGAGTTGAGAATCGTCACCCCGCTGCTGGTCGCGGGTGCGCCGGGGGAGGTCCCTGTCGACGCGACGGGCGTCACTTCAAACGTGATCGTCTGGCCCGCATCCGCCGCCACCAGCGTGTACGTCCCGGTTGTCCCCACCACCGTCGTGCCGTTGCGCAGCCACCGGAACGTCGACGCGCCTTCCGTGTCGGAGTCCAGATCGCCGAACGTGTACTGCCCGGTCAGGACCTGCCCGACCGTGAGCGTGCCGGTGATGCTCACGCCCGTCGCCGTCGGCGCGGAGTTGAGAATGGTTGCGGCTCCGCTCGTGGCCGGCGCACCAGGTGAGGTCCCTGTCGCCGCGACCGGTGTCACCTCAAACGTGATCGCCTGGCCCGAGTCTGCGGCCACGATGGTGTACGTGCTGCTCGTGCCAACCACCGTCGTCCCATTGCGCAGCCACCGGAAGGTCGAGACGCCTTCGAGGTCGCCGTCCACGTCGCCGTAGGTGTACACCCCGGTCAGCACCTGGCCCACCGTCAGCGTGCCCGTGATGCCCACACCGGTCGCCGTTGGGGCCGAGTTGAGAATCGTCGCGCCGCTGCTCGTCGCAGGCGCGCCAGGTGACGTGCCCGTTGCGGCCACCGGCGTCACTTCAAACGTGATCGTCTGGCCCGCATCCGCCGCCACCAGCGTGTAAGTGCCGCTCGTGCCGACGACCGTAGCCCCATTGCGCAGCCACCGGAACGTCGAGACGCCTTCCGCATCGCCGTCCACGTCGCCGTAGGTGTATGCCCCGGTCAGCACCTGACCGACCGTCTGCGTGCCCGTGATGCTCACGCCCGTCGCCGTCGGGGCGGAGTTGAGAATCGTCACGCCGCTGCTCGTCGCGGGCGCGCCAGGGTGACGTGCCCGTGGCCGCCACCGGCGTCACTTCGAACGTGATCGTCTGACCCGCATCGGCGGCCACCAGCGTGTACGTGCTGCTGGTGCCGACGACCGTCGAGCCGCCCCGCAGCCATCGGAAGGTCGACGCGCCTTCCGTGTCGGAGTCCACATCGCCGTACGTGTACTGCCCGGTCAGGACCTGTCCGACCGTCAGCGTGCCCGTGATACTCACGCCCGTGGCCGTCGGGGCGGAGTTGAGAATCGTCACCCCGCTGCTGGTCGCGGGTGCGCCGGGGGAGGTCCCTGTCGACGCGACGGGCGTCACTTCAAACGTGATCGTCTGGCCCGCATCCGCCGCCACCAGCGTGTACGTCTCGGTTGTCCCCACCACCGTCGTGCCGTTGCGCAGCCACCGGAACGTCGACGCGCCTTCCGTGTCGGAGTCCAGATCGCCGAACGTGTACTGCCCGGTCAGGACCTGCCCGACCGTGAGCGTGCCGGTGATGCTCACGCTCGTCGCCGTCGGCGCCAAGTTCATCGCCTGGTACGCTTCCACTGTCGCCAGCGCGGTGCCGTTGGTGCCGCCGACGGCGTACAGAAGGCCGTTCACCACGTCGGCCGAAAGGTGCTGCCGCGGGGTGGGCATCGCCGCCTTCGCGCTCCAGGTGTTGGTCGCCGGATCGTACGCCTCCGCGGTCGAAAGGTTGCCGCTTCCGTTGTAGCCACCGACGGCATACAGCACGCCGTTCGCCACGCCGACTCCAAGGAAGTGCCTGGCGGTCGGCATCGCGGCCTTCGTCGTCCACGTATTGGTCGCCGGATCGTAGGCCTCGACCGTTGCGATGGAACTGCTGCCGTTGTGCCCGCCGACGACGTACAGTTCCCCGTTGAGCACGCCCACTGCGGACGCAGACCGGGCGGTCGGCATCGCGGCCTTTGTCGCCCACGTATTGGTCGCAGGATCGTAGGCCTCCACTGTGGCGAGTTGGCCGGTGCCGTTGAAGCCCCCAACGGCATACAACACGCCGTTCACCACCCCCGCAGCAAGATTGCCTCGCGCGGTCGGCATCGTGGCTTTCGTCGACCACGTGTTCGTCACCGCGTCGTGCGCTTCCACCACCGCAAGCTGGCCGCTTGCGCTGGACCCGCCGACGGCAAACAGGATACTGCCCACCACTCCGACGGCATGCCCAGCCCGCGCGGTGGGCATGGAGGCCTTTGTCGTCCACGTACGTGCCACGGTGTCGTAGGCCTCGGCCGTTGCAAGATAGCTCCCGTTGTAGCCTCCAACGGCATGCAATACACCACCGACCACTCCAGTGGCGTGGGCGTACCGCGCCGTGGGCATTGGCGCTTTCTTCGTCCAGACATTGGTCAGCGTGTTGTAGGCCTCGACGTTGGCGAGTGATACACCGCTGTTGAAGCCCCCAACGGCGAACACCACGCCGTTCGACGCTCCCACCCCAACGTAGTATCTCGGCGTTGGCATAGCCGCCTTCGAGGTCCAGGTATTGGCAACTGGGTCAAAGGCTTCCGTCGTGTTCAGATAACTGCCGTTCCAGCCGCCGATGGCATACAGGACCCCGCCCGCAACGCCAACGCCGAGGCTATCGCGCGGGGTTGGCATCGCCGTCTTCGTCGTCCAGGCGTTGGTCGACGGGTTATACGCTTCGACGGTCCCAAGGTGACCGGCGTTATATCCGCCGACGGCATACAAGACACCATTCACCACACCCGCCGCGAGTTCGCGCCGCGCCGTGGGCATCGCGGCCTTCGCGCTCCAGGTATTGGCAACCGGATCGTACGCTTCCACGGTGGTCAACAGCCCGCTGGCGCCTTGGCCTCCCACGGCGTACAGCACGCCGTTCACCACCGCCGCGGCGAGGTAGCGCCTCGCCGTCGGCATCGACGCCTTTGTCGTCCACGTATTCGTGGCCGGGTCGTAGGCTTCCACCGTCGCGAGAGGGCTGCCGCTTGCGCCGCCGACGGCATACAACACCCCGTTCACCACTCCCACAGCCAGGTCCTGCCTCGCGGTTGGCATGGGCGCTTTCGTCGTCCAGGTGTTCGTCTCAGGGTTGTAGGCCTCGAGCGTCGCGAGAGGGCTGCCGTTTGCGCCGCCGACGGCGTACAGGATCCCGTTGATTTCCGCGATCGCCGGACTCTGCCGAGCGGTGGGCCCCAGCCTTGACCACTTGTTGACACCTGCGCCCTCGGCAACCGGCGCCAAAATGACGACGCCGCTGCTGGTCACGACTGTTCCCGGCGTGATGCCAGTCGCCGCCTTCGGGGTGACCTCGAAGCTGAGCGTCTGGCCGGTGTCGGCCGCGAGGGTCGTGTAGGTCGCACTCGTGCCGATGACCGTCGTCCCATTGCGCAGCCAACGGAAGGTGGAGGCGCCCTGGGCATCGCCATCCGCGTCACTGTAGGTGTATGCCCCGGTTAGCACCTGACCCACGGTCAGCGTGCCGGTGATGCTCACGCCCGTCGCCGTCGGAGCGGAATTCGGCACAGTGACGACAACCGTCGAGAGCGAAGCGAGGCAGTTGTTTGTCTCGTTTGACTCGCTGACCGCAGCCAAATCGTCCGCGCAGGCGCCGAGATAGTACGTGCCCGGCGTGATCGCCCCAGGCACCGTGACGATGATGCCGAAGCTCGAGTCGAGACCCGCGCCCAGGCCTGGCACACTTCGAGTACCCGTCAAGAGGGGATCAGCGCCGGTGATGGTGCTGTCGCTCGACAGCCGATACCGCGTCGTCGAGGCGCCTGCCGCCACAGGGCCGATGTTCGCGGTGGTGTCCGTCACACTGAAGCTGTTGCCTTGCTCGACGGACGCCGGCGGAGAGCTGAGGCTCATCACCGTCAGGTCGGGCAGCGCTGCGGTGACGTCCACCGTGGTGGTGGATGCGCGGCAGTTGTTTGTCTCGCTTAATTCAGTAACGACCGCAAGGTCATCCGCGCACGCGCCAAGGTAATACGCGCCCGGCGTCGTCGATAGTGGCACCGTCACGTTGACGGTGTCAGTGGACTCGAGACCTGCGCCGAGCGCCGGCACGCTCCGGGTACCCGTCAGGAGCACATCACCACCGGTGATTGTGTTGTCGGTGGACAGGTAGTAGCGCGTCGTGGAGGCGCCCGCAGCCGAACCGTTGTTCGCCGTGGTGTCCGTGACGACGAAAGTGTCGCCCTGGTTGACGGCAGCAGGCGGATTACTCACGCCACTGAGAACCAGGTCTGGTGGCTCGACAATCTTGGCAACGAAAGCGTCGTTGCTTCCAGACTTCGCTACTTGGAGGGCATTCGAGGTTGGAAAACCTGTCGATGTTGTTTGGCCCGTGACATACGCAGCACCAACGCTGTCCACCGAAATGCCAAATCCATACTCATCGCCCCCCCCCCCTAGATACGTCGAATATACGAGCGCTGAACCGCCTGCGGCCAGCTTGGCGACGAAAGAGTCAATACTTCCAGCGAAGGCCGCCTGAAGCGCATTCACGGTTGGAAAGTTCGTCGAAACCGTTTCGCCCGTGACATACGCCGCACCAACGCTATCCACCGCGATACCATAGCCGACGTCACCGCTCCCCCCACCTAGATACGTCGAATATCCAAGCGCTGAACCGTCCGCGGCCAGCTTGGTGACGAACACCTCGGAACTGCCTGCCGACGCCCCCTGCAGCGCATTCGCGGTTGGGAAATTCGTCGAACCCGTAATGCCTGTGACATACGCAGCACCAACGCTGTCCAACGCGATGCCGTAAGCTCGGTCAGTGGCGCTGCCCCCGATGTACGTCGCATACACAAGCGCTGAACCGCCGGCCACGACCTTAACGACGAACGCGTCCTCCGAGCCGGCTCTCGCCCCCTGCAGCGCATTCGTCGTTGGAAAATTGGCTGAGTCCGTCCCCCCCGCCACATAAGCGGCACCGATACTATCCACCGCAACGCCATTGCCATTGTCACTGCCGCTGCCGCCGAGATACGTTCCAAACACGAGTGCGGACCCGTCCGTCGCGAGCCTGGCGATGAACGCATCCCCACTTCCAGCGTTTGCACCCTGCAGCGCATTCACGGTTGGGAAATTCGTCGAATACGTCTGGCCCGTGACATACGCAGCACCAGCGCCGTCCACCGCGATGCCGCGGCCGACGTCAACGGAATCGCCTCCGAGATACGTCGCATACAGAAGGGCCGAACCATCCGGGGCAATCTTGGCCACGAACACGTCAGACGAGCCTGCCAACGCCCCCTGCAGGGCATTCACGGTTGGAAAATTCGTCGAAGAAGTCTGGCCCGTGACATACGCAGCACCAACGCTGTCCACCGCAATGCCCAGTCCATACTCAATGGCCCCCCCCCCTAGATACGTCGAATAGACGAGCGCCGAACCGTCCGAGGCGAGCTTGGCGACAAACACGTCTTGAAAGCCCGCCTTCGCGGCCTGCAGCGCATTCGTCGTTGGGAAATTCGCCGACTGGGTGTCGCCCGTGACATACGCCGCACCAGTGCTGTCTACCGCAATGCCCCGGCCGTAATCGTGTGCGCTGCCCCCCAGATACGTCGAATACACCAGCACCGGGTCGATGACGAGCGTGCGCGTTCGGTCGTACTCACCGAGCGCAAAGCGCACGGCTCCCTCCTGGTCGAGTGCGTAGCGCCCCTGGACGGGCTGCCGCACCGCCCCATTCTCCTGATAGACCACGGGTGCCTGCAGTCGCACTTCACGTCCATCGACCGCCGCTGCCAGATCACCGTTGTCCGCCAGCGCCACGCCCGTGGCGCCGTCGAACCGCAGGCGAATCGTGGACGGGTCGGCGCCGGGTGCGACGATGAAGTCGTGTTCGAGTTGCTGAGGGTTGCCGTAGTACACGAGGTCGATGCCGGGATAGAGGTCCCGGTAACGCACCTGCCCGAACGTTTTCACATTGCTGTGCCACTGGGCAGGGTCGCTGCCGATGAAGTAGTTGACGATGCCGGGCAACTGGGACTCGCCCGCCACGGCCGCCGCGGGATTCGCGCCCACGAACTGTAGTGCCAGCCTCGTCGTGGTGGTGTTCTCTGGCGAGGCCGGGACCGGCTCGATGCCCGGCCTGTCCGGCGTGGCCTGACCCGTCGAGGGTTTGGCGGCGCTCCGCAGCGCCAGCACCGCCTGTGTCGGCTCCAGGGCCACGGCATAGCCGGGCCCGCGCGCCAGGAAGCGGGCCGAAGTGTCCGCCTGCCCGACGTTGGCTTCAAAGCTCAGGGGCAACTTGCCGTAGGCCTCGGCCATTCGCACCTTGCCGGCATCTGAGCCCAGCTTCGTGTCAGAGACCTGGGATTTGGCGTCCGCTCGGTAGCCGGGTGCGGCCCAGCGATGTTGGAGCAGGCCGAGGGCCAGGACCAACGTGCCAAGCACAACAAAGGAGGTCGCGGTGACGGACGCACGGAGCGAACGAGCTTTTGACATGAAAGATCTCCCGGACACGGTTCTCGGCCTACCCAGCTAAACGTCGGCGCTCGCCGAACCGAACGCACCCCGACTCATTCCCAGAGAAGGACGGACACCGCCTGGGGTTTCTGCGGCCCAAGAACTGCGCTGAAGGTGTTCGACGGCGCAACATACTCGCCCCGTCAGGCGCCGCCGTATGACGACCGTCATACGGCGGCGCACCAAACAAAGACGGTATGATTCCGCTGCTTGTGACGCCGCCACAGATGGATGACTCCTGGGATTCGACGCTCACGCTCCTCACGCGCGCACGGGCGGGCGACGAACAAGCCCTGAACGACCTCTTCGCCCGCTACCTGCCAACCCTCCAGCGTTGGGCCAGCGGTCGCCTGCCCCAATGGGCCCGGGACATGGCCGAAACACAGGACCTTGTTCAGGAGACCCTGGTTCAGACGTTTAAGAAGATTGACGGCTTCGAGCATCGCGGCGAGGGCGCCTTGCACGCCTACCTCCGCCAGGCCGTGATGAACAAGATCCGGGACGAGTTGCGGCGGGCGGGTCGGCGCCCGGCGCCGGAGTCCCTGCCAGAAGGCGCGCCCGATCCCGGCCTGTCGCCACTCGAAGCGGCGATCGGGGTCGAGGCGGTCGAGCGATATGAGGCCGCGCTGCAGCGATTGTCGGAGGCCGAGCGAGAGCTGATCGTCGCGCGCGTGGAGATGGGGCTGACGTATGCGGAGCTTGCCGACGCGGTCGGCAAGCCGTCGCCGGATGCGGCGCGGATGGCGTTGGGGCGCGCGTTGGTGCGCCTGGCAGAGGAGATGGATGGAGCACCACCGGTGGCTGGCTGAGATTGCGGCGGAAATTGCGGATGGCCAGGCGATTGACTGGCCGGAGGTGGAGGCGCGCGCGCACGACGAGCACGACCTCGAGGTCATCCGCCGTTTGCAGTCCATTCAGCGCCTCACCCTCGCGCAGACCGCGCTGTCTGCCGCGCCCGCTGAGGAGGAACTGGTCTCGTCGTGGGGCCCCCTGACGATTCTCGAGCGGGTGGGCCGGGGCACATTCGGCGACGTGTACCGCGCCTGGGATCCGCGCCTCGATCGCCATGTCGCCCTCAAGATCCTCCGAAGACGCGAAATCAGCACGCCTGGCGAAGAGTCCGCGCTCATTGAGGAAGCGCGGCTGATGGCCCGCGTCCGTCATCCCAACATCGTGACGGTCTACGGCGCAGAGCGCATCGACGGGCGCGTGGGCATCTGGATGGAGTTCGTCGAGGGACGGACGCTTGAGCAGGAATTGCGCGACAAGGGCCCCCTCAGTCCTGACGATGTGGTGTCTGTGGCCACGGACCTGTGTGCAGCGTTGCACGCCGTGCATCAAGCGGGGCTGCTCCATCGGGACTTGAAGGCGCAGAATGTGATGCGGTCGAACGACGGCCGAATCCTGCTGACTGATTTTGGAGCGGGACGGGAGCGGGCGCTTGGCGCTGAGGGCGAGCAGGTGGAACTGGCTGGCACACCGCTCTATCTGGCGCCAGAAGTGCTGAACGGCGAACCTGCTTCCGTTCGAAGTGACCTGTACAGCCTTGGCGTGCTGCTGTTCTATCTGAGCACCGGCACCTACCCGTTGACTGGACGGACACTGCGCGAGATTCGGGCCGCACACAAGGACCGCGGCCCTGCCGTCATCCTACTACCAGCGCCGCTTTCCCGCTCCACGGCATCGACGATTCATCGCTTGCTCGATCCCAGCCCTGACCATCGGCCTGCCGATGCCGATCAGGCAAGAGGCGCGTTGCTGTCGGCCTCTGCCCACGGGAAGCAGAGGAGACTCCGCCTCTGGGCAGGCCTCGCGCTGGGTGCCGTTGCCCTGTTCTTTCTGATCAACCCTTTGGCGCCCTCTCAGACGCGCCATGCAAATGCACAGGGATTCCGCAGGGTCGGCCCGGAGTGGGGGTCAGGCGTCGCACCGGGAAACCCCTCGCCTGATGGCCGGTGGCTGGTCTGTCTCGACCAAGCAGAGGTGGCGTCGGGCGCTACGTCGAGACTGCGGTTTGGACAGTTGGCGCGGTGTGACGTCGAGACGGGGCATGTGACCCCAATTGGGGAACCGGGTCCGGGTCGCAGGCTTGGCGCGGCGATCCCTCAACTGAGCTCTGACGGGCGGCGGATCGCCTACGTCGCGACCGACAGGCAGTCGGTTCGGATGGTCGACGTTGATGGAATGAACGACCACGAGGTGGCTTCTCTCGCGATGCTTGGGGAGTCGAAGTCTCGTATCGAGTATCTGAGCCTGTCCGAACACGTGTTAGCAGTGGCGGCATCAACCGGGTCAGCCCTGGCCCAACATGACTTCCTGGTTGTCGAAGAGGACAAGAGTCATCGATCGTTAGGTCGAGTCTCCGGCCACCTCGCTGGATTCAACCTCTCTCCGGATGGACGCTGGCTGGCCTACTCGACAGACTCGGATGGGGGGCACCTGGACTTGAGGAAGCTGGACTTGAGGAAGATCGATACCCAGTCAGGCGAGGATGTCTTGGTCGTTCGAGGCGGTTACGCCCCCATTTGGGCACCAAATGGCGAGGATCTGCATTACATGGGCGACCGAGCAGGCATTTCGTCGTTCATGAGGGTCCGGGTCATTGATCGACACGTAACTGTGGTCCAGGCGTACGCCAGGCAGGGCGTTGAACCGTTGGGAATGTCTCAGGATGGGACGATGTTCTTCAGCGTGCATTCTGCCCGCTGGGAAACCTACGTTGCAGGAATCGATTTCACCGCAAGTTACACAGCCGTGCCGAAGGTGTTCGGCACTATTTCAGTGGCTGATTTGTATGCTGTCGCCGCAGACTGGTCACCAGACGGCAGGTGGCTGGCGTTCAGTTCCGAGGAGCCGCTCAGCCGGATCTTCGGCGTAGGGCAAGCAAAGCCGTTTCTGACACTCCGAGAGTTCTCGTCCGGCCGCGAAGAGACGCTCCCGCTTCCGCCAGGAACCGCCCCTATCTACGTTCATTGGTCGCGATCCGGCTCATCTCTCGCGGTCTGTTGCCAACCGTCTCAAGAGGGTGCAATCTGGAGCATCATCAACAGGGGCGATGGAACGGTGAGTCGCCAGTTTGCCCTCGGCGGGGACAGCGGCGACTTGAATCCCCAGAACGTCGCCATCTCTCCTGACGGCACGACCGTTTTCTATGCCGTTGGCACTGGGGATATTCGAAAGCTCTCGATCGATTCGAAGAGAGATGCAATCGTCTACTCGAGTTCGGACGCGACTCTCGGGGATGAGCGACAACTGGAAACTGGCCTCGCGCTGTCTGCGGATGGACAGCGGCTGGCATTCCTCACTGCAGGCGCAACTGCAGTGAGCGTCAGAATCATGGACGTGTCCAGTGGACACGTCACAACTCTGGCTTCGTTCCCGAACCCGACACCGGGATCTCAACAACTACAAGTCGGTGGCTGGGCCATGAACGACCGCTGGCTCACGCTCGTTTACTTGCTGGCTCCCGAACCGCTCAAGGGAATGCCGGCAACTCAACAGTCGAGAACCTGGGCGATCGACATCGGCTCTGGTGCTTCCACACACCTGTTCTGGGCACCTGCGGCAATCTCAGATCCGCGCATCAACGCGGGTGCCAACAGGATGGTCTTCTCCGACCGTCGCGTCAGCAGGACGCCGATCGAAGTCTGGACGCTGACAATGCCGGCGAGCTCCAAAGCCCCGGAGGAGAAGACAAAGTGAGTGGCGACAACGTCGCTGGTCCTCACCGGTGGCTGGCGGAGATTGCGGCGCAAATTTTCTGGTGAACGTCCTCAAATCATTACCGACCCGCCGCTGACTATCGTCTCGGCCGAAAGATCTCGCTGCCTCGGGGAGGAAGGAACTGCTCCATGACCCACATCTCGTCGGCCCTCTCGACAACGCTGTATGCGACGAACTTGAGGTCTGGACTCAGGGAGGTGGCGTACGGAGGTGCAAACCCAGGTATACGCACGCCGACATTCTGAGGCTCACCACCTGCCGCGGGGACTCTCCAGAGTTGGTAAGGTACATCAGAGCCCACGGCCAATCCGAACTTCAATGTGGCGAACAAGATCTCCTGATTATCAGGCGTCCACGCCAGAACGTTGAGCAATTTCCTATTTCCAGGTTCCGAGCTTCCCAATCGAAACAGATCAATGGGCGCCCCACCGAAGGCCTGCGCGAATACGGCCGGGGCAAAGCTTCCAGCGCCCTGTGCGCCAAACGCCAGAGAGTGGCCATCCGGCGACGCCGCAAACCCGAAGAACCCAAGAAACTTGTTCGCCTTCCAGTCCACCACGATCGCTTCCCGACCGCTCGCCAAGTCGTGAGCCACGATCCCGCGCTCAGCGTCCATATAGAGCAGTGCACGCCCATCAACTGACCAGCGGAACGCAGAATAGCGGTCCGGAGAGTCAAGAAACATGACTGGTGCGGTCTCGCCGGACACGACGTCGACCCGGAAATAGCCCGTCCGATTCTCCAAGCTTGTGCCCTTAACGAAAATGCTGTCGCCGCTGGGTGACCAGAGCGGAAGGCGGTCCCTGAGCGCAGAAAGCTGCGGAACGATGTCGCGTCTTGTCCCGGACAACGTATCGACGATCGTAATCCCGCTGGCATCGCGAATGACTGGGGGGCCAGGGCTTGACGGCCCGGTCAGGTAGGCCAGGAATCTGAAGTCGGGAGACCAGCCCGGCAAGGAATACGCAGCTACAGCACCAAGTGGAAACCGAACAGACTTGCCCTGCGGGCTGCCGCCGGCCAGATCGACAGGGACGACATAGACATGAAGGGCGCTTGTGTCCAGCCTGTAATGGTACCTTCCGTCACTTGTCAGGGCCACAGGCCGCGCAAACTCCATGTTCCTTGAGACCAATCGAGGTTGGCCCCGCGACACACCGTCGGAGACATCGACGATCCACCCGTCTGACTCGCCAGATCGATCGCTGGTGAAGAAGATCTGCGCACTGTCCGGTGTCCACAAAGGGCTTCCATCGTTCGCCGATCCATCAATCAGTGACCGTGGTGGCGACCCGTCTGTCGGGAGAATGATGAGTTGGGTTCCAGTGACTGAGCCCGAATGGCGAGGAAAATCATAGGCTACAAAGCGGCCGTCGGGCGATAGGCTCACATGGCCCGGGTCCTCCTCTGGGAACGAATGTAAGAGCTTCGGCGCACCGCCATCTGCCGGTATGAGAGCAAGGTCTACCCAGTGGCCATTGACTTGTTCCATCAGACACAAGATCTGCGAACCGTCCGCGGACCATTCCAGCGGCGTCCGCAAGGAGTAGTGGTTCGCCGTCCGCGGAACGATGACCCGTTCCTCGCCGCCGCCGGCGGCGACGACTCGCAGCTCGTACTCCTCGTCACCAACCCACCACTGGTACGCAATGCGACCCCCATCAGGCGACATGGCCGACCATCCTGCGTGCTCCACACTGTCCACGGGTTTGCTCGTCACCTGATGAGCGGCGCCCGTGGCGAAGTCCCATGCCAAAGGTCACCTCAGGAAAATCACCCCCACCGGCGTTGACGTACGGCAAAGTACCGCCCGTCGCGTGAGGGTTGGCCTAACCACTGAGATGCCGGAGGATTCAGCTTACGAGTGCGCGCTGAAGCCGCGATGCCAACAGGAGCGGTATCCGTGCCAACTTCGCCGAACCAACGACTCCGTACGGATCCAACATCAAAAAGGACGGCCAATGATACGAGGGTAACGACCACGCCGGCGGCCATCATCCAGACCGTCTGCGGCATCAGTCCCTTCAGGGCTCCGGTCACCTCCGCGGAGGTGAGGTATCTGTCGGGTGGATTGACGGAGAGCAGTCGATCGATCACCGTGGCGAGTGATCGAGGCAAATCCGCCCGAACCTTCCGCGTGGGCACTCGTGGGTGTGTGTGGGCATCGCGAAATGCGCGGAGCGATGGCGCGCGCACCGGAAACTCTCCCGTCCCGAGATGGTAGAGCAGCACTCCCAGGGCGTAGAGGTCGCTGACAATGGTTGGCCGCTGTCCTGCGAAGAGTTCTGGCGCCAGATAGA
This sequence comes from Acidobacteriota bacterium, assembly GCA_016716905.1. NCBI lineage: Bacteria > Pseudomonadati > Acidobacteriota > Acidobacteriota bacterium. Next base: position 1,237,480 of record JADJUS010000004.1, on the reverse strand, counting down.
GCGGCGTGCCGGCCAGCTCTATCTCATCGCCTTCCGAGCTCTGAGCACCGTCGCGGCCCGCGCCGAAATCCGTGAGCAGGATCCGCCCATCTGTGGCGCGCATCACGTTCTGCGCCTTCAAGTCCCGATGTAACAATCCCGCTTGGTGGACTGCACCCAACGCGCCACAGAGATCTACCGCCACCGCCAGCACATCGTCGCCACTGAGGGGGCCCTTGTCGCGCAGTTCCTGTTCCAGCGTCAGGCCCTCGACGAACTCCATCCAGATGCCGACGCGCCCGTCGATGCGTTCGGCGCCGTAGACCGTGACGATGTTGGGATGGCGCACGCGCGCCATAAGGCGCGCCTCTTCGATGATTGCAGACTCGGCTCCAGGCCCCGCAGTTTCCCTCCGGCGGAGAATCTTCAGCGCCACATGGCGGTCGAGGCGCGGATCCCACGCGCGATACACATCGCCGAACGTACCTCGGCCAACTTTCTCGAGGATCGTGAGGGCCCCCCACGAGGACAGCACCGCCTCTTCTTCACGGCCGGGTGCGGTCAAGGCCGTTTGTGCGTGGGCCAGTCGCTGAATGGACTGCAGACGCCGGATCATCCCGCGGTCGTGATCGTCCTGGGCACGCGCCTCCACGGCAGGCCAGTCGATAAGCCGACCGTCGGCAATTTGCGCCGCAATTTCAGCCAGCCACTGAGCCTGATTCACATCTCGTCTCTGGTTTGTGTCACGGAAGTCCGGCGGCGGGTCTTCTCGCTGCTCGTCGGACTTCATCTCGTCCACCCTCCTAAACGCCAAGATGTGAGCCTTCCGAACAAAATCCACCTCTCCGGCATGGTCCGCCATCATAGCGCTCCACCGGGTATCCAGTCTTGCGCCCTGACGGCATCTCTACCCTACTTCGGTCTTGTGTGAGTCGTCTGGCCCCCCATCACTGTCAGCACAACCTTCACCTTGTGCAGCTGCGCGGGGGGAATCGCGAAAATGTCGTCGGACAACACGGCGAAGTCCGCGAGTTTGCCCACTTCCAGGGTGCCCTTGTCGGCTTCGTCGAAGCTCGCAAAGGCTGCATCCTTCGTGAAGTGCTGGACGGCCGCGCCCACCGAGATCCGATGGTCGGGGTACCACCCACCCGCCGGCGTGCCATCAGGCATCTCCCGCGTCACGGCGGCATGCACTCCGCGCATCACCTCCATCGTGAACACGGGATAGTCGCTCCCAAACGCCTGCACCGCCCCCGCATCGTCAAACAACTTGAATGCGTTGGAGCGGGAGGCGCGGGCCGGCCCCAGCGCCGGCGCATAGTTGGTGAGGGTGATGGCGTCAGGACTGGCGAACATCGCCTGCGTGGAAGCGATCACGCCCAGGGTCTTGAACCGCGGCAAATCCGCAAGTGCCGGCACTTCGATGTGCTCCACTCGATGGCGGCGGCCGGTGGTGCCGTTGTCCTTCGCGGCCTGCTCGAAGGCATCAAGCGCCATCCGGATCGCGCGGTCACCAATCGCGTGGAGCTGAATCTGCAGTCCGACTTTGTCATACGCGGCGACCACGCGATTGAGATCGGCTTGCGTCCACATCGGCAAACCGGTGTCGGTGCTTGCGGCGTAGGGCTCCAGCATCGCCGCCGTGTGCGCATCCACTGTGCCGTCGAGCATGCCCTTGGCAATGCCGTAGGCCAGCAGGCCGCCACGGTGCCGATCGCGGAGCGCGACAAACTCCGTCAACTGCGCCGGGGTCACATCGCGCTCAAATGGCACACCGAGCCTGACGCGCACCTTCAGCGTCCCCTCGCGCAACGCGCGCTGATACGCCTCGTACTCGATGCCGGAAGCCCCGCTTCCCGAGGCCACCTGCAGCGACGTCAATCCAAACGACGCCGCCTTGTCCATTTCAGCGAGCAACGCTCGATAGACCTGGTCGGCGTTCACAGGTGGAATCAACCGGCGCACGAGCGACGACGCGGCTTCCTTGAGCAGACCTGTGGGTTCGCCGTCAGTGGCACGATCGATGCGGCCGTTCGCGGGATCGCTTGTGGCGCGCGTCACCTTGGCCAGGGTCAGAGCATGGCTGTTGGCGAGCGTCTGATGGCCGTCGCGATCGGTCAGGAGCACCGGACGGTCAGGAAAGACTTCATCGAGGTAGCGGCGATGGGCCTGATTGTCTGGAAAATCCGACGGCCCCCACCCGCGGCCGGTGACCCACTCGTCCGGGCCGAGCGTGGCCGCGAACTCCTTCAGGCGGCGCTGAATCTCCTGCACGTTGCCGGCGTCCACAAGATCCGCCGTGCGCCGGGTCGGCAAGTGCCAATGCGCGTCGTTGAAACCGGGCACCACGCGCCGGCCGCCCAAATCGATCACCTCGGTGGCGTCGCCCGCAAGCGCCCGGATACTCTGGTTCAGCCCGATCGCCACGATGCGGTCGCCCCGCGTCGCAATCGCCTGCGCCTCGGGCATCCGAGCATCGCCCGTCCAGATGCGGCCGTTGATGAACACGCGGTCGGGCGGCGGCTCTGACGGTTGCCCGTTGCATCCGGACAGCAGCGCGCCTGCGACGAGCAGTGCCTGGGAGACGAACCATGCCTTCCTCATCGCTGGCCCCCTCTTGCGAACTTCGGCGCCCGCCGTGCCTGAGTGGCCTGCTCAAACGTATAGGCGAAACTGATGAGGTCGGCCTCGCTCCACGCGCGGCCCATCCATGTCACGCCCACCGGCAGGCCCGCCACCTCACCGGCAGGCACGGTCAGACTCGGCGTGCCGGCAACGGCCGCCACACCGTATCCCGCGCCGACGAAGTGATCGCCCAGCACGTGGTCGGTGGTCCACGCGGGCGACATGCTCGGCGCAATGACGGCGTCGAGCGTCAACTGATCCATCACCGCGATCAGGCCGTCCTTCCCCGCCAGCCTTCGCGCATCGTCTCGCGCTTTCAGATAGGCCGCGTCGGTCAGCGGCCCTTTGGCCTGCGCCTGCGCGAAGATCTCCTGGCCGAAGAGCGGCATCGCCTCGGCGGCGTGTGCCGTGTTCCACGCCATCAACGCCTCAAGCGACGCGACCGGCGCACCGGATGACTTCAAGTACGCATTGAGGCCGTCCTTGAACTCGTAGAGCAACACCTCGAACTCCGGGTCATTCCACTGGTTGTAGGTGGGGATCTTCACGTCGATCACTTCGGCGCCCAACTTTCGCACGGCATCGAGCGCGTTCGCCATGACGGCATCCACATCGGGGTGATACCCCATCGCCTGGCGGAGCACGCCGATGCGCCTGCCACGAAGCGCATCCGACAACAGGAATGCGGAGTAGTCGGAGGGGCGATGGTCAACAGACGCCGGCCCTGCGGGATCCGCATCATCCACCACCGCGATGGCGCTGAGCAGCATGGCCACGTCCGACACCGTCCGTCCCATCGGCCCCGCCGTGTCCTGAGAAATCGAGATGGGAATGATGCCGCCACGGCTGATCAGTCCCACTGTGGGCTTCAATCCGACCAGACCATTCACCGACGCCGGGCAAATGATGCTGCCGTCGGTTTCAGTGCCGACACCGATGGCGCCAAGGCTTGCGGCGATGGCCGCACCCGTGCCCGAGCTTGAACCGCAGGGATTGCGATCGAGTGCGTAGGGATTTTTCGTCTGGCCTCCGCGCGAACTCCAGCCCGACGACGAGCGGGTTGACCTGAAGTTGGCCCATTCGCTGAGATTGGTCTTGCCGAGAATGACCGCGCCGGCTTCGCGCAACTGCGTCACCAGGAACGCGTCCTTGGCGGGACGATGGGTGGCCATCGCGAGGGAGCCTGCGGAATTCACCAGCCCGGCCACATCGATGTTGTCTTTGAGGAGCACCGGGATGCCGTGCAGTGGGCCCCGCACGTGGCCCGCGGCCCGCTCGGCGTCCAGCGCGTCGGCCTCGGCGAGCGCTGCGGGATTGACCTCGATGACGGCGTTCAGCATCGGCCCGGCGTCGTCTACCCTCGCAATGCGGTCGAGGTATGACTGGGTCAGCGTCCGCGACAACAGGGTGCCGGCGGCCATGGCCACCTGGGCATCCTGGGCGCTGAATTCGACGACGTCCACCGGGCCGTAGGAGGTGCAGGCCGGCAGACACAACAGAAGGGGCAGGAAAAGGCGGCGAAACACGCGCCCATTATGCGCAATAATTGGCCGCCACACCGCTATGGATACCCTTCCCACGGATTCGCTCTCCACCCCCGCTCTCATCGCCATCGGCCTGGCCGTGTTCCTGCTGCTACTGGCCTGGTACATCCTCTGGAAGGGCCGCGCGCTGCCGGGCGAACATGTGTTCCGCGCCAGCCGCCTGAGCCAGGGCAACCGGCTGTTCCCCACCCAGGTGGTGATCTCGCAATCGAGCGTCACGCATTTCACACCGCAGTGGATTGGCAAGCTCGAAGCGTCCATCCACCTGTCGCACGTGTCGTCGATCAAGATCGACACGAACATCATGTTCTCGGACGTGATGATTGAAACCACGGGCGGCCACAACCCGGTGGTCTGCCACGGTCACAGCAAGCGCGACGCGATCGAGATGAAGCGCCTGATCGAGGAGTTCCAGTCGGCGTTTTATAAGAAAGAAAAGTGAGCGTATCGGGGTCCAGGAGTCCTGGGGTCCCGGGGTCCTTGGGGGACCTTCCTCGTAGGGCGGCCTGAACTTCAAGGCCGCCGAGTTCCGCGGCGTTGAAGTGCACGCCGCGCTACGAAATGCGCGCCCGCTCCCTCGCGCTACGAAATGCGCGCCCCGCTCCCTCGCGCTACGAAATGCTCGCCCGCTTTCGACGCTACGAAATGCGCGCTAGCCGCCTTTGCGCTTCTTGAAATACGCGGCGCGGAGAGCGTCGATGAAGCGCGCGTCCACGAGGCCGGGCGCGTTGCCCTGATAGGTCATCGCGTTGTCGGCGCGGAACTTGTCTACCGCGGCAATCGCTTCTTCGTCGAACACGCCGTACTCGCGGGCAGGCGCGGGATCAGGAAACGCCGCCAGCGTGGGGCGCCAGTAGCCGAGCGCGTGCAGCATCCGCTTGAGTTCGATGACGTCGGCGCCTTCCACGCGCGAAAACTCGCGATAGCCAAGACGACGGGCCGTGGTCATGTAGATGCGCTTCATCTCGCCAACGGGGTTCGGATGCTCGCCCACCTCGATGGCCAGCGCGATGTGATCGCCGCCGCGGCCGGGGTTGTTCGGGTCGGCGATCTTGATCGCCGCCGACTGCAAGTGATCCCCATCGCCTGTCTCCGCCTTTGGCGTAGCCCGCCTCGAGCGCCAGGATCATCCGCTCGGCCAGCGGCATGCCTACGCCGTCGGTGGCCTCAAACGTGGCGGCCACCGCCTCGATGACTTCAGGCCCCACCATGATGTTGGCCTGCACCGTGTAGTTGAGGCCCTGTTTGCTGCCGGCCCACACGCCGTTCTGCTTGCCGGTGTGGGCGGCCGAGCGACCCTGCATGTCGATCACGCCCACCTGCCGCGACTCGCGGCGTTCATCGGTGGCCAGCAACTGCGTGATGATGTCCTTCGGCTCCACGCCCTTTTCGATCAGGTCGAGCCCACGCGCGCCAAACTCCACCATGGTGGAGGCCTGCGTGCACACGGCGCCCACACCCTTGTCGGGACGTGCGCGCACATGCGGCACAGCGCGGCCCACAAACGGCACCCGCGTGGTCACCGCCGCGCCCGACTGCCCTGTGGCCGGGTCAATCGCGCACAGCGAAAACGTGGAGTACTGCGGATCGCCGGCCGCGTTTACGGTGACGCCATCTGCGGCGGTTGTTTGCGCCGCGGCGGGAGCGGCCGACACAAGGAGCACCGCGGCTACTCGCAACAGGGCGTTTCGATATTCAGTCATCAGTTCCCCCAAGAGCCGCGGCCTTGAGATTCAGGCCGCGCTACGAGAAAAATATCGCATTTCAAAAAAAGCCGCGGCCTTGAGACCCAGGCCGCGCTACGAGGGCGATCAGGACGCGCATTTCGTAGCGCGGCGTGAACCTCAACGCCGCGGCTCTACGAGCGTCGAAGAATTGCATACGCCGGAAGCCCGACGGCGCCGAGGCGTTTCATGATCGCCGCCGTGGCCGGGTCGTCGAGATCCTCAGACTGCACCTTGATCTTCACGTATCCCGAAAGCGCCGCCGTCACAAGCGGATCCTTCAGCGTGGTCTTATCCATGGTCAAGCAGTTCTTGCACCAGGTGGCCCAGAGGTCGAGCAGGACCGGCTTGTTGTCGCGCTCCGCTTCGGCAAGCCCGACCGCCAGTGACGAGTGCCAGCCGCTGGCCAGCATCTCGCTGACGGAGGACGAGACTTCGGTGGCGTCAGCGGATCGATCATCGAACAACGTGTACGCGAGGTAGCCGTAGTAGGCGGCGGTCAGCAGGATGACGACGCCGAATACTTGCTTGACGCGGACCATCCACGCACCGGGTTTCGGCAGGGCCGCCATGCCCGCACCGGCGATGGGCCATGGCAAGGCCATGCCAAGTCCGAGCACAAACGGTAACGCGAGCGCCACGCCGTTGCCTTTTGCATACAGGTCGCTCGCGAAGAGCACCACCTGAATCACGACAGGCGCCACGCAGGCGCCGGCCAGCAGAGCCGCGACGCTGCCCATCGTGAAGGCCAGGGCCACGCTCCCCTGCTGGGTGGAGGTTGGCTGGAACGCTGCGGAGAATTTCGAAAAGTCGATCATGAGGACGTCGAACATCGCCAGGCCGAGCGCGACAAACAACACAGCGATACTCAGATTGAACCAGGGCGATGAGTTGATCGCACCGAACGTGCCGGCAGTGAGAATCACCACGAGACCGAGCACACCATAGACCACCGCCATGGCCGCGCCGTAGCTTGCGCCCAGGATGAACCCGCGACTGCGCGACCCGGCTTTGGCCCCCGCGCCGATGATGGCCAGATTGATCGGGATCATGGGCAACACGCATGGCGTGAGGTTCAGCGCGAGACCACCCACGAGCACGATCAGGAGAATCGCCAGCGGGCCGCGATTGTCGAAGAGTCCGGACGGCTTCGTTCCAGACTCGGCATCTTTGATGAACGTGAGGAAGTCGTTTGTCCCGAGGTAGCCGCCGGTGGCCAGTTGCAGCGTGAACTTGTCGAGGGCCGCTACACCGTCCGCGCCGCCCCCAGCGGGTGTTGGCGCAGGTGCTGCTGGAGCCGCTTCTGCGGTGCGCGGCGGAGGCTTGATGCCCTTGCCAAATGCGATCCCCGCGAAGACGGCCTGGTGTTGCGGTGTCACTGCTGTGCCCGCGGGCACGACTTCGACAATCCACGGCACGGCCTCGGTGAGCGGACGGAAGCAGACGGTGTCGTTGCAGGCCTGATACCGCAGGCGCGCGCTGATCACGAGCGTGCCTGGCGCCACGTTGGGCGCCAGGGTCACCTGCACACCAATCACGAAGTCGTGGCCGTAGACCGACAGCGGCTCAGGCTGACCAAACTGCTTGAGGGCGGTGGCCGCCGGATACACCAGTTCGTCCACCGTGACGCCCGCAGGTGGATCCACCGTGAGCACCGTGGCGATGAACCCCGGGTCACTCGGCGTGTTGGACTGGACGTGCAGCGACTTGTCGAGCACCACGCGCATGGCGAGCCGCGCGGTGGCCCCCGCGCGAATGACGTTGGTCTGGGTGAGCGCCGTCAGGGCGGCGTCGAGCGGAGGGGGCTGCTGGGCCGTGAGGCCACGCGCCGCCAGGAGGCAGACAAGGAGGAAGAGCAGCCGCAAGGGAGTGCGCATATCAAGAACGACCTCTGAGGTCAGACCTCAGAGGTCCTGGGGTTCTCGGCGTCCTTACTTGGCGGCCGCGATCACGATGGAATCGGCGGCGATCGAGAGCTTGCCGTCCTTGTCCTTCGTCACTTCGCCAGTCACCGTGACCTGCTTGGTCATGAACTCGATGAGCTTGGCGTTCTTCTCGGCCGTCAGCTTGCCGGTGATCACGTACATGCCGTCTTTGGCGAACACCGCCACCGGCTCACCGCGCTTCGCGCAGCTTTCGGCGCACGCCTTGTGATCGGGCCCCTTCTTGGTGGCGCCGCACATGACATCAATCAACTCACCGGTGACTTTGACCGGGTCGGCCGCATACGCCGGCAGCGCCATGGCCATCGCCAACATCACACCACCCACACCAAGAGACAGTTTCTTCATGCATCCTCCACAAAAAACAGGTTGTTGCCGAACAAGCATTCTAGCGCGGCGCGCGCTTCAACGCCGCGGAGTTCGGCGGCCTTGAGGTTCAGGCCGCCCTACGAGGAAGTTCCCCAGTTCCTAAGTTCCCCAGTTCCCCAGTTCCCAAGTTCCCAAGTTCCCCAGTTCCCCAGTCACCTACCCGGATCGGCGCGCACCTCCACCGTGGTCGTGACCGTCTGTCCGCCTACGGTCAGCCGGGCCTGATACGTGCCCGGCGCGACGAGCGCACCGCGCCCGCCGCCGCGGCCGCCCCCGGGCGCCCCGCCCGCGCCAGCCCCACGACCACCGCCGGCCACCGCTTCGCCGCGCATGTCCCACACCACGCGTCGCAACGTGACGCCCGGATCGGCGGGCACAGGCAGCGTGCGCACAAGCTCACCGGCCGCGTTGTGAATGGTGAGGCGGCCGTCTCCCGCACCGGTGAACAGCCGGTAGTCGATGTAGACGCCATCTTCGGGATTCGGCGCGCGGAAGTATGTCTGCCCGATGGCATCGCGCCCACGCTGGAACCTGGTCCACTGCGTACCGGGCCGCGCGGCCACCACCACCGCAGACGACGAGGGCGCGTCTCCGGTGAGCGCCTCGAGGCCACGGATCGAATCCAGGATCCAGATGCCGCGGCCATGCGAGCCGATCACCAGATCGCGTTCGCGAGGATGAATCACCATGTCGTGCACCGGCACCGTCGGCAGGCCCGCCGCCACCGGTCGCCACGTCTGCCCCGCGTCGAGGCTGCCGAAGACTCCGGTATAGGTGCCCGCGAACAGCAGCTTGGCATTCGACGGGTCTTCAACAAAAGACAAGACCGGACTGTCTTGCGGCAGGTCGCCCGCCACCGACGTCCACGTCATACCAAGGTCAGCGCTCCTCAACAGATACGGCTCAAAGTCGTCGTCTTCATGACCGGCCGGCACCACATACATCACCTTGTCGTCGTGCGCGGAGAAGAACACGCGCACGATCTGCGTGCCGATGGGCACACCCGGAAACGTCTCGATCTTCCTCCAGGTGACACCGCCATCCTCTGTCACCTGCACCAGCCCATCGTCTGTCGCGACGGCGATCAGTCCCGCGCGGCGAGGTGATTCGTGGATGAAGCGCAACGTGCCGTAGTCGGAGATGCGATTGGCAGGATCGATCGCGACCTGCTTCGTGAGATCAGGACTGACCGTCTCCCAACTGTCGCCGCGAGTCCGACTGCGATGCAGGAACTGCGACCCGAAGTACACCGTGGAGCCGTCGTGCACGGAGAGGTGAATGGGCGCGTTCCAGTTCCATCGATACGTCGTGCCTGCGGGCGCTTGCGGCACAATCCGGCGCCGCTCGCCCGTCGATGGATTGAACCGCACCAGACCACCGTACTGCGACTCGGTGTAGACCACATTCGGATTTGCGGGCTCCACCTGCACCGAGAATCCGTCACCGCCCACCGTGACGTACCAGTCGTCGTTGACGATGCCGTCGCTGTTGCGGGTCGCACTCGGACCGCCCAGTGAGTTGTTGTCCTGGGTCCCTCCGTAGACGTAATAGAAGGGCTCGCGCATGTCGGTGGCCACCGTGTAGAACTGCGTGGTGACCATCTGGCTCATGTGACGCCAGCTGCGGCCCGCATCGTACGACTGATACACGCCGCCGTCATTGCCGAGAATCAGATGCTCACGGTTGGACGGGTTCGTCCACAGATCGTGGTGATCCACATGCACACCCGGACCTGGTAGCTCTGTACGGAATGTGGCGCCGCCATCACTCGACGTCGCAATCTCCGTCTGCAACACGTGCACACGTTGGGGGTCGCCTGGGTCACACCGAATCTGGCCGTAGTAGTACGACGATGCGCTGATGGGAGCGCGGCGGGTCCACGTGGCGCCCGCATCGGTGGAGCGATAGACGCCGCGAGTGGCCGCGTCACCTTCAACAGCGGCGAAGACTGTTGCCGGCTGTGAGCGGCAGACCGAAAGACCGATGCGTCCCATCGGCCCGGCTGGAAGTCCGGCGGCGAGGCGGGACCATGTTTCGCCCGCGTCCGTGGACTTGTAGACGCCGCTTCCCGTGCCCGTGCTGATGAAGCTCCAATCGCGGCGCTCGCGATGCCACGCGGCCGCATACAGCACACTGGCATTTCGCGGATCCATGGCGATGTCCACCACGCCCGTGCGCCCACCAGGCGCCAGCACGTTCCTCCACGTCGAGCCGCCGTCGGTGGTCTTCCACAGGCCGCGAGCCTCGTTGTTCGAGTCCCACATCGACCCAACCGCCGACGCGTACACGATGTCGGGGTTGGTGGGATGCACCACCACACGCCCCATGTGCTGGCTGTTGCGCAAGCCTCTGTGCTGCCACGACCGGCCTCCATCGTCGGATCGATAGATCCCATCGCCGGGCGAGGTGCTGCGCAGGTTGCGCATGTTCGGTTCACCGGTGGCGACCCAGAGGATGTCGGGATTCGACGGCGCCACGGCCATGCCGCCGATCGAGATGCGGCCGGCTCGCTCAAACACCGGTGACCACGTGGTGCCGGCGTTGCCGGTCTTCCACACACCGCTCGACGCCGTGGCGGCGTAGAAGGTGCGTGGGTCACGTTCGACGACCGCCAGTTCCACAATCCGCGTGCCGGTCACGGCCGGTCCGACGTTGCGCCAGGTCAAGGCCGTGAGCGGTACGTTTGTCTGAGCCGGAACGGTCGGCCACGCGAGAAGAGACAACAAGACGAGAATTCGAATCACCATGACAGGGGCGATTGTAGACTTGGTTCGCCCCGATGTCAGCCGAACGACGTAAACGACTCATCGCCCAGTTTTTCCGCACGATGCCCACAGGCGCGAAAGTCGCCTTTTATGCGGGCATCTTCTTCTGCTTCGCGCCGATCGGGCTCTTGCAGGAATCGGTCACCCTCAATGTGGGTCCCTGGTGGGTGGTGGTGACCATGACGCTGTTCTCTGGCGGGATCGCCGTGACCTACGCCTGGACCATCATCAACTACCCCCGCTGGTTTCCAATTCCTGTCGCGGTGCAGCTCGGAGTGACGTACCTGCTCAACCTCACGGTCACGGTGACGGACCCCGCCCCGACGGCACTCGACGCAGGCGGGCTTGAGGCCCTGAAAACACGGCTGACGATTCTTGCAGGCCTGACGGTGACGAGCCTCATGGGCGCGTATTCGTCATTCTTTTATCTCATCCGCCGTGAAGGACTGCGCTTCTCGGGCGCCCACGCCGAGATTCGACTGGCGCGCGATATTCACACCGCGCTCGTGCCGCGTCTTGCGGGCCGCAATGGCGACATCACGTGGGTCGGGCGTTCTCGTCCAAGCGGCGACGTGGGCGGCGATCTGGTGGACGAAGTGGATGCCCGGCACGGATGGTTTGCCACCGTGGCCGACGTCAGCGGACACGGAGTGGCCGCCGGCGTGCTCATGGGCATGTTCAAGACCGCGTTCCGCTCGGCGCTCGACGATGGGCGCGAAGTCGGCGAGGTGGTGACGCACATCAACCGGGTCATCAGCCCGTTGCGGCAGCCCCACATGTTCATCACGGCCGCGTGCATTCAGCAGACGGCGCCGGGGCGCCTCGCGTACCTGCTGGCCGGTCATCCGCCGATGCTGCACTACTCGCGCGCCACTGGCACGTCTGTCTGGGTCGGCCAATCACAACTGGCGCTCGCACTGCTCGACGACACGGTCTACCGGAGCCACGAGCTGGTGCTGGCTCACGGCGACGTCCTGGTCATCGTGACGGACGGCCTGCTTGAGGTGTTCGACCGGCAGGACCGCGAGCTGGGACTGGATGGTCTGAAGGCGGCCGTGACGACGGCCGCCGCGTCGGGATCGCTCGAGGCGATCGAGACCGCCGTGTTTGAAGCGTGCGAGAAACACGGGCCCCAGATCGACGACCAGACGGTGCTCGTGCTCATGCGCAACGCGCACTAGTCCAGGGTCCAGAGTCCAGGGTCCAGGGTCCAGAGTTCCGGTCTTCGTAGCGCGGCGTGCACTTCAACGCCGCGGCCCTTCGGCGGCCTTGAGATTCAGGCCGCCCTACGAGGACTGACACCCTGGCTACACCGCGTGGCGCCGGAGGCGGCGCGCGAACTGGGCGGCGAAGACGCGTTTCATGACGGCGAGTTTCATCCGGTGCCACCGGAACTGACGTGTGGACAGTGACTCGCACTCCTCGGGCAACAGCACGAGCGAGACATGGACGTCGGGCGCGCAGCCAATGGGCAAGCCTGCCTCCATACACGCCTCGTAGAGCCGGCGGAACACGGGGATGAGGCTCTCGGTGTCGGGCGGCTCGCGGTCTTCGTAGTCGGTGCCGCGCAGCGGGCGGAAGACACACACCGTGGGAATGGCGCCGGCGGCCGTGATCCAGTTGATGGCTGCGATGGATGACTCCGGCGGCTCGAGCCCCGCGATGATCTCGCCATTGGTGACCCACGGCTCAGACGCCGGTCCCTGGGCTCCCAGCCGGGCGCAATACCGGATGGCATCCAGGTAGCGATCCAGTCCATACTGCGCGTCTTTGCCTGGGCACACGTCGCGAAACACGTCCCGGTCAAAAATCTCGAAACAAAACGACACGCGATTCACGCCCATCGCGCGCAGGCGATCGTAGCGGGACAAATCGTGATGCGGCGGCGTCTGCACGCCCACGAGCAGGCCCGTCTCTTTCTTGATGCGCCGAAGGTAGGGCTCCAGAATATCGAGGTAGGTGTCGCCCTCGTAGTGCCCGGTATTGAAGTCCACGTACGTGATGCCGGATTCATTGCGCGCCGCGCGCACCACCTCCAGCACTTCCTCCACGGACTTCTCCGACGCGTCGTCTACCCCGAGGTTCAGCCCCACCGAACAGAAGTGACAATTGGTCTTCGTGGGTTCGGCCACCCAGTAGTCACAGACCTTCGCGGGATACACACCGAGGTAGGTGCCCTGAAGGGTGCCGACGCGCGTCATCGGTTTGCCGGATCGGGTCTTGGCGTCGTACCACGCCGGCCTGGGCGACAACGTGAGGGACGTGACCGCCTCGTCATTGCGATAAAGCGTGAGGCCGCCGGCCTCGCGGCGAATGACATAGGGCGACCGCTGGGCGAAGGCCTCCAGCACCGGCACGTTGGTCCAGAATCCCCCTGGCAACACCACTTCAAGGCCCGACCCGAGGCCTGCCCGCGTCCTCAGCAGCCCGCGACCGGTGCCCTCGCCGTCCAGACACGACTCGTCCAGGCGCGCGCCCTTGCAGTACAGGTCGAGCTTCAGAAGCGCAGAGTTCTCGCGCAATGTGGCCAGGGTGAGCATTCGGCGTCGGGTTCTCTTGCACACCCTGTGCCGACAGGTCCTCCTAACGTAGCGCGGCGTGAATCTCAACGCCGCGGCACACGGCGGCCTTGAGACCCAGGCCGCCCTACGAGGACGGACCCAGGCCGCGGAACTACGAGTGACGCGCATTTCGTAGCGCGGCCTGGGTCTCAAGGCCGCGGAACTACGGGCGAAATCCCGCGGTGGTAGCGGAAATCTCCCACAGTGCTTCCACCCGCGGCGCAAGTACAATTGCCCCGTTCCGGAGGGTCCACATGACGTCTCGTATCTCCCGTATTTCCGTTCTTGCAGCCGGCTTGGTGCTGTTCAACGTTGCTGCTCTGATTCCCTCCACCCCACTGCAGGCGCAGTCGGCTGCCGGCGTTGAGGCGGTGGCCAATGCGCTCACCTTCCGTAACCTCGGCCCGTTTCGCTCGTCGGCGTGGGTCACCGAAATTGCCGTGCCCGAGACCACCGGCCGCGACCAGCTCTACACAATTTACGCCGCCACCCGCAGTGGCGGCCTCTGGAAGACCACCAACAACGGCATCACCTGGAATGCCATCTCCGACAGCGTGGACGCGGCCGCCGTGGGCGCAGTCACCATCGCCCCATCCAACCCCAACGTGGTCTGGATGGGCACGGGCGCTCAGGACGTGGCGCGTTCCTCCTACTCCGGTAAGGGCGTCTTCAAATCTGTGGACGCCGGCGCCACCTGGCAGTTCATGGGCCTGCCCGACTCCCACCACATCGCCCGCATCGTCATTCATCCGAAAAATCCGGACGTCGTGTATGTGGCGGCGATCGGCCATCTCTTTTCACGCAACGAAGAACGCGGCGTGTTCAGGACGATGGATGGCGGCAAGACCTGGGACAAGGTGCTCTACATCAACGACGGTGTGGCCGCGATCGACATCGTGATCAACCGTCAGACGCCCACCGTGTTGTACGCGGCGATGTATGAGAAAGACCGCAAGCCGTGGCAGATCATCGAGAGCGGCCCTGAGAGCGGCATCTACAAGACCACTGATGGCGGCACGAAGTGGACGCGACTGGCCGGCGGACTGCCGACAGGGAAGATTGGCCGCATCGGCATCGACATCTATCAGCGCAACCCGCGCGTGTTGTACGCGTTGCTGGAGAATCAGAACCCAGCCCCAGGTGCAGCAGGTCGCGTAGGTGGCGCGAATCCGACGAGCCCACTCGCGAGCGGCATCATCGGTAACCAGCTCTATCGCAGCGATGACGCCGGCGTGACGTGGCGAAGCGTCACCGACGTCAACGTCGCGGGCGGCAAAGCGCCGTATTCGTTCAACCAGGTGCGCATCAATCCGCACAACGACCAGACGGTCATCGTCACCAGCGACTCGATGTACATCTCACGAGACGGCGGCAAGACGTGGGACAGCAATTTTTTCCGCGGCGTCTTCGGCGACTTCCGCAGCATGTGGTGGGATCCGCTGGATGAGCAGCGCATCATGCTGGGCAGCGACGGCGGCGTGAATGTGTCGTATGACGGCGGCCGCACGTCCGACTACTTCCCGAACCTGGGGATCGGCGAGGCATACGCGCTGGGCGTGGATATGGACGACCCGTACAACGTCTATGCCGGCTTCCAGGATCACGACTCGTGGAAGGGCCCCAGCAACAGCACGACCGGGCGCATCACGCTGGAGCACTGGACGACCGTGGGCCCCGGTGACGGCATGTATAACGTCATCGACCCCACCGACAGCCGCTGGGTTTACAACACGCGCGAGCTGAACCAGCTTGGACGTATGGACCAGTTGACCGGCGTCCGCACCGACATCCGACCCCGGCGTGATGCGAGTGCGCCGCGGTTGCGCTACAACTGGATTGCGCCGATCGCGCTCTCGCCGCACAACCCGCAGATTCTGTACGCGGGCGCACAGGTGCTGTTCCGCTCGTTGAACCGCGGCGACACATGGGAAGAGATCAGTCCCGACCTGACGACCAACGACCCGGCGAAGATCGGCCTCAACGTGCCGTACTGCACGATCACGTCGATCTCCGAGTCGCCGCTGAAGGCGGGCGTCCTCTGGGTCGGAACCGACGACGGCAAAGTGCACGTGTCGCAGAATCACGGTGGAGCGTGGACGGATCTCACGCCCGCGCTGACCGCAGTGGGCGCGCCGGTGGATCGCTGGGTCAGCCGCGTCTACGCGTCGTCACACGATGCGGCCACGGCGTTTGTGTCGAAGAGCGGCTTTCGCAACGACGACTTCCGGCCGTTCTTGTACAAGACGACGGACTTGGGCAAGACGTGGACGTCTGTCAGCGGCAACCTGCCCGCGTCTCCGATCAACGTAGTGGTGCAGGATCGCAAAAACGCGAACCTGCTCATCGTCGGCAACGACATCGGCGTATACGTCTCGATCAATGGCGGCGGTGAGTGGACGCGCCTGAAGGCCAACCTCCCCACCGTGGCGGTGCACGACCTGACCGTCCATCCTCGCGAGAACGATCTGGTGATCGCCACCTACGGGCGTGCGATCTGGGCGGGCGACATCACACCGCTGCAGGAACTGTCCGCCGACGTGCTCGCGAAGAAATTCCATCTGTTCGCCGTGGAGCCGAAAGCACGCTACGGATTCAGCCTGCAGGGGATGAACTATCACCTCTTCGGCGACAAATACCTCGAGGTGCCTAATGAGCCGGAAGCGCTTGTCGTGCAGTATCACCTCGCGGCGGCCGGCACCGGTCAGGCACAGATCACTTTGGCCGATGCGGCAGGTCGCACCGTGCGGCAACTGACCGGCCCGACGCGCGCCGGGCTCAATCGCGTGAACGTCCCTCTGGCGGGAGGCGGTGGCGGTCGAGGTGGCGGCGCTGGGCGCGGGGGCGCTCCAGGTGGCGCTGCGGCCAGTGGTCCGCTCGCCGTTGGAACCTACGCGGTTTCGGTGGATATCGCCGGCGAGAAACAAACGGTGGCGGCGATGGTGCGGGAGCGCATTCTCGCACGGCGCTAGGCGCGCTCCCGCGTGTAATGGCGAAATGTCACAAATGTCCGAAATGGCGAAATGTCGGACAAACCGATTGCAGGGAAGAATGTAGGAATGTCTCTGCCCTCCTCGTAGGGCGGCCTGTCCTCGTAGGGCGGCCTGGGTCTCAAGGCCGCCGTTTATCGCGGCGTTGAGGTTCACGCCGCGCTACGAAATGCATTTCGCCATTACGCCCGCGGCGCCCTAGTCGCGTCGCAGCGCGTCCACAGGATCGACGCGCGATGCGCGTCGCGCTGGAATGAGCGCCGCCCCAAGGGCGACCGCCGCCAGAACCAGCGCGGCTCCGCCGAAGCTTGCCCCGTCGAATCGGTCAACGCCGTAGAGTCGGCTCGCGGTGACAGAAGTGGCCCACATCGCCAGTCCGAATCCAATCGCCGCGCCAAGCAGGGTGATCGACAGGGCCTGGCGAAACACGAGCCCCTGAATGCCGAGCGCGGTTGCGCCCAGAGCCACGCGCACGCCGATCTCCCTGGTGCGCTGGCCCACCATGTGTGCCATCGCGCTGAAGAGCCCGACGCCGGCCAGGAAGATTGCCGCACCCGCCAGCACGGCGCCGATGGTCATCGCCAGGCGATCGTCCGTGATGTTCACGTCGATCTGATTGCGCAGGGTGCGCGTCTGGGTGATGGGGACGGAGGGCGCCAGATCCACCAGCGCCCGCCTGAGCGCCGGCATCGTGGTTGACAGTGCCCCGGCGACGCGTACGTGAAAGACACCGTCCAGCGCGTGCCTGGGCGACATGTGCACGTAGAAACTGGGTCGCGGCTCCTCGCGCACCTCGCGATATTTCGCATCGGCCACCATTCCAACCACTTCAACCGGCTGGCCCGTGGTGTCGTCGCCGAGGTAGAACCGTTGGCCGACCGCGCGTGCGTTGGGCCAGTAGCGCCTGGCCATGGTCTCGTTGACGACACCCTCGATCAACGGCGGCGGAGCCGGTGGGCCTGCAGCCTGAGGACCTGCGGCCGTCGCTGCCGCCTGGGAAGCGGCGGGCGCCGCAGCCGCGACCGGTCGTGCGCGAAGCGCCGCGCCATCAAGCAACCGAATGCCCATGGCTTCAAAGTACGCACTGGTCACCGAGTTGTAGTTGATCTCCATGTCCTCGTCGGGCTGCGGCGCATAGCCGGACACATGAATGGTCATGCGTGAGCCGCCCGTGTTGACGGGGCGAACGCGCGCGAAGGCCGCTGCCCGAACGCCGGGGATCGCCGATAGCCGATCGATGCCTTCGGTGACGTACGCGTCCGCGCGACTCTCACTGAACTGCGCCGCGCCCGGCGCCACGGCCAGCAGCGCCACTTCATTCGTGGCAAAACCGGTGGGCGCGTTCCTGAGATTGCCCACCGTCCTGACGAGTAACAGCGCTGAGACGACCAGCGCAAGTGAGAGCGCGAACTGACCGACGAGCATTCCCGATCGCAGGAGGCCGGCAAGGCGAGTGGCCGTGCCGCCGCGGCCACCATCAGCCATCGCGGCCAGGCGGGTGGATCGCAACACGTGAACCGCAGGCGCGAGACTCGACAGCAGCGCTGAGGCCAACGCCAGTCCCGACACAAACAGCGCCAGTCGCCAGTCGATCGACAGATCAAGCGCGACCGGTTCGCCAAACCGCAACATCAGGCGTGAGGCCGCGGTGGCGCCTGCGCTGGCAAGCCCGAGACCGAGGATCGCACTGCCCACACACAACAACACGGCTTCCGCCACGATGAGACGGAACAACCGCCATCGACCCGCCCCCAGCGCCAGCCGGAGCGCCAGTTCACGACTCCGATCGGCCGCCCGGGCCATCAGCAGGTTCGCCACATTGGCGCACGCCACAAGCAGCACAACGAAGGTGGCTATCAACAGCGCCTGCAGCGTCGAGACAACCGACTCAGGCACGGTGAAGTCACCGTGAGACCCAGGTCCGGCATAGAGGCGTCGCGGCTCGGTGCGTTCCCACTTGGGATACAGCCCTTGCTCGATTTGCATCAGGTCGCTCGTGAGCGCGGCGTGGCTGGTGCCGGGGCGCCGTCGGCCCATCACCGTCAGCCAGCTCGTGCGTCGAGACGAGATGGCCGCATCGGTCGGGTTTCCAGTGGCGATCGCTCGCTGCACCACAGGCACCCACACGTCTGCCCTGCGGCCGATCTCAACTCCCGAAAAGGTGTTGGGCACGATACCCACGATGGCGAAGGGCGCGTTGTTGAAGACCACGGTCGCGCCGGATTCGAGCGGCAGGGAGCGCCCCCACGCCCGCCACAATCGTTCGCTCACCACAGCCACCGGTGGCTGCCCCGGCTTATCGTCATCGTCACCGATGGGACGACCGGAGATGGTTCGCACGCCGAGGGTGGTGAAGTAGCCGCCGGTGACAAGCTCCGCGTCCACGATGGTGGTGGCGTTGCCCACGGTCGCCACCATTTGCCGCGGGCTCCACCCGAAGATGTCCACGAACGCGCGCTGTTCAGCGCGGATGTCGAGGTAGTCGGGATACGACATCTGGTGTTGGATGCTGGTGGGGCGCTGCTCGAGCACCACCACCAGATCGTCGGGCGCCGAGACCGGCAGCGGCCTGAGCACTGCGGCGTTCAGGATGGAAAACACGACGGTGGCCAGTGCGATGCCGATGACGAGCGACAGAATCGCCACCACTGAGACCAACGGCTTGCGCCGCGAGAGTCGAAACGCAAACCGGACGTCCTGCCACAACGAATCCATGAGGGCTCCTGAGGGTGTGGGAGAGATGCTGGCCGGCCAGCGTCGGCGCAACACCGGCACGAGTGATTGGATGGCCTGGCGCCGGTACCACCGGGCGGCATCGGCCGGCGACACCTGGGCGCGCGTTTCGAACTCTTCGTTCAGGTCACCAAGAACCGCGTCACGGTCGGCGGCAATGGTGAAGCGCTCAAGCAGCCACCGGGCCAGGCGTGGGGGGGTCGGCGTCATGCGCGGGTCCGCCGTGAGATGGGGGCCAGGCCCTGCCACATCCTGGCGAGGTAGTCGCGCGAGCGTTCAAGGGCGGCGGCGCCTGCCGGGCGAAGGACGAAATGCCGCTTGGCGCGGCCGCCGCGCGACGGCGTGGGGTCACCCATCTCCGAGGAGACGTAGCCCTTGCGCTCCAGGCGATCGAGGGCCGTATACAGGGCGCCGACGGGCACACTGCGCCCGGTGCGCGACTCGATGACCTGCCGGACACTCACGCCATACACGTCCTCGTTGGCCTGAATGAGGTGCGCGATGGCCAGCAGGACAGACTGTTCAAACTCGCCCAAGGACTCTGTTCGTGGCATTTACTCTGCTCCGTAGGAGTAATAGACGTGCGGAGCGCCGAAAAGTTTGCCACGCGGTAATGGCGAAATGTCACAAATGTCCGAAATGGCGAAATGTCGGACAAACCGATTGCAGGGAAGAATGTGGGAATGTCTTTGCCCTCCAATGTCTGAATCTGCCGCTCCAAGGTCATTCGTTCATTGCGCGCCTTGGACATTCGAGGATTTGGGCACTCGTGCATTGGCCTGACCTCGTAGGGCGGCCTGGGTCTCAAGGCCGCCGTACATCGCGGCGTTGAGGTTCACGCCGCGCTACGAAATACCGCACGGAGCAGCAAGTAGACTGTGGCAATGAAATACGAGCGGTTAGGAAGAAGCGGCCTGAAGGTGTCGCGCATCGGCGTCGGGTGCATGAGCTACGGCTCCTCGGCGTGGCGGCCGTGGGTGCTGGATGAAGATGCGGCGCGGCCGTTTTTTGTGCGGGCGATCGAAGCCGGAATCAACTACTTCGATACCGCCGACATGTACTCGATGGGCGCCAGCGAGGAAGTCACCGGGCGCCTGCTGAAGGAACTGGGGCGCCGCGAAGAACTGGTGATCGCGACCAAGGTCAACTTCCCCATGGGCGCCAGTGCGGATACGCCCAATATGGGCGGCCTGTCGCGCAAACACATCCTGCAGGCCTGCGACGCCAGCCTCAGGCGCCTTGGCGTTGACGTCATCGACCTGTACCAAATCCACCGCTTCGATCGGGATGTGCCGATAGAGGAAACGCTGGAGGCGCTGCACGACCTGGTGCGCGCCGGCAAGGTCCGTTACCTGGGCGCAAGTTCAGGTTCAGCCTGGAGGATGGCGCAAGCCCTGTCGATCTCAGAGCGGAATGGCTGGGCGCGTTTCATCTCCATGCAGAATCACTACAACCTGCTCTATCGCGAAGAGGAACGCGAGATGATCCCGCTCTGCCTCGATGCCGGAGTCGGCCTCGTTCCGTGGAGCCCGCTTGGCCGCGGCCTGCTCACGCGCCCGCGCCCGTCCGACGGCCACGTGAAGGGCCCAGGCACACCGCGGTCATTGTCCGACACCTACTCCCCCACCCTCTACGGCGATCCGGCGGACTGGCTTGTTGTGGATGCCGTTGAGCGCGTCGCCACCGCGCGTGGCCTCCCCATGGCCCAGGTCGCGCTCGCCTGGCTCCTCTCACGCCCCGGCGTCGTCGCGCCAATCATCGGCGCCACCAAGATGACGCACCTCGACGACGCGATCAGCGGCACGTCGATCGCGCTGGACGCCGCAGAGTGCGCGGCGCTGGAAGCGCCTTACACGGCGCATGAGGTGAAAGGGCACGACGTCTAGGCAGGGCGCTTGGCGATGCGCCGCGTAATGGCGAAATGTCACAAATGTCCGAAATGGCGAACTGCGGATAAACCAATGCAGGGAAGAATCTGGGAATGTCCAAGGCGCGCAATGAACGAATGACCTCGGAGCAGCAGATTCAACCATTGGAGGGCAAAGACATTCGGTCATTCTTCCCTGCAATCGGTTTGTCCGACATTTCGCCATTTCGGACATTTGTGACATTTCGCCATTACGCCCAACGCGGCGAGCGCGCGCGCGTTGCGTCCTTCAGCGCATGTGCGCGAGATAGCTTTGGTACTCGCGCGGCATGCGTCCGGCGCGGATGGCCGCGGCGGCGTCCTCGAAGACGCGCCGTTGCCACGGCTCGACGTTCTTAGAGACCGCGTCGTAAAACGCCGCCACTGATTCGCGTTCGCCTGCGGTGAGCAAGTCGTGGGTCAGACGCGTGGCGCCGGCACTAATGCCCGTCACAGAGTCCGCCTGGGCCGGCGCCGTGGCAGCCGCGGTCGTCGCCATCGTCAACCGGCGCACGGCTTCGCGCCGGTCGCCCTGGCGCATCGCGTAGGTACCAAACGCAATGTGCAGGTCGGCGACGATCGAGGCAGTGGCTCCGGATGCGGGGGCGGCCGCTGCAAGACGCTCGATGACCTCGGCACGCCGCTTGAAGTTCTCCAGCGCGGCCTTCGCTGCGGGCTCGTCGTTCTGGTCATACGCCCGCATTGCCAGGCCGTACGGCTGCCACAAGAGTTGGTGCGCGTATTCAAGCTTCAGCGCGTCGGATAACTGCTCAAACGCCGCGTTTTCATCAGGCCGCGTTGACGCTGGTGACTTCAGTGGCAATCCCGGAGCCGTCTGGCCGAGCAGTTTCACCATCCGGGCATATTCGGCGTCGTGCGCCGGCCCTGCCAGAATCCGGCGCGCGGTCTCTGACGCCGGATTGAGTTTCAGCAGTCGCTCGGCGTAGACAAGCCCAAGGTCCTTTGGAACAAAGTCCACCTTCGCATTGGCCGCGTTGCGAGAAAGGAATTCGCTCGCACCCAGAAGCATGTCCGAGTCCGTTGACTCATCCAGCTTCTGCCTCGCGTGTTTTGCGAACGGGCTCCTCATCACTTCAGTGCTCACCGTCGTCACGGTGTCGTACGACGAGTCGCCGTCGGAACCGACAATCGCCATGGCGTAGAGGGCGCCGAGTCGGCGCGCCCACGGAAGGCGATAGACACCACTGACGGCCACCCGTGGTGTCGGACCGTCGGGATCTGCCGCCTGGGCCCGAAGAAGCAGTTGCTCCGCGAGTGGCTTTTCGGAGCGTTCAAAGAATGTTGCGGCTTCCGAGAGCACGTGGGTACTGACATCGGGACGTTCGGTGTGCGCCAGCCACAACGCCCTGGCCTGGTCGTACCCATCCGGGTCCAGGCGACGGACGTACGGCCAGCGGACGAGGCCCGACTCTGGGTGCTGCGCAATCATGCGCAGGATGTGCGGCCGCCGTGCGGCGAGCATCTCGTTCCAGCCCATCAGTTTCTGGCCGCGCTGGCTGTAGAACGTGATCAACTTCTCGGTGGCCCTGAGGTCGTCTGGGTTTGCGGCAACAACCCGCTCCAGTTCGGCCACCTGTTCGAGCGTCAGCTTCTGCGCCGCTTCATAGTCAGCCAGCCGCGCGTATTGCCTGGTGATGGACTTCGCAAGCTCCGGGTCTTCGGCCAACGGCGGCACGGGCGTGCCACACGCGACGCCGACGGCGACGAGCAGCGCACACAGACCGGTCAGAGTCGCCTTCCGGAGACGGGACAATTCCGGCGATGGCCCGGCAAGCACGCGATCGACGCGGTCTTCGAACCTGCGGCTGTCGACGATGCCGATGCCCTGCCACGCCACGCGTCGGCCGTCGCGCTGCAGACGCCGGGCCATCTCGACGAGCATCGCCGCATACAGTC
Source organism: Acidobacteriota bacterium (assembly GCA_016716905.1). Lineage (NCBI taxonomy): Bacteria > Pseudomonadati > Acidobacteriota > Acidobacteriota bacterium. The sequence goes on along the minus strand of JADJUS010000004.1, from coordinate 1,214,427 downwards.
GTGGTTCGCGCACGGCGCGCACCACCACTTCGTCGCACGCTTTTTCCGAGACGGTTTTGAGATGGCGCTCGAGCCACCAGGCGACGGGATGGAACCAGAACACCGCGCGATTGACGCGTGCGAGGCACGCCACGAGAGGGTCCCTTCGCGTGACGTGGGCGCGTTCGTGGAGCAGGACCATTTCGCGTACGCCGGCTCCCCACTGCGGCCATGACGAGGGCACCATCACACGAGGCGCGAGGACACCGACGACGACCGGCGAAATGATGCGGGGCGATTCGAACACCTGGCCCTCGCCGTCAACCGGCACGCCGCTGCTGGCGAGGCGATGCGCCACCCACGCACCGGCCAGTTCCCGCAGGAGAAGGATGCACGCCACCACGAGCCAGGCGATCACAGTCCACTCGCGCCATGTCGATGCGCGTGCGGCCGGCGGCACCTGAGCTGACGCCGACGGGCCAGACGAATCCGCGGCCAGGGTCGTCACCGCTCGCCCGGTTGCACCTGTCTCCTCGACCGAGCCAGCCGAACGCTCAGCGAGCCGCGCGGCCACGGGTGACGCAACCACAGAGGCCGTCGCAGGCGTTGAGACCGCGGCAGGGCCAAGCACCCGAACGTCAGGCACCCAGGCGGGTAACGGCAATGTGGGCATCCAGCCCGATACCGCCGGCAGTAGAAGCATCGCGACCAGCGCGGCTGTCCAGGCCGCATGCCGAATGGCCGGTACCTTTACGCGGAAGGTGGCAAGGGCGAGGGCGACAAGGGCCGCGACGACAAGCGCCCGGGTGGACGCTTCGACCAGAGTGTCGAGAATCACGGCAGCGGTCATTTCCGTCCTCCCACTTTTTTCGCAAGACGTCGCAGATCGGCCGCCGACAGCACCTTCTCGTCCACCAACCCGGTCAGGAACTGCTCTGCCGACCCTTTCCAGAACCCATCGATCAACCGTCGCACGGCCGCTGCGGCCACACTCGTGGACGCCACCTCCGCGCGATAGACAAAGGTCTTGCCCTCCACCACGTGGCTCACAAGCCCTCGCGCCTCAAGCCGACGCAGGAGCGTCCGTACGCTCGAGTCCTTGAGCGGATGGTCCGATCGCAACGCCTCTCGAACCTGATCGGCGGTCGCCGGCCCTTTGGAGGCCACGTAGTCCAGAATCGCCTGCTGCAGTCGGGTCAGGCTCGATGTGTTACGCGCTGTCATGTTACGCACTGTAACACGTGGCGCTGACGCTCGCAATGGACAAATGTCACAAATGTCCGAAATGGCGAACTGCGGATAAACCAATGCAGGGAAGAATGTCCGAATGTCTTTGCCCTCCAATGGTTGAATCTGCTGCTCCAAGGTCATTCGTTCATTGCGCGCCTTGGACATTCGAGGATTCGAGGATTCCCGCACTGCAGACATTTCGCCATTTCGGACATTTGTGACATTTCGCCATTACGCCGTCGCGCATCGTCACGCGACGTTCTCGCAGAGCTCTAACGAATCGAGAACGTCACGGTGACGGTCATGATGATGGGGATCGCGACGCCGTTGAGTCGCGTCGGAGAGTAGCGCCATTGGCGGACGGCGTCGATGGCCGCCTGGTCGAGGAGCGGCACAGACCTGAGCACGGTGACGTTCTGCACGACGCCGCGCTCATCGAGCGTGGCTTCGAGCACCACTGTGCCCTCGATGCGGGCCGCCTTCGCAACGGGCGGGTACTCGGGCGCCTTGAAGACAGTGCGCTCGGGCGGGCGGATGATTCCACCAACGCGACGCGGGGGTTCGGGCACGGCCATCGGCGGAGGCGGCGGGCCGAGCGCCGACGTATTCAGGGCGCCCACATACGGGACTCCGGTGCCGACGCCTCCGGGGACCCCGAGTGCGGCCGGGGCGGGCGGAGCCACCTCGGGTGTAATCCCGTCTGGTGGCGCTAGCGGCACACTCGGCGCCGTCGTCGGGACAGACGCGGTGGTGGCAACCGGTTGACTCGCCGGTGGCGGCGGCGAGGGCACCGACGCGAGCATGACCGTTGGCAGCCGCGTCTGGATCCCAGGCAGATCAAGCGCTGCGGTGATCGGCAGCACGAGCAGCACGAGGACAACGACGACGTGAAGCACCAGCGACCCGAGCCTCATCCAGCGCGGCGCCTTCCGGGGTGTTTCTGTGACGAGCACTTGCTCAAACAACGTTCGGGGCATGGCACCTCTCCTATTGCGCGAGACACCGCGCGGCTCTCGCAAGGCCGCTCACGCGGCTTGGTTAACAAATTGGAGAAGCTTCCCTATCTACTGAGACACCGCTCGCGCGAAATCGGCGCCGCGGTGCTGGCGCGTGTAATGGCGAAATGTCACAAATGACCGAAATGGCGAAATGCCGGACAACCCATTGCAGGGAAGAATGTTGGAATGTCCAAGGCGCGCAATGAACGAATGACCTTGGAGCAGCAGATTCAACCATTGGAGGGCAGACATTCCGGCATTCTTCCCTACAATGGTCTGTCCGCACTTCGCCATTTCGGACATTTGTGACATTTCGCCATTACGCCAGGGCGCAATGGGCGCAATGGGCGCAGTGAGCGCCACGCCCTGCGTCACTTCACGATGGGCGTCACGACGAGGCGCCGAATCGCCACTTTAGAATGGTCGCCCTGGATCATGATCGGTCCCGGCGTGAGTTCGGCGTTGTCGAGCGCGCCGCCGGTGATGCCGTCGATGGCCACGTTGTCGTGGAGCTTCTGGCCGTTGAGCGTCACCGTCACGCGATCGCCCACGAGCACCGCGGTGAGCTGCTGCCATTCGCCGGCGGGCTTGCTGGCGTTGACCATCGGCACCGCGCGACCGTAGACCGCCGCGTGGCCCAGAATCTGGGTCGGCTTGCCGAAGTCGTCCAGGAGCTGAAGCTCGTACCGGCCCCGCAGATAGAGGCCACTGTTGCTGTTGGCCTCGAGCCGATACTCCAGGTCGACCTTGAAGTCGGCGAACTTCTGCTTGCTCACGAGGTTGTTGGACGGCGGCGTATTCACGAGCAGGCCATCGGCCACCGCCCAGTTGAGCGGCCGATCGGCATGTTGGACACCGAACGCATCAAGGGAGGTGCCATCAAACAACACGACGGGAGCGCCATACTTGTGCGCGGCATTCGCGTTCGACGCCGGGAATGCGGGACGCCGGGCGCCGGCCCAGTTGACCTCGCGCTCAACCGCCGGCGCGCCGCCTCGTCCACCGGTTCGCAGCATGTGGCGGCCCACCAGACGGTCCCCTTCCAGACGCGCGCGGAACTCTGGGCCAGTGGGCTCGATCTTGTTCGTGACCCGGTCGAACCGGCTGGCCTGGAAGATCAACTCGCCGTTCTCCACTTTCACCGCGCCGAGCGGAATCGGGTTGCCCGTACGGTTGAGAAAGCGGCCGGTGAGCTGCCCGTTCTCTTCTTTGATCTCGACCCAGTACACAAACGCCGTGTCCGGCCCCGTCCCGGTGAAGTTCCACGCCCCCACAAACGGTGATTGCTGGGCACGAACCGCAGGCGCGAACACCGAAAGCCCGAGCAGGACGCCGACAACGAGAAGGGCGGGTTTGAGTCTCATGGCCGTATCCTACGCTACAATTCCCGCGTGCAAATCATTCGAAGCCGCGAAACGTACGACGTCTGTATTGTCGGGTCTGGAGCCGGTGGCGGGATGGCCGCCAAGGTGCTGACAGAGTCGGGCGCCAAGGTCGTCATGCTGGAAGCGGGCGTGAACTGGGACCCGGTCAAAGACAGCCAGATGTTTGCGTGGCCGTATGACTCACCACGCCGAGGCGGCGGCACACCCGAACGGCCGTGGGGCGAATTTGGCGCCTGGATCGGCGGCTTCGCGATCGACGGCGAACCGTACACCACCGCGCCCGGCAACAGCTTCCAGTGGTTCCGCACGCGCATGCTGGGAGGCCGCACCAATCACTGGGGCCGCATTTCACTGCGCTTCGGTCCCAACGACTTCAAGCGCAAGAGCCTTGACGGCCTGGGCGACGACTGGCCCATCACGTACGACGATGTGAAGCCGTACTACGACCAGGTGGATCGGTTCGTCGGGTTGTTTGGCTCGGTGGAAGGGATACCGAATGAGCCGGACGGCATTTTCCAACCGCCGCCCAAGCCGCGCTGCTACGAACAGCTCATCAAGCGCGCGTCCGATCGTCTCAACATCAAGTGCATCCCGAATCGCCTGTCGATTCTCACGCAGCCCTTAAACGGCCGCTCGGCCTGCCACTACTGCGGCCAGTGCTTCCGCGGCTGTGCGATGCACTCGAACTTTTCTTCCCCTTCGGTACTGCTGCCACCGGCCATGGCCACCGGCCGGCTGACGATCATCACCGATGCGATGGCGCGTGAGGTCACCGTCAACAGCGCGGGGCTGGCGACGGGCGTGGCGTACATCGACAAAACAACCGGCCGCGAGAATCACGTGCAGGCGCGCGTGGTGGTGCTGGCGGCAAGCGCCTGCGAAACCGCGCGCATCATGCTGAACTCGAAGTCGTCGCAGTTCCCGCAGGGCGTGGGCAACTCCAGCGGCGTGGTGGGCAAATACATCACCGACAGCACCGGCGGCAGCGTGTCGGCGTTTGTGCCCCAGTTGATGGATCAGATTCCCCACAACGAAGATGGCGTGGGGGGCGCGCACCTCTACATGCCGTGGGTGCTCGACAACACCAAGCTCGACTTCCCGCGTGGTTACCACATCGAAATCAGCGGCGGCCTGGGCATGCCGGGCTCGGGTTTCGGCGGCGGCATTCAGCGCTTCAGCGGCTTCGACAACGGACGCGAGATCGGCGGATACGGCGCCAGGCTCAAGGCCGACTATCGCAAGTTCTACGGCGCCACGGTCAGTCTGGCCGGGCGCGGCGAAATGATTCCGAACGACAAGAGCTACTGCGAGATTGACCCGACCACCGTGGACAAGTGGGGCATCCCGGTGCTGCGGTTCCACTGGAACTGGACCGACCACGAACACAACCAGGTCAAACACATGCAGGAGACCTTCCGGTCGATCTTTGCGGAGATGGGCGCCACACCGATGTCGGCGATGCCGAGCAAGGAACGCGGCTATGGCATCTCCACCGGCGGCAGCATCATCCACGAACTGGGTGTGACACGCATGGGCAACGACCCCAAGACGTCGGTGGTCAACAAGAACTGCCAGGCGCACGACGTGAAGAATCTGTTTGTGGCCGACGGTGGACCGTTCGTGTCGCAGGCGGACAAAAACCCCACGTGGACCATCCTCGCGCTGTCATGGCGCACGAGCGACTTCATCGCGGCAGAACGGAAACGGGGCGCACTGTAATGGCGACGATGAATCGACGGGCATTGCTCAAACTGGCGGCGGCGGCGCCGATGGCCGCGGCGTTTTCCTGGACCGGCGAAGAAGTGGTCCATGCCAGCATCCTCACTCGAACCGCGCAGGCGCCCTTCAAGCCGGTGTTCTTCACCGCGCACGAATACGAGACCGTCAAGGTGCTGGTGGATCTCATCATTCCGAAGGACGCCAAGTCTGGCAGCGCGACCGACGCGGGCGTGCCCCAGTTCATGGACTTCATCCTCAACGAGCAGACTCAACCGCCAGAACGCGATGCGCGGCGGACTCGCCTGGCTCGACCTCGAGTGCCATCGGCGGTTCGACCTCGACTTCGTGCGATGTTCCGACGCCCAGCGGCGCGCCGTCCTCGATGACATCGCGTGGCCCCAGCGTGTGAATCCCGCAACCTCGCACGGCGTTCCCTTTTTCAACAGCTTCCGCGACCTCACCGCCAGCGGTTTCTGGTCGAGCCAGATGGGCATCGAAGACCTTCAGTACATGGGCAACACGTTTGTGCCCACATGGAACGGCTGTCCAGACGACGTGCTGAAGAAGCTCGGCCTCTTGTCGGCGGGCGAGTAGCACTTGATGGCTGCCCTGAAGATCTTCTCGGTCTCGTTCCTCGTTCTTTTTCTGGAAATCGCGTTGATTCGCTGGCTCCCGGCGAACATCCGGTTGCTCTCGTTCTTCTCGAACTTCATCCTGCTGGCCAGCTTCCTCGGCATCGGCCTGGGCTGCCTGCTCGCTGATGCGCGCACGCGGCTCTTTGCGTGGTTCCCGTTCATCCTCCTCGCCATCGTCGCCGGCGCCGCCTTCTTCCGGCTCGAGGTCAACGTGGTGGCCACAGGCGCCATCTACTTCACCAGCGGCACGAACGAAGACATTCTTCAGATCGAAAGCGTGCTGTTGCTGCCCGCGATCTTCTTTGTGGTGGTGGCGCTCTTCACGGCACTGGCGCAGCGCATGGGCCGCGAGATGAGCACGCTTCCCTCACTGCCGGCCTACACGTGGAACGTGGCGGGCAGCCTGGCCGGCGTGTTGATGCTGGGCGTGATGTCGTGGTTCGAGCTGCCACCGTCGGTGTGGTTCGGGATCGGTGCCGTGGTGGCCACGCCGCTGCTCTTGTCTGCGGAACCAGGCGCCACATCCGGCAGAAGCCGCGTGCTGGGTGCGGTCGGCGTCACTCTCGTCGCCGCCACGGTGGTGCTGGTGCACATGATCTCCGCCAACACGTTGTGGTCGCCGTACTACAAGATCGTGGTTCGCCAGCAGGGCGGAGACACGGTGGTGGAGGTCAACAACATCTTCCACCAGTCGATGGCGTCACTCGATCAGAAGGAGTACTTCTACCAGTGGCCCTACTCCGTCTTCGGCGACACGTTCGAAAACGTGCTCGTGCTTGGCGCCGGCTCGGGCAGCGACGTGTCAGCGGCCTTGCGGCATGGCGCCAAACACGTTGATGCCGTCGAAATCGATCCCACCATCATCAGGCTTGGGCGGGAGTTGCATCCGGACCAACCCTTCTCGGACCCGCGTGTGACGGTGATTAATGACGATGCGCGGCATTACCTGAGGACGACCACCAAGAAGTACGACATGGTGGTGTTTGCGCTCATAGACTCGCTGACGCTGCAGTCGGGCTTTTCAGGCGTGCGCCTCGAGAGCTACATGTTCACGCAGGAGGCGTTTGCGGATGTCCGCGACCGCTTGACCGACAACGGGGTGCTGGCGGTCTACAACTACTTCCGCGAACCGTGGCTGGTCGATCGGCTCGCCAACAGCGCCGCTGTGGCCTTCGGGACCGAGCCTTACGTGCACGTGCACGAGGCGCGGTCGTTCCTGGGCGTCATGCTGGCGGGACCGCGTGTGGCGCAGATGCCTGCCTCTCCGGCGATTCCTGAGCGCGTGACGGCCTTTGGCCAGTCGCACGCACCGAGCCCGGCGCGCCTGCATCAGCGGGATCGCAACATCGAGCCTGCGTCGGATGACTGGCCGTTCCTCTACCTGCGCGACCGTCACATCCCGCGCCACTACATCTACACGCTCCTGCTGATCCTCGGCGCCTCACTACTGGTTGTCGCGCCCGTCGTCCGCAGGGCGTCGGGACGATGGTCGTGGGAATTCTTCCTGTTGGGCGCCGGGTTCATGCTGCTGGAAACGAAGTCCATCACGCAGTTTGCCCTGTTGTGGGGCTCAACCTGGGTGGTGGCATCGCTGGCGATTGTCTCGGTGCTGGTGATGGCACTCGCGGCCAATTTTGTGGTGTCGCGGTGGGAGATTCGCCGGCCCTGGATGATTGGTGCTGTGCTCCTCGGTTTGCTCGGCCTCAGCTACATGGTGCCTGTGGGCCGGCTCGCCTTCGACAGTCTCGCCGCTGAGTCCCTGACCTATGTCCTGCTTGGCTTCAGCCCCATCTTCTGCGCGGGCCTGCTGTTCGGCTCCGCGATCAAGCGATCAACATCTCTCCCTCGCGACTACGGCACCAACCTTTTGGGGGCGATGGCCGGCGGCGTGGCGGAGTATCTGGCGCTGATCACCGGCTACGGCGCCCTCATCGGCCTGGTGGCCCTGTGTTATGCGGGAGCGTTGATTGCCCGCCCGCGCGAATGAAAAAGACCTGTGTACACGAAACGACCTCAGAGGTCGTTTTCATAGCCGATCCAGGAAAACGACCTCTGAGGTCGTTTCGTGTACACAGGTCTTTTTCCGCCGTTGGCGTGGGAAAATAGCCCAATGCGAGTCTTTCTGCTGATTACGGCCATTTCCATCAGTTCTGCCATTTCCGCCAGTTCCGCCAGTTCCGCCAGTTCCGCCAGTTCTGTCAGTTCCGCCACTTCTCAGTCGCGCCCAACGTCGCCACGCTCTATCGCGTGCATTGCGTGATGTGCCACGGCCCCATGGGCAAAGCCGCGATTCCCACGATGGCCTTTATCGGACGCAAGTGGAAACACGGCACGAAGTCCACGGACATGGTGAAGGTCATCACGGACGGCGTGAAAGGCACGCCGATGATGTCGTTCAAGGGCAAACTCAAAGCCGACGAGATCAAGGCGCTGGCCGCCCATGTCCGCTCGTTCGACAAGACGCTGCCTCCCGAAAAGTAACGGACGCTCAGGACTTTATGGCTCCAATCAACGTTGCGCTCATCGGCTACGCGTTCATGGGGCGGGCGCACAGCAACGCCTATCGCCAGACGTCGGCGTTTTTTTCGCCGCGTCGGCCTGCCCGAATGAAGGTCATCTGTGGCCGGACGGCCACCGAGGTGGAGCGCGCGCGTCAGACGCTCGGCTGGGACGAAGGCGCCACCGATTGGCGCGAGGTCGTGCGCCGCAAAGACGTCGATCTCGTGGATGTGTGCACGCCCGGCGACAGTCACGCAGAAATCGCCATCGCGGCCGCACGCGCCGGCAAACACGTGTTCTGCGAAAAGCCGCTCGCCAACTCGCTCAAGGACGCCGAGCGCATGCTGGCCGCGGTTGAAAAGGCCGGTGTGGCGCACATGATTTGCCACAACTACCGGCGCGCGCCCGCAGTGATGCTGGCCCGGCAACTCATCAGCGAAGGCGCACTCGGCGAGATCCGCCACTATCGCGGCACCTACCTTCAGGACTGGATGTCGGACCCGGCCGCACCGTTCAACTGGCGGCTCGACCGCACCAAGGCCGGGTCGGGGGCTCTGGGCGACATCGCGTCGCACTCGATCGACCTCGCACGGTACCTGGTGGGCGAGATCTCCGAGGTCTCGGCAGATCTCACGACGTTCGTGAAGACGCGCCCTAGGAAACTGGCGGAACTGGCGGAACTGACGGAACTGACGGAACTGACGGAACTGACGGAACTGGCCGAAGTGACGGTAGACGATGCGGCGATGGCGCTGGTGCATTTTTCCGGCGGCGCGACGGGCACCATCGAAGCCACACGCATGGCCAACGGCCGCAAGAACTACAACCGCTTTGAGATCAACGGCCGCCTGGGCAGCGTGGCGTTCAACCTGGAACGGATGAACGAGCTCGAGGTCTACTTCGACAACGATCCGCCCCACCTGCGGGGCTTCCGCACCATCATGGTCACGGAAAGTTCGCACCCGTTCATCGGGCACTGGTGGCCGCCCGGGCACGTCATCGGCTACGAGCACACGTTTGTGCATACGGTATACGACCTCCTTGAAGCGATCGCGGATGAAAAGGTGCCATCACCGAACTTCTCGGATGGGGTCGAGAACCAGCGCGTCCTCACGGCAATCGAACGCGCCTCGAAATCGCGTCGTTGGGAAGTAGTCAAGTGAGGAACTGGGGAACTGGGGAACTGCATTTCGTAGCGCGGCCTGGGTCTCAAGGCCGCGGGACTCGGCAGGAGAACCAGCGCGCCCTACGAGGACTGAGGTGAGGACGTGAAATTAGGAGTGTTTGCCGTTTTGTTATCCGACCGTCCCCTCGAGCCGATGCTCGATGCGGTGGTCGAACTCGGTCTTGACGCCGTGGAACTGGGCACGGGCGCGTATCCTGGGAACGCGCACTGCAATCCGGGCGAACTGCTCTCGAGCGACCGTAAGCTCAAGGCGTTTCGCGATGCCATCCGCGCGCGGGGTCTCACGATCAGCGCACTCAGCTGCCATGGCAATCCCCTGCACCCCGATCGCCGCATCGCCAAGGCACACGACGAGGTGTTTCAGCGGACGGTGCAGCTCGCCGCGAAGCTCGAGGTGCAGACGGTCATCACGTTCAGCGGCTGCCCCGGCAGCGACGGCAAGGCGCAGCAGCCGTCATGGATCGTGTCTCCGTGGCCGCCCGAGTTTGCGGCCGCCCTCGAATGGCAGTGGACCGAGCGCGTGGTGCCGTACTGGACTGCGACGGCCAAGAAATGCCGGTCGGCAGGCGTACGGGTCGCAGTCGAGATGCATCCGAACTTCGTGGCGTACAACGCCGAGACGATGCTGCGGTTGTCAGCGATCGCTCCGAAAGTGATCGGCTGCAACTTCGATCCCAGTCACCTCTTTTGGCAGCAGGCGGATCCCGTGCAGTCGATCCGCGCGCTCGGCGATCGCATCTTCCACGTCCACGCCAAGGACTGCCGGATTGACGCGGCCAACACCGCGCTCAACGGCGTGCTGGACGCCAAGCCCTACACAAAAGAGCTCGACCGCTCCTGGATCTTCCGCACGGTTGGCTACGGTCACGACCCGCGCGTCTGGAAAGACATCGTCTCCAACCTGCGCCTGGTGGGCTACGACCACGTCATCAGCATCGAGCACGAAGACAGCCTGATGTCACCGGCCGAGGGGCTGCGCAAAGCCATCGACTTCCTCCGCCCCATCGTCATCTCGCAGCCCAAGGGCGAAGCCTATTGGGCCTAGGGAATGGCGAAATGTCACAAATGTCCGAAATGGCGAACTGCCATGACGGAATGACGCTTTACAGATAAGTAATCCACTGTCTGATGATCGCGGTGAAGGCGGGCTTCTTTGCCTTCACGTCTTTCAGATCCGCAAACGCGACGACGGCGCGGTCGTCGGCCAGCCACGCCAGCGCCGACGTCGCGTCTTTGATTTCGGCGCGGGCGGTGAGCCCGGCACGCTTCTTCGCGCCGAAGTGCAGGATGACGCCAATGCCCTTCTTTGTGCGCACGTGGAGGGTCGCAAAATATTCGGTCGTCTGAAAGCTCGGCACATTCCACTTGATGCCTTCGGTGATCTTCGGGTCGGCATCGAGGATCACTTGTCTCACAGCGCGCAGGGCATCTGTATGCGGGTGTTTCAGTGTCGAGAAGAAGGCGTCAACGTCGCTGGCGTGTTTGGTCATGTGTATCCTTCACAGCTCTCCCTCAGGCAGGCGGCCCGCCTCGAACGCCGTCACCTGATCGGCGTTGTAGGGCGCGTTGAACAGTACGGGGTCGGTCTGACGAAGTCGGAACAGCTGCGCAATCAGGCACATCCGCTGCTCGAGCACAGACCAGTCGCACGCGCCGACGCCGTTGGGATCATGGCCGGGCGGCCGGAAGCGGTTGAGCAGTTCGACGAGATCGGCGTTGCGCGGATCACGCAACGGCGCCGGGTAATCCCCGCGGAGGTCCCGGCCGAGATGGATCATCGCGTCGGGGAAAGATAACGTCATCATCCGCTCCGTGATGAGAAAGCGCGTCGCGCCACGCAGCGTGAGTCCTGCCGTTCGCGCCACTGCCCCCACGGCTACGGCGATCGGCGTTTTCACCGTCCAGTGCCACTTCATGCAGCCGGGCACGAACACATGCAGCAAGCGGCGACCCACGTCATCGAACGTGGCGAATGGCACCTCCAGTGCTTCGAGAATCTCAGGCTGGAGCCGCGTCTGCTCATGCAACCCGATTATCAGATTGGAGAGCAGCACCAACTCCGCGCGGGCCACAGGGTCGGCCGTTTCCAGTGCGGCCGCGTAGTGCGTGAACGCCCGCCGAAGATAGTCCTGGCCTTCGGGCGCGTCACCCGGTCGCAGGCCGGCCAGAAACACGGCCAGTTCATTGGGGGCGATCACTCCGTTCCTGCAGAGCGGCAGGAAGCGCGCGAACTCGCGCGCGATTTCTTCATAGACCTTGCGATTGCCACGGGCGACGGCATCGCTGGCGCGAGACAAAGGCCCGGCTGTCACGATCCGGAGCGCTCGTGCGCGTTTCGACTCCGGATGTTCCATCGCGTAGACGAAGACACCGCGCCACAATCGGTTGATCCCGTTGATGAGCCTGGACTCGCGCCCCAGGCGCCGCTCGATCACATCAAGCACATCCTCGCCGCGGATGGTCTGCCCCGCCTGCCGCGACGCCCACACGGCGAACGTGCACCAGTTCGCCCCCCCGCCGGCACCGGGAGGAAAACTCACCGCGAGGCGGTGATAGTGATTCGTGATCCAGAGATTGCGAAGGACAGGGTCTGACAGCCGGGAGACCTGCTCCACGTCCTCAACCGAAGGCGCCACGGCACCCGGCACGTGCCTATTTCCCCCTGAGCCGGGCCACCGCCCCGTCCACACCATTGGGCAGCTGCACGTCGGCCAACTGGTCGTCGTCTCGCAGCTCCCGTTTCAGTCGCACAAGCTCGGCTTTCAACGTGGCCGTCAGGGCTTCCTGGCCGGGCTGACCGTACAGATTGTGGAGTTCGTACGGATCGTTGACCAGGTCGTACAGCTCCCACTGGTCCTTCTTCCAGAAGGTGATCAGTTTGTGCGTCCGCGTGCGCACACCGTAGTGTGCCCGCGTGTTGTGGTCGCCGGGGTCGTGGTAGTAGCGGTAGTACATCGAGCTGCGCCAATCGGCCGGAGTGCGGCCGCGCAGCACTGGGGCCAGGCTGCGGCCCTGCATCTCCGCAGATGCCGGGAGGCCGGCCACCTCAAGGAACGTCGGGGCAAAGTCCACGTTGAGGCCGAGGGCGTCACTCCGGGTGCCCGGCTTGATGCCCGCCGGCCAGCGCACCAGGAACGGCATGCGAATGGACTCTTCGTACATGAATCGCTTGTCGAACATGCCGTGGTCGCCCAGGAAGAAGCCCTGGTCACTCGTATAGACCACCATGGTGTTTCTGGCGAGTCCGGCCTTGTCGAGGTACGCAAGGACACGCCCGACGCTGTCGTCCACCGACTGCACGGTGGCCAGGTAGTCCTGCATGTAGCGCTGATACTTCCAGCGCGTGAGTTCCTCGCCCGTCAGCGTCACGTCCTTGCCGTCACGCACGATCGTCACCGACTGGGGTTTGGTGCCGAACCACCGCGTGAGGTCCGGGCCCACCAGGCCCTCCGGTGGCGTGAGCTTCAAGTCGCGATTCGTGAGGTCTTCTGCCACGCGCTGCTGGTTCTCATGCAGCGCGTCCGTTCTGGTGGCGTACGAATCCCAGAACGTGACCGGTTCGGGAATTCGCTGGGCCGCGAAGTGCGCGCCATGTTCGTCGTTGGGCTGCCACGGGCGATGTGGCGCCTTGTGATGCATCATCAGGAAGAATGGCTTGTCCCGCGCCCGGTTCTGCAAGAAATCCAGCGCGCGGTCTGTGATGACATCGGTGGCGTACTCGCCCTTGTACACCTTCTCGTCGGTGGCCGTGTAGAACACCGGATCGCGATACACCCCTTGCCCAGGCAGAATCTCCCAGCGATCGAATCCCACCGGGTCGCTGCCCAGATGCCACTTGCCCACCATGCCGGTGTAATACCCGCCCTGCTGCAGCAGCCGCGCCACGGTCATGCGCGAACTGTCGAACCGATTGAACATGGTGACGCCGTTGATATGCGCGTACTGCCCCGTCAGGATGGCCGCCCGGCTTGGCGTGCAGATCGAGTTTGTGGCAAACACCGACGTCAGCAACGCGCCTTCGCGCGCCAGGCGATCCAGATGCGGCGTCTTGTTCACCTTCGAGCCATAGGCGCTGATGGCATGCGCCGCATGGTCGTCGGTCATGATGTAAATGATGTTCGGACGGCCGCCGCGCGGCGTCTGCGCCGGCGTGGCCGACGTGACCGCGCCCAGGACGACGAGCAGACCAGTGCACAACACTCTCATCATGCGTTTCTCCTTGGCCTTGCCCAGTCAAAAAGCCGCGGCCTTGAGACCCAGGCCGCGCTACGAAACCGCCTTTCGTAGGGCGCGCTGGGTCTCAAGCGCGCCGATCTACGTGGCCGCGGGTCCCGAAGCAGGGGGCCGGAAGAACAGCGCCAGTGCAATGGCTCCGATGGACGCCGCCGCCAGCGGCACCATGAACAGGCCCTTGAAGTCCGTGACTCCGCCGGTGGTGTAGACGCTCTGCATCAGCCACGGACAGATGAAGTTGGCTAACAGCGCGCCGATGCCCAGAATCTGCAGGTTGAACAATCCCTGCGCGCTCGCCCTGATGTTCTTCGGGCTGTACGCATCCACAAAGATGTAGACCGTGGCAAAGAAGAACGCGTAACAGATGCCGTGCAGGATCTGCACCGCGATGATCATGGCGGCGCTGGCCGGGAACAACGCATACACCGCGAACCGCGCCGCATGCCCCAGGATGCCAATCACCATCGTCGTCCGCCAGCCGAGTTTGACCAGCGTCGCGCCCAACACCAGCATCGTCAGAATTTCGGCGACCTGGCCGATGCTCATCACGGGCGTAATCCAGTTGGAGGCGATGCCCACGCCGCCTGCCTCGCGCGCGGTGCCGAGGAACACGCCAGTCCAGTTGAAGTAGGCGTTGTGCACGAACGAGTCAACCAGAGTGACCAGCCAGAGCACCAGGATGAACGGATGCTTGAGCAGGCCGAAGGCTTCCGACCACGCCGTGCCGCCGGCACCGGCCGGGCGAGTTTGCGGCGCGGATTTCGGCAGCACGAGGCTGAATGCTGCCAGCGCGAGTGACGCGAGCCCGGCAACGATGAATGTCCAGCGGGTGGCGGCTTTGGCGGCATCACCGGTGAGCGGATTCGCGAGTGCGGTGCCGAGCCAGTTCACCAGGCCAATCGGCTGCGCGGCATCCACGGCCGCCCAGTTGACGAAAATGAACGTGAACGGCCAGGCGGCAAGGATCCAGCCGATGGTGCCGCCCATGCGCACGATACCGAACTCCTTGTCGGGGTTCTTCATGTTGGCGAACGCGATCGAGTTGGTGATCGAGATCGTCGGCACGTAGAGGAGGCAATGCACGAACATCAGCGCAAAGAACGGCAGGAAGGAGCGGGTGAACCCACAGCCCAGAATCGCCAGTCCGCCGACTAGGTGAGACAACGCCAATACGCGCTCAGGGGATGCCGACCGGTCCGCCCATTGGTTGCTGAAGAACATGCCGATGATGGACGCCACGGGGAAGGCGCTGAGAATCAGCGACTGCTCAAGCGGGGTGAAGCCCAGACTCGGCAGGTACCCGAAAATCAACGGAAGCCAGGCGCCCCAGATAAAAAACTCGAGCACCATCATCACGAACAAGCGCTGGCGTGTATTCATGGTTACTGCAGTCTCCGCACACGCACGTTGCGGTACTGCACGCGTGCCCCGTGCTCCTGAATGACAATGTGTCCTGACTTGTTCATCCCGTACGCCGGCCACTGGTTGAACTTGCTCTTCTTCACCAGCGCTGTCCATTCCGGCGTCCACAACTCGTACTCCACCACCTTCATCCCGTTGAGCCAGTGCTCGACGTGGGCGCCGTTGACCACCAGCTTGCTCTGGTTCCACTCACCGATGGGCTTCGACATGTCGTGAGGGGGCGCCTGAATCGCGTAGTTGGCACCAGTGGAGGTCCGGGGATCTTTGCCGTCGGGGTGACGCGCGTTATCCAGGAGCTGATACTCGGGACCGCTGTGATACGTGGCTTCAAGATTTTCTGACACGCGGAACATGATGCCGCTGTTGCCCCCGGGCGGCAGTTTCCACTCCCACTCAAGCTCGAAGTTGGCGTACTGCTCGAGGCTCACCAGATCCGAATCGACCGGACGCCCGGTGGGCCGTCCTGCCCCGGTCCAGGTGATCGTGCCGTCCACGATTTCCCACCCGGCCGGCATGCCCGGCTGCTTGAACCCGCGCCAGTGCGTCGAAATATCCTTGCCATCGAACAGCGACACCCAGCCCGACTGAGCCGACACCGGCGCCGCAGCCGCGAGCGCTACACTGATCGCCGCTGCGGCGAGACACTTCGTCATCAGTTCCCCAGTTCCTCAGTTCCTAAGTTCCCCAGCGCCGGGGGGCGCCCCCGGGCCCCGGCGCCCCGCTACGAAAACCCCGCCCGGGGGCCGCGCCCGGGCCCGGGCCGCCCCCAAAACCTTCCTAAAGCGAATACCCCGCGCGATAGGTGCGAGTAAGGAATTCGTTCGCGGCGTCGTTGTTCGTGATGCGCATATTGGCGCCGTCGTAGTGGATCTTGGTGTTGGCGCGCAGCGACGCTACACCCAGCAGCATGATCTCGGTCAGGTGTGCGGCGTAGGAGAAGGGCGACGAGATGGTGTCTTTGCCCTTGATGGCGTTGACCCAGTTCATTTCGTGCGCTTGATGCGGCACGCGCACCATCTTCTCTTTCGGCGCGCCATACGAGTTGTGCTTGTCGGCCGGCAGCAACCGCGGGTTGGCGCCGTAGGTGTCCTGCAACATCTTGCCCTTGGAGCCGATGTAGAGCACGCCACCCTCGCCACTGAGCCGTTCCTCGCCGATCTCTTCCGGCTTGGGCGGCGTCAGCCCACCGTCGTACCAAATCATTTTCACGGCCGGCTTGCCGTTGCGCGCCGGGAACTCGTAGTACGTGGTGGTGGCATTGGGATAACTCACCAGGCCCGCCGTCGGCCGGCGTTCAAACGGCGTGGACGTGGTCTCGATGATCGTCGGCAGCCCGAGGTTCAATCCCCACACCGGGTGATCGATCAGGTGCGCGCCCATGTCGCCCAGCGCGCCCTGGCCCCAGTCCACCCAACCGCGCCAGTTGAACGGGTGATAGACGGGGTGATACTCCACGTCGGGCGCGACGCCCAGGAACAGATCCCAGGCCAGTGTGTCCGGTGCGGCGACGCCACTGGCGGCCATCGTGGCGGCCAGCCGGCGCGTGATCGCGCTGTTGTTCCAGTTGGTCGGCGGGTTGCCGGTCATGGCAGCGGGCCGAGGAATGCCCTGCGGCCAGAACGCCAGCGGACGATTCGTCCACACATGCACTTCCCTGATGTCGCCGATGGCACCCGCCAGATAATCCTGCCCTCGCCGCGCATCGTCCTGCGAATGGCCCTGGTTGCCCATCTGCGTGACGACTTTCTTTTCGAGGGCCTTCTTCGCCAGGTGTCGCGCTTCGTGCACCGACCAGCACATCGGCTTCTGCACGTACACGTGTTTGCCCATGTCCATCGCGTTGGACGCGATCACGGCATGCATGTGGTCAGGCGTGGCGACGATGATGGCGTCGATGTCTTTTTGTTTGGCGAGCATGTCGCGATAGTCGCGATACTTGGCGACTCTCGGAATCTGCTCGTCCACAAACTTCTTCATGTCCGCCGTGCCGCCGGCGGGGGTCCACTTCGCGTCGGCCTCGGCCTGCAGCTTCGACTTGCCGAATTCCTTCCACACTGGGCGCGGCGGACCCGCCGGGGCCTGCGCGGCCCCTCCGCCACCCCCACGGCCGCCGCCACCGCCGGCCGCACCAGCCGCCGGCGCGGGCGGATAGATCCGGTCCTTCCATCGCGTCAGCGACCTCTCGAGCAGCACGTCGTCCACGTCACAGATGGCCACGATGTTCTGGCTCATGCACGCGGCGGTGTTGTTGGAGCCCATGCCTCCGACGCCGACGACCGCGATGTTCAGGGTGTCGCTGGGCGCCTGGAATCCGCGGCCCAGCACGGAGCGGGGCACGATGGTGAACCCCGCGCCGGCAATGGCGGCGGTCTTCACGAAGTCACGACGAGTGGGTTGATCGGCCATAAGACTAGAGCCTCGCTGAATGGTGGGACAGACGCGGCAAAGGTACACCATGCGGGGCATGGTGATCTACGGGGATCTGCGCGCAATATCTCAGGCCGGAGGTGCCCAAAAGCGGTAGCGCCGCCAACTCTTCGCGCTCCGAATCGACAATAACGGCGATTTGGCTCTGAAGACGGGATTGTTCGACAAGCCAGATCGAGTGTCGTCAGCCGAGACGTTCCGGGGGCACCTGGGCATCGCGAAACTCTGGCGACGTCTGCGGGGCCACCTTGGCCGACCAGACCTGCTCGCTGATCACGATATGGCGCACAAGAACGGCAGCCGTGATGAATTTCCGCCAGTAGTCAGACGCTTGCTCACTCGGGCTTCTGTTTAATCGAACGCTCCGACAGGGAAACGCCCTGATGCATCGCGATCGTGTAACCACCACAGTTCCGTGCCGGCCCGTGCCAGGACGTGATTCAACCTACGGACCACTCCGACCGCTGAGTCCACCACTTCTGTCACCTGCTCCAAGGAAAGCGACAAGATCGCAAGCTCCTTCTCCTGGCGACGGGTCCGCGGGTCGACGCCAGCAGAGGGGTGTGCCAATGCGTCTCGCAGTTGTTTTGCAAACTTGGCAATCGCCTGCCATTCGTGACAATTGCTCTCCTGCAAGGGCGCATGCTTCACGTTTAAGATTATTCGCTGATAGGCGAGAAATTTCTCGCTCAGAGGGCATCGGCCGGTCCCCTGTGTCCCAATCCGCCAATTCGTCCCTCTGCTTCGGCGACAGCCCGCCGCCTCCTGCGCGCAGGCAGTCAAATGCGACACCATTGAGATAGGCCTCAACAAAGTGCAAGGACGCCAAAACTGTTGCCCGACTCAGTGCAATCTCCTGCTTGAGCAGCTGTTTGCTTCCGCCGGAAGTCCACCGCGGCTCAGTGCCAGCCATGTTGTAGAGAGCTGCCATGTCCTCGAAAAGACTCGCCTCCAAGAGAAAAATCTCAGGGTGCGGACTTTCAGGATAGTGAGTTCCGTCTGGGTCGAATGAAACCCTCGCGTGAGCGGGAAACCGCTCGGATCCCGTAAGGATTTGCGAATAGTCGACAAACATCGATCGAAGCGTGAAAAGCGGCAGCCAAGAGACTCGCTCAGCGCCGGCATCCTTCATGTCTTTGTAAAGCTGCCGGACTTCGCGCGACTTGGCGGTCACCCTGAAGTACTGGCGAACCTCGAACAGGCGGCCTTCCGCCGCATTGAAGAAGGTTTGCAACTCCTTCTTGGTGGCGGTCTCAATGAAGGCCAGGTCGGCCTTTCGATTTGCGCGCCCGGGCTGGTCCAGAGCACACGAGAGGCACAGGACGGCCTCCAGCTCTCTGACGAGCTGCCCGCAATCCCGCCGGAGTCTCTCTTTGCCTGTCGTCAGGCCCTGTGATGGCATCTTCTTCGAGTCCCAACTACCTACCGCTGGCAAAGGCCAACCACTGCTTGGACGCCTCTCGGTCTGGTCTCAGTTTTAGTCACTGGGCGTAACCGCAAGCGATTCAATGGACGTTGGCGTCCAGGGAAGGGACTCGTATTCGGCGGCGATGCCAAAGCTAGATTCCAGGAACTCCACGGCTGCCTTCCGGGCCTCGAGGTCTGATTCGTAGGCCGGATAGCCGTCCGAGTACACCACTAAGTTGTCGGGAGTGGTTATCGCAAAACGATGACCATTTTGCCCATGCCTAACAATCAGAAGGTACCCATTCTTTTGTGCGCGGTGAGCGTTCATCACCCAGCAGGCGAAGCCGCCATCGCCGCTGAGGCAGCCGTGATGTTGTCAGCGTAGATCCCAGATAAAGCATCCGACCGCGAGGAGAGACACCCCGACAATCACTCCGAAGGCCCTCGCGAGCCTTAAGTCGGCATCCTGCGTCTCGGTCCTGGCATCTGGGATCAGGCGGGAATGGCCATGGCGAAGGAAATCGTCAAAAGGAAGAAGCCTACCGTGCCGTCTGCGGTGCTCCGCAGGATCTGGCTAGTTCTGGGCTGTAGTCCCACTTGGGTGAGGCAATACCTGCAATTGAGGCTGCAGACGACCCCAGACTTCCAGCCGCCAAAAGAATCGACGATGACAGTCCAACGAAAGCGGAGGCCCACTGAAAGAACGTCTTCCGGTGCTGGGTCATGGGCGGTGATTCTAGCCCAGTAAGCCAGTCAGAATCGGCGACTTGGAAGCCCGGCGAATTTCAAACTCAACACTACCGAATCTTCTTGAAGCTGAGAATCAGGGCGTTGGACGGATCTCGGACGGCATTGGGGTCCGATTCCTTGAAAAAAGGGCCGCCAGATGAGCTCGCAGCGCGGTCAGAAGTGGTTCCTTCGCCGCTTCTCCTCTCTGAACCGCAAATGCGGTCATCAAGACCCACCCAACAGGGAGGCTCAGGTTCTCAGGCTGCGCGTAAACGCCGTTAGTAAATGCCACCAATTCACCGAGGGTGAACGTGCCTCCGGCTGCCATGACGGCCAGAGTGGAACTCGCCGCAACATCCTGTTCGCCCCCCCCGGCCTCCACCCATCAAGATCCCCGCCAAGTGAGGGCTCGAACACCTGGGTCGTTGGGCAACAGTTCCCAAAAACGTCCGTTGTTCAGCCCAAGAGTCTCCTGAGTTGATTGGGGTGTACCGACCATGTCTCTAACCTCTGCGCCGCTTCGAGCACCTGCAAACAAGACCGAAAGCACGAAGACGACCACCGTCTGACGAACCATAATCTGCATCCCCCTCGTCAGCGTGCTGGGTCATGCCGCCGACTTGTGATCCACGGCCTCCGCTCACTGACGGGCCGAGCCTAGCACGAAGAACTGCAAGGGCCGAAGACACATGCGGCGTTTTCGGCGGAGGTTTTGAACCCAAGACAGCCGGCGGAGGCGCGGGTCTCTCCCTTTGGTCCGCGCAATTGGCATTAGGTGACCCGCAGAAGGCGACGCGCTCCGCGCAGGCCCAAGTGCCGCGGCCTTGAGACCCAGCGCTACGAATCCCGGCGCCCCCCCCCGGAACCCCCCCAACGTGTCCACGCCCAAGGCCGCGCTACGAAATTCCGGACACGCACGGCGTCCCTTCTCCTTACAAGCCGCGCTACGTCACCCACAGGACATTCACGGACACCCGCGGCGGCTTCGGCGGGGGGACGTCGTGACGCCGACTCGGAGTGAGGCGACTGCGACAGGTCGAAACGTGCGCCGGAGTCGATGACCCCAAGCGTGGGGATGGGGGCCCCCACGCGGTCTGACGGCAGGACACGCCGGCGGAGGCGCGCGTTTCTCGCCTCACTCCGCGGAGGCGACACGACGTGCCCCCGCTGAAGGCGCTGCGCTCCGCGCAGGTGAAAGAGCCGCGGCCTTGAGAACCAGGCCGCGCTACGAAATTCAGGACACGCACGCCATTCCTTCGCCCCCAGGCCGCGCTACGAAATTCGGGAGGCCGCGCGATGAACACGCACAACGTGTCCACCCCGCGAGGCCGAGCTACGAAATTCCGGAGGCCGAGCTACGTTCTCGAAAACGCGCCTACTTCGGTGGCGCTTTTTTCAACTGGGCGCGGGCGGCGTCGGCTTCGGCTTGCCGGGCGGTCCAGCGCTGCGCTTCCTGGGCGTTGCCGGCGGTCTGCGCGATGCTGATGAGCTGCTTGAGCAGATCTGCGTTGGACGTGGACTGGGCGGCGACCTCGCCCAGGCGAAGCGCGGCCTCGGCGCCGTCGGCCGCTGCGGTTCGCGTGATGACCAACTGCACGCGACTCAGATCCAGGCGGCCTTGCCGCGTCAGTTCCTGCAGGACGGGCAGATCAACCGCCGCCCCCACGTGGTCGCCCACCGACATCGCCAGTGTGGACGCCTTCAACGAGACAGGACTCCGGCGAAGCACCGCCGTGAGGTGGCGCGCGGCGGTCTGAGCGCCCTCTCGATCCCCCATCTGGTGGAGGCGCAGGGCCACAAGCGACAAGGCTTGAATGCCGGCATCCGGGTTGGCGGCCCCCTGCTCAAGCCACAAAGGCAACGCGCGCGCGACACCGGCCACCCACGCGCCGGCGCCCGGCCACGCGTCAGCCTTGACCGGAAACAGGGGCTTGAGTTGTTCCACACCGGCGCCGCTAGTGCCGAATGGACCCAGCAACTGCGCGTCGCCGGCTAGTCCGAGTGCGATCTGGTACTGCCGCCAGGCAAACTGCGCGTTTGATTGCGCGCTCGTCATCATGTCGCGCGTCTCAAAGTCGCGGCTCAGCGTCGTCTGCAATAACCGAAGCGCTTCATCGAGCGAGCCCATGTGCGCCCGCACAAACGACGCCTGCAGCACCTCGGCCCTGGGCCACGCCGAGGTCACCTGCATGGCCGCGGCTTCCTTCTGCAGCGACGGCAGGCTCAGGCCCGCTCCTGTCGCACGCACATACAAGATGTTCACGAAGCGCGCGTGCATCTGTTGCACCACCGGGCCGACCGGTGGCCGGCTCAGGGCCAGCATCTCCGCGACAAGCGCGTCCAGGCCGGCGGCGTCAAGGCGCGGCCGCGCCTCGTCGAACAACCCAAGGCCGGTAAACAACATCAGCCCGTTGTCGCGACCGTAGGCATCGGTCTGGGTCAGGTTCGGCTGCACGTTATTTGCGGCGCCCGCCAGCACCATTGTGGCCACGCGGATGTAGGTCTTCAGCGCGTTGTCCGGCTGGCCCGCCGCTGCATACAAGCGCGCCAGGAACATCTGTGACAACGCACTCTGGGCGCGGCTCAACAGACCACCGGCTTCGGCAGTCTGTAGCAGGTCCTTCGCACGTGCGCCCGGCTGCCTCGCTGCGAGGCCGAGCCAGACGGTCGCGTTCTTCTGGCCCATCTGGCCGGACGCTGCATCGGCCGATCGCCGCTGCAGTTCGTCATCGGCCCGACCGCCGCTGACATAGGCGTCCACCAGCATGTTGATGAAGACGTACTGCTTGTCGATGTCCGCGGCCCGCAGATTGCTGAGAAACGCTTCAAGCTCGGCGATGCCAAATCCCGATCGCCCCACGACCTCCGTGAGTTTGGCGGCCCGCGGCGTCACCTCCGCGGTTGTCAATTCGAGCGACTTCATCAAGCGGTCGTACGTGTTCAGCGTCCGGCTCGCCGTTGGCGGCGTGCCGGCCGGAGCGGCCGGCCGCAATGCGACCATCCCGCCAGCCGCAACCGGGACTGCGGGGGCCGACGACTCCGGCGCGTCGGCGGTCTTTGGATGCGGCTCGCCATCGAGCATGAGGAAGTCGCGGATGTACAGATACGGGTCGGCCTGGTCGCGCGCCTGGGCAAACTCGTTGATCGACATTCCGGCCGGCGGCAGCGTCTGCAGCAACGTCCGCAACCCCATGGCCGCCTCTTTCGGATCACCACCGGTTGCCAACGCCTTAATTTGATCAAGTGCGCGTTTCAGCGTCGGGAAACGCACGGTCGGCGCACCGGTCACCGACTCCATGTAGTAGTTGCGCACCACCGGCGGCGCCAGTTCGTCCACGGTCTGCGCGCCGGCGACCTTGACCACGTTCTCGGGGTAGTCGAGCTTCTGCCACAGCGAAATCAATTTGTAGCGGTACTCGCGATTGTCGGGCTTCAGGCGCGTCAACTCGGTCAGTACCTCAATCGCCTTGTTCGTGTTCCCCCACTGGTCGTACAGCGGATGCAGCAGGTTGCGCACCTGCTCGTTTTTCGGATGGCGATCGGCCAACCCCTGCAGAGCGGCCATGAGCTGTCGCGAGTCACCCGTCGGGTCGAAGCGGCTCAACTCCATGCGCAGGCTGATGAGCGCCTCTGTGAGGCCCGCCGGCGCCGACTCCTTCTGTTCCAGCAGCGCCAGCAACTCCCCTCTGTACTTCGGCAGCAGGAATGGTGCGAACGCACTGACGAAGCCGCTGTACGCGTACGGACTCGGAGCGCCTTGCGGGATGGCGGTGCCCGGCTGCGGCAGCGGCACATACATCTGCAGCGCGGCGTCCACAAACGCGGCAATGGCTTCCTGGTCGCGACCAAGGTCGCGCAAAAGGGACGCCTTCCAGTAGCCCACCTTGAACACCTGGGGATGCTTTTCGGCGAGGAACTGTTCAATCTCCTCCACGAGTGGCGCGTTGACGGGAGCAATCCCTGCCGAGAACGTATAGATCATGAAATTGGGCAGCAACGCGCTGCCGCTGCCTCGCTTGAGACTCCCCACCAGCGCGGCTTTCACCACCGTCATGAAGCGGGCGGCGCGCGGGGCGTCCATGGGCTTCTGCAGCACGATGCCCCACGACTTGAGCAACGTCAGCCAATTGAGTTCGGATGCCTTCGCATACCGATCGATGAAATCGATCTGGCGATCCGGAGCGAGACGGCTGATGACGTACGCCACGTTCAGCAGGCTCCAGTCCTTGCGCTGATTGACCAGCCGCCACAACCGTTCCTCGGCGATCAACGGTTGCCCCAGCACCTGCTCGACGCGAGTGAGGATCGGCACCTCGGGCACTTCGTACTGGTAGATCAAATCGAGCACGAGCTTCTCAGCGTACGTGTCGTCGTCGGCGATGATGCCCTGGATGTGTTGCGCGAGGCTACCGAAGTGACGTTCATCGAGACGCTGCCAGGCGTGGGTCGCCACTTCCGGAATGCCCGGCGATCGATCCGGCAACTCAATGGTGCCCAGGAAAATCGGCGGCTTGGGCGAGCCGGCGAACCGGGCCCACTGCCGGTAGGCCGTGAGCGCGGCGTCCTGATCGCCGGCGCTCAACGCCACACCGACATCCCGCATATAGTCGGCGCTGTCCATCGGCCGATTCGCCGACGCGGCTTCGGGCGTCGAATAACCCCAGCGTTCGCGCTCCTGCACGGCCTGCGCCGCCACGCTCGGATCCGCGCTGAACTGCCGGCGCAGTGCCGCATCGGCGCGATCGGACACGGCCGGCACGCCAGCGCCATACGCCAACGCGCGTAACGTCTGGGTATACACGGCCAGGCGCGGGAAATGTCCGAGGGGCGCGGTCGTCGTTTCTGACGCGGCCACCTGACGCAGTTCCTGATCGAACGCCGCTTCAATCGGAGCCAGGCGCGCCACGGTGGCGCCGGCCGGCGCCGTCGCCTGCGGCAGCGTCGCGAGCACCCCACTCAGCAGGATTTGGTAGTACCGCTTGTATTCAAACGTCACCTGAGTCTCGAGGGCCGGGGCCGGTCCGCTCCCTTCGATCTTCCGGTTCTGACGGCCCAGGACGCCGAGGAGGGCGCGCAGGTAGAGCTCGTTGGCGGTGTCCACCGCACCGGCACGTTCACGCAGGCGCGCCAGCCTCACCATCGTTTCGAGGTCGCTACTGTTGGCCACCAGCGCGCGCTCGTATTCCCTGATGGCCTCGCGATCAAATCCGCCCCGCTCAAACAACTTGGCGGCGTCCACCACCACCGACGTCCGGCCGGTGCGATCCACGGCGAGGTCGAACGCCCGTCTCGCGGCTGCCGGATCGTTCATCTTGATGAACGTACGGCCAAGATCCACGTACACGTCGGGCGGCAGCTCTTCACCCAGCGCAATGAGGCGCCTGGCGTACGCCACGTTGAGTGCCGCCTCTGGATTGGCCAGGCGAAGGCTGGCTTCGTACGTAGTGACCTCGGCCGTGGCGGCCAGCAGTTCGCGCAGCACGTGCGACCGGCGGCTGTCGGCGTGCGCCAGCGACGTTTCAAGCGTCGCGATGTAGGCCTTGGCGTCTTTGGTCTCCTCGGCCAGCTCGGCCAGCATCTCGTAGAGATACAACTTGTCATCGCGCGACGTGAGACGCTCCAGCGCGCGCCGCTGCGCCCACTTGATGGTGGTCTCGCCGGCGCGCATGTTGGTGATGCCGTCGATGGCCACGAGGAACAGCTCGTCGCTCTCGGCCGTTTCGGTCACGTACTGCAGGCTCGTCACGGCCTCGGCCTGACGGCCGGCCTGGCGCAGCAGGTCTGCGAGCAGCAGATGGTCGTCGGCGCGCTCGGGGTGCTGCGCAAGCGCCCGGCGATACGATTCCAGCGCCTGATCGCGGAAGCCCGCCATCTCAAGCACGCCGGCTTCGAACTCGGCGCCCACGGCATCGCCGCCCACTTTCCTGAGTTGGCCCAGCCACTCGCGTAACTGAACGGTGCCGTCCTGGCCATCCTGCACGCCATCGGCGCCGGCTTCGATCTGGTTCAACAACAACGACTGGAGATAGTCAACCTTCCGGTCGGGATCGACCTCCATCAGCCGTCGCGTCACACGGGTGAAGTCGGGATACTCGGCGAGCGCCAGGTAGATTTGCGCCTGCTCTTTCAGACTCTCGACTTCGGTCTTCGCATTGCCCTTCTGGGCTGCCGCGCTGGTCACCACCTCGATGGCCGAGACCGAGTCGCCCACCTTGGTGTAGATGCTCACGAGCAAGCTGACGTCGCGAGGGACGGCGGTGCCATTCGCGAGTTTCTCTTCCAGGTCCACCGCGAGTTCGCCGAGCGTGCCCAGTTCCGCAGCCAGCATCAGCAGCCGTTCTTCCACCAGCTTGCGCCGTGCCGCCAGGCTCTCGCTATTCCACAACTCCCGCCAGATCAGCAGGGCATCGTCTCGCCGACCGGTTGAATCGAAGAGCCAGGCCAGGCGCATGCGTTCGTCAATACTCAGGCCGCCCTTGCTGGCAGAGAGGCGCTCCAGTGTGGTGGCGGCGAGCTGTGGTTTCTGGATGCGCTCGTACGCGTCTGCCAACTCCGTTCTGAAGGGTGACTGGGCAGGCAGCAGCGCATCGAGCGCCGCCAGAGCAGCCTCGGCATCTGCGTTGGCCCCGCGCTGACGATGGAGTTCGAATTGCGCGAGGCGGACCTGCGCAGCGTCTTCGATGCCTGGACTGTTGGCGAGGGCCTTTTCAGTGGCGGCCACCGCCAGATCGTGCAGGCCAAAGTCGGTCATCGCATCGCTGCCGATGAGCAACGTGCCGACCACGGTGTTGCGATCGAGGAAGTCCTTCCACAAGGCGCGTGCGCTTTGCTGGTCGCCTTGCTCCAGGTAGTACTGGCTCAGGCCCTCCACCCAGTCGGTGAGCGCCGGCTCACTTGAAATGAGGCGGCGATATTCGGCCACCATGGCGGCATCCTGCCCGGCGTCGCGGTACATCCGCAACAACTCGCGGCGCATCTCAGGACCGAGCTGCTGGCCATTCGCACTCTTGAAGAGTTCGATGGCCTTGTCGTACTGCCCCGTCTGGCGCAACAGATCGATGCGCACGCTCTGGGCTTCCGGGGAAAGCGTGGGCTGCTGCGCAAACCGGTCCAGGAGCTTGTCGAGTGATTTGTCCAGCGTGTGGGCTTCCACCAGCAGGCTCAGCCCATAGTTGCGATCGCGATCGAAGGTCGCGGTTTGTACCGCCTGCCAGCTTTCGGTCTGCGCCTTGGGTGCGTCGCCCGCCTGGATGGCCCACTGGGCCACCCGGATATGGTGCCGAAACCGGTCGGTGCCTTCACCGAAGACCTGGTACAGGTCCGCCGCCTCTTTGTCGAAGTCGAGAATCGCGAGCGCGATCGCCGCGCGATTCCTGAAGTCACGCGGACTGGCTTTCGCCAACGCCACCAGGCCCTGCACATCCTTCGCGATGACTTCAGTGAATGTCAGGCGGAGGCGGATGGTCTCCTTCAGCTGCGGGTTGGTCGTGAGCGACAGCGCCTTCTGGTACCACTCGCGCGTCTCGTCCATCTTGCCAGACGCGTCGAACAGCCGCGCCTTGTGAAACACCATGTCGTCGTACGGATCAACGGCGAGTCCCTCGTCAGCCGCAGCCATGGCCGGCGCCATCCGTCCGTGCCGCCACTCGAGGTGGCTGCGCAGCAGGCACGCGTTTGCACGCGAACGTTTCGGCCGCGCGACATCCGCACACAGCGCGCCCAGTTGCCCGACCAGCGGGTCGATGGACCCGTCCCTGATGATGGCCTCGTTGTACAGCCGCTCAACCACCCGCGGCTCGATCCGCACGGGTACGGTGATCGTCCGCGCCTGCTGGGGAACGGTGCCCAGCAGGCCGGCGAACAGGGAAACGACTACGAACACATGCATGCGGTTATAGTCCGGCTCGATCGGCGCGATACGCTTTGGACCCGAAGTAGTACATCAACAGAATCCAGCCCAGCGTCATCAGCACCATGCGGATGTCGTTGAGCCACATCCACTTCTGCAGCAACTCGGTCACCTGGGCCTGGTCGGTCAGGCGGCCGGCCAGAATCTTGTTCACCGGAATGATGTGCAGGGTGCCGACGTAGGTGGCCGCGCCCAGGCAGGCAAGCGCGCCGATGCTGACCCACCGCATCCGCGTCTTCCAGTCCTTCCAGCACATGATCACGTGCCCCAGAAACATCAGGGGCACCAGCACCGTGAAGAACTCGGTGGCCGTGGACGTCTGTGGAATGAACTGATCGTAGTAGTTGTCCACCTTCAGGTTGTTCCAACTGGGAAACCAGAAGAAGTGGAGCGCCCAGAGCACGCCGACATACAGCGTTGTCCCGAAAAACACGAAGGCATTCGTGAACACGACCCATGGTGATTTCATGATCAGTTCCCTTCTGTGGAGGCAGACGGCCAGCGACGATAGGTGATTTCAGCAAGATACAGCAACAGACCCAACAGCAGCAGCACCGGCCACAACCGGACCGCCGAGAGTGACGCGCCGGCATCCTGCGTAGGACCAAGCGCGGTGGTGCTCGTGAATGTGCCGGCGGTGAGCAGCTCGGGGTCGGTATACGCACCGCCCGTGGCCGCCGCCAGCGCTTCCAGATCCAGGCCCTTCACGGGATCAACCTGCTGTTCACCAGCCACATCGTCGAGTGCAGGTGAGATGAGGTGGGTCGGTTGCTGGCCTGCCTGCGCCCCACTCACGTGATGCGCGGAGGCCAGCACTCGCACGGCCTCAGCCGGGTCTACAGCGACGCGACCGGAAAAATGGCCGGGCGCCAGTTCACGTAATGTGACGACTCCAGTCTGGCGGCCTTCGGTGTCGAGCACCGCAGCTTCCGGATACAACGTGGAGTCGCGGCTGGTGCGCCGCGCGGTGACCTCCACCTCGTGATCGATTCGCTGGACCTGGTAGTCGAACAGCCGCGAGTCGTCGGCCGTGCGAGAAACGATGCGCGCCATCATACGGCCGTAGTCGCGCCACCTCGCCCAGCCTGTGGTGCCTTCACCCACGGGCTCGGTCATCATGGCCGTGACGCGCCCAAGCCCGTAGCGCCATGTCGCCAGCAGGGGGTCGCCGCTGCCCGCCACTTCCATGAGGGCGTCGGCGCCATCGCGCATCGTGGTTTCCACGTAGCCGTTGAGCGCAGGCATCGCGCGGCGGTCGATATCACTCCACCAGCCTTCACCACCGCGACTCTGCACGCCGAACGCACCAGTCTTGTACGCCGGCAGCTTCATCGTGGACGGCTGCTTCAGGATGACTTCCGGCAGGCTGTACCGATCGATGGCCGAGTAGAAGCGTCCCTTGCCCCACGACGCGAGGTCGATGAGCAACTGGTTGTGCGCCTGCGCGCCCACCAGCACTGTGGACAGGTTGATGCCGTCCTTCGTCAGTTGCCGGATGATGGTCTCGTAGTCGGAGGTCTCGACGCCGGCGTCGGTGATGACCAGGATGTGCTTGTAGCGCGTGTCCACGTTTTTCAGTCCGTAGTACGCCTCTTCCAGGCCCGGTCGGAGCACCGTGCCGCCAATCGCCTGCATGCGGCCAATGGCGCGGTCAATCGTGATCTTGTTGGCCGCCGACTGCAGCGGCACCGCCCAATGTTTGTTGCCGTAGAACTCGACGATGCCGATGCGGTCGTGGGCCTTGAGGCGTCTGACGGCCAGGCGGGCCACCTGCTTCGCCAACTCGAGGCGCGTGCCGGTCATCGACCCCGACGTATCGATGATGATCGCCAACGCGGTGCTGGGGTCGCGCTTCTCTGTCCGCTGCACAAACTCCACAGGCGAGATGGTCGCGACGGGAGTGCCGTCGTAGCCACCCGTGCCAAATGCGGATTTGCCGCCTGAGAACACCAGGCCAAGACCCTGGTGCGCCACTGCATCCGCCAGGTGCTGCTGAAACGACTCCGGCACCAGGCTGGCCGGCCGGTCGTCGAGCAGCACCATGTCGTACGACGACAAATTGATGTTTGGCGACAGGGCCTGTGTGCTTCCATCGGCCACATCAAATCCGCGACCGAGCAGGCCGCCCATTCTGGAGGCTGCGCCCCGGACCCGATCGCCGAGGTAAAACACGCGAAGCGGATCCTGGACGGCCAGAGTTCCACGGAACTCGTTGTTGCTGGAATTCGAGTCCTTCTCCGCGTCAACCACCTGCGCTGC
Organism: Acidobacteriota bacterium; assembly: GCA_016716905.1. Lineage (NCBI taxonomy): Bacteria > Pseudomonadati > Acidobacteriota > Acidobacteriota bacterium. The sequence goes on along the minus strand of JADJUS010000004.1, from coordinate 1,184,410 downwards.
CACACTGAGGAACCCGGCCGACTTCGGTTCGAACGTCAGCGGCACTGTTGCGTGTTCGTCGCTGTCAAACGGGGCCGAGACCGCGATCTCTTCACCGCCGGCGCCCACAAGACGCACACGCAGCCCGGTGCCGGTGCCTGCCACGCTCACTTCGACATGCGCTGTCTGGCCCACTCGCAACAGACCCCTGGCCGTCAGTCCGGCGGGGTACACGTCGGCGGGGTCGTATCCGAGATCGTAGGTGTGCAGCGTGATGCCGCGATCGATGACCTGCTGCACCTCGGGGGCCCAACGCCGGTCGGTGGCCAGGCCATCTGTGAACAGATGAATGACGCCGCGGGCGCCTTCGGGCACCTGTCGTGCCGCGGCACCGATAGCCGCACCCAGTGGCGACCCGCTGTGACTGTCGCGAATCTCAGTGACCGCACCAAACCCGGTGCGATCCTCGAAGCCGGCTCCTACGACGACAAGCGACGAGGTCGAGGCGGGGAATTCACCGCGAAGTTGTGCCACAGCCTCGCGCTGCCGGACTCTCCGTGCAGGGCTGACGCTCCCGGACTCATCCACCACAAACACCTGGTAGGTCTCGCTGTCGGATGTGAGCAACACCGGACGAGCCAGGGCCAGCACGACAAGAAGGAACACGCCGGTGCGCAAGATTCGCTGAGTACGATCGCGGCCCCTACTGCGGCGCGGCAGGAACCACAGCAGCGCGATGGCGGGCGCCAGCAGGAGAAACCACGGATACAGGAAGCTGACCGTCATGACGTCACTACGGCATCCGGCCCATCTGGAAGAAGTACCACTCGGCCGCGAGGAGCAGCAGCGCGAGGATTAACAGGCCCGTGACGAGCCCCGTCGCCGGCGTGAGATCGACCGGCGCCAACGTCGCTATCGCCAATGACTCGTCGCGCGCACCGGTCGTCACTTCGGCGTCGAGCAGCGAGACCGACAACGGCGCCGCACGTCCGTTCACCTTGAGGTCGCCTGCGACGACGGGAACAAAACTGGCGCCGATGGGATCCAGCACGCGGCCGGCGGCGTTGAGAATCTCAGTGCTACGACCGGTGGAAGACGTGATGAGCGGCCGGCCGGCGGCGACATACGGATGCCAGCTCTCCGTATCGGCGAGCCAGCGCACCGCGTTGGCCACAAACAGCGGGAAGGCGCGAGACCGTGTGAAGTCGAACTCGTCCGCGAGCAGTTCCTCCCACACGGAGAAGCGCCACTGACTGCCGGACGTGATTGAGACTTCGATCGGACGGCCAGACGAGCGCGCCAGGCTCATCGCGTCGATCTGCTGCAACCCGATGTCGGCGACCGCGTTGGTGAACACCGCACTCGAACTCAGGGAATCCGGATGCGTCAACAGGAACGCCTGGGTCTGGGACGCCGCAGGCACGAACTCAAGCGCGGGCGCGTTGCCGCCCACCGACTCGCCTTTCCGCCGGATGACCACATCGGCCTGCTCCGCGACGAGCGTCACGCCGGCGTCCGCCTCAAGCAGCGGCCCGAGCACGGCCTGCAATGACGACGAGAGTTGCACGCTGAGAATGGGCTTGGTGGGCAATCGCAGGCGGGCCACGTCGTCGAGTGGAAGGCTGTCGGCGCCTGATCGGTCATCAACAACCCGTGCGGTCAGGAGGCCGCCCGCGGCCGGCACGTCAGACAGAACGTAGCCCTGGCCGACACGCGCGATCGCGTTGCCTGGCACAGCCTGTCCGTTGACTTCGATTCGGACACCGGGCGCATTCGCCGCCGTCACGACCGGTGCCGCGCGGCGGTCGCCTGTGCTTTGCACCTGCACGAAGACGTCCACCTTGTCCCAGGCGCCGGAAGCGGCATCAGACACCCCAAGCGCCGTGATGCCGCTGTTGCCCGCAAGCGGCGCCGGCGCGGTGGCCCGCTTCACCGTCATCGACGCGGGGACCAGGTCCAGTACCTGTTTCCGAACGGGGGCGTCTCCAAACACCAGAATCGATGTGGGCGACTCACTGCCGCCATTGGCCGAGGTCGCACTGAGCTGCCGCAGCAGCCGCTCAAGCGACGCCGGGGCGGCCTGCGGCGCCAACCGGTCCAGGCGCGCGCGCAAGAGCAGCGCGTGTTCACCAGGGTTGAGCAACGGTCGAGTGTCCGCGCCGCTCCAGATCACCTGGCGCCGGTCGCTGGGCAAACGGGCGACCTGCCGTTCGAGCGCGTCCACAGCGTCGGCGAACCGGTTTCCGGCGGCCATGCCCGCCGATCCGTCGAGCACCAGGATGTGGAATGTCTGATCCGGCCGACGACCGAATTGCGGCTCGGCCACGGCGAGCCACAGGAGCGAGCAAATCGCGAGCACCAGGGCGTAGGCGAGCGGGTGGCGAAATTTGTCACGCAGTTTTCTGACCGGCGCTTCGTGCACCACCTGCTTCCAGAACAAGGTGGTGACGACGGTCACGTTGCGGTAGCGGGTGCGAAGTTGCTGCAACGCGAACAGCAGCGCGGCCAGCCCGGCCAGGCCCGCCACCACCCCGAGCGCCGACAGATTCGCGAAGGTCATACCACGAGGCTTCCGGCGGCAAACAGCGTGTTGAGCTGCGTGACCAGGTCCTCTTCCACATCAAGACGCAGCAACCCACCGTGGTGGTACTTCACAAGCGCCGCGAGGTCGCGATTGAACTGCGCGTACGCGTCGCGATACCGCTCCAGCACATGAGGCGTGATGGTGATCTCGGCCGCCTCGCCCGTCTCACAGTCCACGAGCCTGAGATCGCCGTCCAGGTTGGGCTGTTCATCGGAGGGGCGGACGAGCTGCACGAACAACATCCGGTGCCGGATGCTCCTGAGCGCATCACGGATGGCATCGAGGCCGGCCGGATCGAAGAAGTCACTGATCACTACCAGCAGGCCGCGGCGCAGGTTCATATCGGCCAGCCTTCGAAGTGCGGCCGACAGATTCGTGCCTGCCTCAGCCGGGGGCGACAACCGGGCCAGATGCTCGGCAAATGCCATGGTGCTGGCCTTGCCGGACATGGACTTCACGCGCATCTCCATTTTTTCCGCGAACGGAAAAAGCGCCGTCGAGTCGTGATGCGACAGGCTGATGGTCGCCAGCGCGAGTGCCGTGCGCAGCGCCGTCAGTGCGCGCGGCTCCGGCTCGTGAAACATGCTCGTGGAGACGTCGGGCATGAGATACAGCGGCAGGTCCTGCTGCTCTTCATACAGCCGCAGGAACACCTTGCCGAGCCGCCGGTAGATGTTCCAGTCGATCGCGCGCGGGTCGTCACCGGGGGAATAGCCGCGATAGTCACGGAATTCGATGCCGGCTCCCAGGTCCTTCGACAGGCGATCTCCAAACCGGCCCCCCGCCGCCACGCGCTGCACGGTGATGCTCAGGTGCGAGAGCGAGGCGAGGAAACCCGGGTCAAAGAGTTTGTCGAACGGAATGGGGGCCGCGCTCATGAAGCAACTTCGAGCGGCTCTCTGACAGCCGCCAGCACCGCCGCCACAATATCTGCATCGGTCACGCGATCGGACTGCCCATGGAAATTGATGAGCAACCGGTGACGCAGCACCGGCAGCGCAAGGTGCTTGATGTCGTCGATGCTCACGGCAAATCGGCCGTTGACCAGCGCCCGCACCTTGGCGGCCAGCAACAGCGACTGCGCGCCACGCGGGCTGGAGCCGAGCGCGACATACTCGTTGACCTTCTTGGGCGCATACGGGCTGCCAGGCTGCGTGCCCATCACCACCTGAATGGCGTATTGCTGCGCATGCGCCGGCACCGGCACCGCGCGGACGATATGCCGCAGCCGCACGATTTCCGCGGCATTGGTCACCGGCTCAATCGTCACTTCGTGGTCGCCGATCGTACGGTCAAGGATGGCGCTGTAGTCCTCTTCCTTCGGGTAACCGACGACAAGCTTCAGCAGGAAACGGTCGAGCTGCGCTTCCGGGAGCGGATACGTGCCTTCCTGCTCCACCGGGTTCTGGGTCGCGAGCACGCAAAAAGGCTCGTCCAGCTTGATCGTGCGCTTGCCCACGGTGACCTGACGCTCTTGCATCGCTTCGAGCAACGCCGACTGCGTCTTGGGCGTGGCGCGGTTGATTTCGTCGGCCAGCACCAGGTTCGCGATGAGCGGACCTTCCTGGAATCGCAGGTCGTGGCGTCCCTGATCGTTCTCCATCAGCACCCAGGTGCCCTGAATGTCGGCGGGCATCATGTCGGGCGTGAACTGGATGCGCGAAAACTTGGTTTCAATTGCCGAACTCAGGCACCGCACGAGCATCGTCTTACCCAGCCCGGGGACGCCCTCGAGCAGCACGTGGCCGCCGGCGAGGAGCGCGGTCATGACGCCGTCCACGATCTCGTCCTGGCCCACCATCATCTGGTTCACGCGCCGCTTGATATCCGCATACACCGTGCGGAACCGCGCCGCCGCTTCACGCGCCTCGGCCGCGCCTGTTGTGGTTGTCATCACGTCACTCTTTTCTGATTGGGGGAAGCTCAGTCTTCCCACGCAGTTGCAGGAAATACTTCTCGACCAGGGTCTGCATCCATGGCCGCAGCACCGGGTGCTCGATGTAGCCGAAGGGATTTTCGCGCGCGGCCCGCTCCTCGGCGGTCAGCGCCGACTGCGGTTCTTCCTTCGGCGTCGAGTTCTCCTGTGTCACCTTCGAGCGGCCGGGGTTGGTCATCCCCTGAATGCGGTCGGGCGTTGGCACACCCAGGATCATCGCGGGCACGCCGCGCGTTTTCTTGCGACCGCCGGGTCCGCTACGCCCGTTCGCGTTGGGACCCGCCTGGTCGGTGGCAGGGCGATTCGAGAGGTTGCGATCGACCGGCGGTTTGTTGCGACGCAATGACGGCCGCTCCACACCGCTCGTCTTCTCTTCCTCTTCCTCGTCCTGCATCCCCTCTTCGTCCTTCCCGTCATCCTTGTTCGCGCCGGCGCGATCGGGCTGGTCGGTGGCGGGGATGGAATTTGAATCGCTGCTGGATGACTTGGACTGGCCTTGGCCTGACGTGGCAGACGACGCCTGCTGCTGGCCTTTTTTCCCCTCGGCCTTTTTCGCCTGCGTGGTGGCCGCTGCGTCCTGCGGCTGTGGCGGGTCTTCTTCAAGGGGCTGCGATGGTGTCTGCTGGTTGGACGGCGTTCCGCTGCTGCTCATCGCCTGGCTCGCCGATTTGCTGCTCGCCTGACCGCCGGCGTGTGACTGGCCATCGGCCTCCTGATCCGTCCTCGGCGTCTTCGGCGACGCATCAGCCGAGGGCTGCGAGGCGTTCGCCGGCACCGCCTCGGCGGCCTCGGGGCGATCGGGCCTCGGCGGATTGGGCCGCAGATCGAGCAATGCCGCCGCCACACGCGCCGGTACCGTCTGCAGGTCGGCGGTGGTCAAAACCGTTTCCGCATCCGGTGCATTCCGGATGCCCGACGCCACATCACCAAGCCACAACGCGCCGACGATCAGAGCCGCGGCGGCGACTGTGGCCGCCCAACTGCGCCGCGAGATGGCCCATGCCGGCAGCGCCTTTTCTTCGAGCGTCGTGGCGCCCGCCCGAGCGATGTGATCCGCGGCATCGTCAATCGCCGCCTGCCGGAAGTGGTCGGATGCGCCGGCGGCGAGAAATTCATCGGCGGTCACCAGCCGATCGTTGCTGGTGAGCTGCAGGTCAAACGCGCCAAGGCACGCGCGACGGTCGAGGTGCCGCCCCTTCGCGAGCGATGCCATGCGAACGGCCACATAGGCGACCGGTCCGGCCACTGCGAGCAGCACCCACACCATGGCGGGCCATGCCAGAGGCCCGCGACCAACGAGCAGCATCACGACTTGCGCGCTGAACAGGAGGATGGGTGCAACCAGCAGCCACACGAGTGAGTCGCGCACGGTCATGCGAAGGTCGCGCGCGAACGCCCACCGGCCGAGGCTGCGCTGAGCGCGCGTGGCCAGTGCATTGAGTTGCTGTTGAAGGACCGGTCCCTGCGCCATCAGCGGCCGCCTCCACCTTTTCCAGCAGCAGCCTTTTCGTCGCGCAGCAGAGGATCATCCTTCGGCAGCAACACGCGGATGCGGTCCATCGCGCTTTTTACTTCGACGGCGATCTCGGGAGGCACCCCGCCCGCGGCTGCCACGCGCTTGTAGCGCGCGTAGGCGCGCCGGCTCTGCCCTTGTTTGTCATAGACGCGCGCCAAATCGAGCGCGATTTCCAGATCGTCAGGCGCCATGAACGCCGCCGAGAGCAGGTGCTTCCAGGCGTCGGTCCACTTCGACTGCTTCATGTGAAGCTGCCCGAGCAGGTGGTGCAGGTCGTACACCACGCGGGCGTCAAACGCTTCGCGCGAGTACTTCAACCCCTCTTTCCCCGCGGCGATGGCCAGGTCGGTGCGGCCGGGCATTTCACCAAAGCTCATCGCGTACTCGAGGCACGTCTCGGTGCGGCGGCCGACGCCGGCTGTGTTGACAGCCCACTGCATAGCCTTCAGGACGTCCGCGTCTGCAGACCCGGCGGCATCAAGCCGCGACTTCACCAGCAGCGCAGCAGCATCAGCGCTCAGCCGCTCTTTCGGATACTTCGTCAGGTAGCCTTCCAGGGCCTCGGGCGTGCCTCGGCTTTCAGCCTCGAAGAACGCAAAGTCCTGTTGGGGATACCTGGGGATGCCCTTCTGCGTGAGGGCCAGGCGCTGGTTGTTCCAGTCGAGTTCGATGCGAAACTGCTCAAGGAAGTTGACGCCGGTGATGACCAGCGGACTATCGACCCCGGGCGTGGCGGCCAGCCCGAACGCACGCGGGCGGAACGCCAGCGACCGCGACAGATCCAGGCGCTTGCCGGCGGTGCCCGAGTCCGCCACGAACAGCGGACTGACGTCACCGGCGGGCTTGCCCAGCGGCTTCGTCACGCGCGAATCGATCACGGTGTCGTAATTGGCGCCGCCGATGGCGAGAACACCGCGGCGGTCGTCGCCGTAGCTGAGGCCGACCTGGATACGGTTGTTGGCGTACTCAAACGGGGTGATGACCACATCCGCGAGGTCGGCCGTGGCAGACGCCTCGCCAGTGTCTTTGGGGGGCGCCAGGATGAGCTGCTTCTCCACAAGGTCGAGCGTGACGAAGTACTTCTTCAGCAACCCAATGCCGATGGTCCCCTTGAGTTTGCGCTCACCCATGTCGGCCGAGTGAAGCTTGGTCATCGCGTTCTGGAACGCCACACGTTCTTCTGAGGTCTCGGCGACCACCTCTTTTGCGGGGATCGACAACTTGATCCCAGGCGAGATGAGGATGTGAATCAGTGGCGACTCGCCCAGGCCGAGGTCATTGGGATCCAGCCCCAGCCAGCCGTACTGATCCGGATGCAGCGTCAGCGCATCCGGATACTCGAAGGAAATCTCGAAGCTCGCTTCGTTCGTGTAACGCAGACCCACCAGGTCCGTCAGCACGATCACACGGCCGTTGACGACACGAATGGGAATGGTCCCGGTGTCCGCGAACTGCGGCTGCGCCTGCGCGGAAACGCGATCACCTGTGCCACCGGTTCCCACACAGCACACGAGCGCCACCGAGAGAAGCGTGCGCCAGATTCGGGTCCGGGAGTGCCCAACCATGTCGGATTACGGGCAATCTTACACGACCGCAGCCACGACGGATCACAGGAGGCACGGAGGGAACGAGACAACGACGGATCACACAGAGACGCCGAGGCGCAGAGGTTTCGCCTTCTAAGGAAGATACTCCCGGCCTCCTTTCCTCCCTGTAATCCGTCGTGGACACGCGTCGTCACAAGTTGCGTGTCGCCAGGATCTCCCGGACCTGCGTGCGGTCCCCCGTGCAACTGATGCGGCGAGGGGCGTCGAGGAACCGGACGGCGAACCCGAGCTTCCTATAAAGCTGTTCAATGCGCTCTGTCGCCTGGTTCACCAGGACCACCGGACCCCGATGTCGCGCCAGCGCGCTTGCCGTGCGCTCCTGGTCGTCCCACGAGAAGCCGCCCTTGGAGTAGGTGGTGAACTCCACGTCATACGGCGGGTCCGCGTACACGAAGTCGCGGCGCTCCAAGGCGAGGTCTTCGATATCGCCCAGGGTGAACACCCAGTCAGCGAACGTCTCCTTGTAAGCGGCGAAATCCGTGACGTAGCCGATGCGGGCATACCGGCCAAAAGGCACGTTGAACAAACCACGACTGTTGAAACGGCACAGTCCGTTGTAGCCGGTCCGATTGAGGTAGTAGAACAGCGACGCGGCTTCGCTTGTGTCGCTCTTGTTCGCTTCCAACAGGGCGTTAAAGCGCTCCCGATGCTGATAGAAGAGCGCCTCATCGTTTTCCATCGGCAGCTTGATGCGCAAGCCGCGCTGAAGCCACCGATAGAAGTTGATGAGGTGTGGATTCGCGTCATTCAGGACCGCGCGCTCCGGCATCAGGCCCAGCGCGACAGCCAGTCCGCCGCAGAACGGTTCGACCAGGCGGCGCTGGCGATGTGGCTCCCACAAGGGACGCAGGTGCGGCACCTGCCAACGCTTGCCCCCTGCCCACTTGAGCGGTGGCCGTAACGGCCTGGGCAAGGTGGCTAGAGACATCGCCCGGCTAGTCTAACTGAGTGATCTACAATGAGGCCCATCACGTAGACCTGAAGGGGGCCGGAATGTCTGTCTCGCGAATCGTCGCGCCGCTGATCGTCATTGCCGGCGTGTTCGGCATGGGCCTTGTCACGACCAGTGGCCGCGCACAACAGGCGCCGGCGCAGGACCCGTCGTTGCGCGAAATGTCCGACGACTCCGCACCGGCCGTGGTGCTGCCCGAACAGAAGGCGCTCGACGCCGCGCTGCGCATCACGACACTGGCCGATCGGCTCACTGCACTCGAGAAGATTCGGATTGGATACCCGGGTTCGTCCCTGTTGAATGTCGTTGATTCACAGGTACTCTCGGCCGTCCTGCAGATGCCCGATGCTGAAGGCTCCGCCAACGAAGTGCTCAACCGCATGCTGGCCAGGATTCCGGCCAACGCAACGCCCGATGCGCGTTTCACCGAGACCATCGGCGCGGCGGCGCGCCTGGTGACGCGCAAGGTCCTGCTGGACCGCGCTGAAGCCGTGCTTGTGGACGCGATGGCGCCGCCCACGCTCACCAGCCAGAACCGCGCGACCGGCCGCTATCAGCTGGGCCGCCTCTACGCGGCAAAGGGCGACCCCGCGCGCGCCGAGGTGGAATACCGCGCAGCGGCGTCGGAATCCCCCGCCGCCGTCGCGGCCCTCGTGAGCTTGTACGTCGATCGCAATGAGCGGGCCCGCGCCGAGAGCTTCCTGCTCGACGTGATCAAAACGGCCCCTGTGAACATGGCCGCGCTGAGTTCACTCACGAACCTGTACAAAGCCGAGCCGGCCAGGGCCGAAGCGATCCTGCTCGATGCAGTCGGCCGCGATCCGCTGTTGCCTGGCGCCCTGATCTCACTGGCCAAACTCGAACATGACCGTGGCGCGGTGGCCGAAGCGCTGGACCACTACATGAAAGCGGCCGCGCTCTCATTCCTTCGCGGCGCCGATGGCGAGGCTCTGCGTTCCCTGTACGCGAAGCAGCACGGCAACTCCGATGTGATGACGCCGGCGCTGGAGGCGAAGCTCGACGCAGACATCAACGAACGGTATCGCGCCCTGCCGAAGATGATGAAGGCCGAACCCTACGTGCCGACCGCGCGCCGCACCGACCGCGTCGTGGTCCTTGAGATGTTTACCGGCTCGGCCTGCCCTCCCTGCGTGGCCGCCGACCTCGCCTTTGACACCACCCTCGACCGCTACCCCGCCGACATCGTCATCCCGCTTGCGTACCACGTGCACATCCCGGGGCCGGATCCGATGACCACACCCGAGAGCAATGCCCGGCGGCTGTTCTACGCCGTGAACGGCGTGCCGACGATGCAGATTAGTGGCGCGATGGCGGCGAATCCGGCTGGAGAGAATCTGGGTGGCGGCGGCAGGAACCGCGCGCCCGAGGTGTACGAGAAGTACGTGGGCCTGATCGACCGCGCGCTTGAAGTGGCATCAGACGCGGCGGTCTCCGTGCGTGCGACCATCCAGGGCACCAAGGTGATGGTGACCGCGGACGTCTCGAAGTTGCCGGCGAACACCGCGGACCTCAGGCTGGTGGTGGTGCTGGCGGAGAAACAGCTGATGTTCGGCGGCGAGAACGGTATCAGGAGCCACCACATGGTGGTGCGGGGAGTGGCTGGCGACAAAAGCGAGGGACTTCCGATCGCCGCGACTGGCTCGGTGCAGCACACGTTTGATCTGGCTGCGATTGGCCAGTCGATCACGCGCAGCCTGGCGACGGACATCGCGCGCCGCCGTGGCGCCGCAGCCGGCGCGCCCCAGACATTCGCCGCCGAAGACAAGGCGATGACGAAGATCAATCCCGGGGAACTCGTCGCCGTCGCATTCGTGCAGGCGCCGAATAGGAAAATCCTGCAGGCTGCCAGAGCCGACGTAATCGCCGCGCCTGCCAGCGCGCGGCAATAACACGCCGCATCCGCGACCACGACGGATCACAGGAGACTCCGAGACAGGGAGGAATTCCTTCTTCTTTCTTTGAAATCCAAAGCTCTGCGTCTCCGCGGCTCCTGTGATCCTGCGTTGACCCAAAGCCTCTGTGTCTCCGCGCCTCCTGTAATCCTGCGTGACTGCGAAGCCTCGGTGCCTCAGCGCCTCCTGTAATCCTGCGTGATCGTGTCGGTTTGCCCCCGTTGCAGAAACCGCACAAACTGCTGCGCGTCGCGGGTCAGCCCTCCGAACGCCACCACAGGTTGGCCGTCTGGATCGAGCACGGCGTAGTACGGCAGCGCGACGGTGCCGAGCATGTCTTCCTCCATTTTCTGGAAGCGTTCGTACAACTCCCCCTGGCCGTCTGTATAGAGGCGCACGCGCACGAAGCGCGACATCTCGAGCGCGACCTCGGGCCGCGGAAACATGTTGGCTTCCATCCACCGGCAGTTGGTGCAGGTGTAGCCGGTGAAATCCACCAGGATGCGCTGACCGGTGGCGGCGGCTTGCGCAAGCGCCGCGTCGTAGTCGTTGACCAGCCACGGCAGCTCGCCACCTTCCGCGAGGTGCGCCGCGTCAGCGGGCGGCAGGAATGCTTCCAGTTCACCCAGTCGCCGGCCTGACACGCCAAGCGCGAGCCAGACACCGAGCGTGACCGCAGCGGCGGTCGCCACCAGCCGGCCCACGCCCGGGCGGCTCATGCGAGGGGCATGGCCAAGCCGGACGAGCCCCGCCAGGTACACCGCCAGCACGGCGGCGATGGCGATCCATGTGGTGAGCACGACATCGCGCGTGAACACGCCCCATCCCCACACCAGATCGACGTTTGAAATGAACTTCATCGCGGCGGCCAGTTCGAGCAGGCCCATGGTGGCCTTCACGCCCACGAGCCAGGAACCCGATCGCGGCAGTGACGCCAGCAGCCGCGGCGCGAGCGCCAGCCCCACGAACGGCAGTGCGAACACCGCTGAAAACGCGAGCATGCCGACCATCGGCCACTGCCAGTCTCCCTGCGCCGCCACCACCAGCAGTGTGCCCAGGAACGGCGCCGTGCAGGTGAATGACGTCAGCGTGAACGCGAGGCCCATCAGCAACGTGCCGCCATATCCTCCGCCGCTGGAGGCCTTCGACGCGGCGGTGACCACCCGCGACGGCAGCGCCACTTCGTAGACACCGAACAGACTGAACGCGAACGTCACGAACAGCAGCGCGATGCCGATGTTGAGCCACGGGTTCGATGCGAATCGATTCAGCCCTGAGGCGCCGAATAGAATGGCCAGCGCAAATCCGAGCGCGGTGAACGTGAGGACGATGCCAAGGCCATAGACCAGAGCATGGGCGATCGAGTCGCGACGGCTTCGCCCCGCCCGATTCGTGAAATACGACACCGTGATTGGCACCATGGGAAACACGCATGGCGTGAGCAACGACAGCGCGCCCATCAGTGCCGCCAACCCCACATACGCGCTCAGCGTCGTCGCCGCGTCGGCAGCCGCCAGGTCCGGCACCTTCCGCTTCGGAGCCGCAGACGTTTCCGCGGCAACAGCCGCCGCTGCAGCCGTTGATGGAGTCAATACCGCCTCCGATGCCGGCGCGGCTTCGGAAGCGGTGGGCGCAGATACGGCCGGCGGCAACGCTGCGGGGTTGCCCACCACTAACGCGAGGCGAAGCGCCTGCGTCCGCGGCGGAATGCACAACGTGTCGTTGCAGCTCTGGTAGCGTGCGTTCACAGTCAGCGTGTAGCGGCCGTCCTTCGCACCGGCGGCAATCGTGACGGGCACGCGAAAGACCGTGTGGTCGTCGTAGTACTGCGTGACGATGTTGAAGTTCGGATCGAAGCCTTCGATGGTGGTTTCGGCGCCGAGCGCGCCGGCCTGCGAAAACGGTGCCGTGTCGGCCACCCACACCTGCGTCGCAATCGGGCCACCGGAGGGCTGCGTCGTGCCATACAGATGCCAGCCGAATTCGATCTCGGCCTTGACCAGCACCGTGAACGTGGCTCCGGGCTTGAGGAGCGCGGTGTCGGCGCGCTCAATGGACCACACAACCGGGTTCTGCGGCAGGGCCCCGATCGAGGCCGGGATCATCGCCGACAGCACGACGGCGAGCAGCAAGCGCACGGCCATCCTATCGGCGCACGATGCGCCCGCCTTTCATCACAAGCGACACCTTCCGCAGCGCACCGATATCCATCGTCGGATCGCCGGTCACGGCCACGAGATCGGCAAGCAGGGTGGGCGCGATGCGGCCGATCTGGGTTTCCATGTGCAGCACGTCGGCGTCTACTGACGTGGCTGCGCGCAGCGCGTCGAGCGCCGGCATGCCATAGGCCACCATCAGTTCCAGTTCGCGGACGTTGTCGCCATGGGCAAACACGCCGACGTCGGAGCCACTGGCAATTTTCACTTTGGCAGCCAGAGCGGCCTTGAAGCTTTCGCGCTTGCGCGTGATGCCGGCAGGCTCGGGTGCGGCGCCCTTCTTCCAGCCCGCGTACTGCGCCGTGGCGTCGCCTGCCGCCAGGGTCGGGCACAGAGCCACGCCGCGCTCGGCCATCAGCCGGAATATTTCCGGTGTTCCCCCATCGCCGTGTTCAATGGTCTCGGCGCCGGCCAGCACCGCGCGGCGCATGCCCTCTGGTGTTGACGCATGGACGACAACCGCACGGCCGCTGCTGCGGGCGGTTTCGACGATGAGGCGCATTTCGTCGAGGGAGTAGGTGGGCTGGGCTTCGCCGCGCGGGCCCCAGCGATAGTCGCCATAGACCTTGATCCAGTCTGCGCCCTTGCCGATCTGTTCGCGCACGGCCCGCACGAGCGCATCCACGCCGTCGGCTTCCTGTGCGCCCTGAGGAATGGACCACTCGGGCGCAAAGCCCTTTGGCGCATAGCTGCCGGTGGCGATCAGCGCACGTGTGGCGATGAGCAACCGCGGGCCGGGGATGATGCCCTGCGCCACGGCCTGCTTCAATCCCACGTCCGCGTAGTCGGCCCCTTCGGTGCCCAGATCCCGCACGGTCGTGAAGCCCGCTTCAAGTGTGGCTTTGAGGTGATTGACCGCACGCGCCACTCGAAGCGACTGCGGCTCGTTCAACACCTGGGTGTTCCACGGGGCCTCGTCGTAGGGGTGCAGCAGGACGTGCGAATGCGCGTCGATCAACCCCGGCAACAGCGTCATGCCGGGCAGGTCCATCACTTCCGCGCCTGGTGCTTTCACCTCGGCTTCCGGCCCCGCGGCGATGATCCGCTCGCCTCGCACATGCACCACGTAGCCTTCGCGCACCCGGTTGCCGTCGAAGACCCGCGCGGGCTTCAGCAGGTATTCCTGGGCTGTCGCCTGGGGCGGCGCGGCCTGGGTGCCGCCCACAGCCGCGATGGCCCCGAGGGCCATCACCGCGCACATACCAATCTGCCGCAACATTCTCATGGTGTCCGAGAATGTATCGCACGTTGCACGAAAGATCACGGGAGGCGGGGAGGCACTGAGGCTTGCAGTCACGCAGGACTACAGGAGGCGCAGAGACGCAGAGGCTTTCTACCGGCCGGACAGTTTCAGATCCTGCACCTTCTTCTCGCCTTCTGCGAGCGCGAACTTCAACGCGGCGGGAATCAGAGACTCCAGAAACGCCACGTCGTACATCTCGTTCGCATCAATTTCCGTGAGGGCGACCATGAAGTACTCGCCGGGAGGCAGGCCGGCCACACGATACCGGCCATCACTGGCCGGTCGCGTCGCGGGCAAGCGACGACGCGACCCTTGCCCCCACTGAGTCCGATCGACGGGAAAGACAAGAATCGAGAACTCTGGAGCCGGACGCCCCACGGCGTCTGTGAGCAATCCCGTGATCTCAGTCACGCGATCGGTGAGAGTGATGACGAGGTCGTCGATCCCGGAATCAGCGAGCACTCTGAGTGGAACATCCGAGAGGTCCCGACCTCCCGCCACCACGGACTTCATCACCCAGGTGGGTAACGCAGCCGTCCGCCGGGCACGTTCACGCTGACTCGATAGTCGTTAGGCGGGACGCCTGGCAAGACAAACGTGGCGTCAGGTGCGGCGGTGGCCGGTGATGCGCCGAGAGACACCCTGGTTGTCGCTGTGGGCGCAGGCGGACCGAGACGCCTCGACCCGTCCTTGGGCGGAGTTGCGGTCGTCTTCTCAAACACGATGCGTCCGCGCACGCTCATCCGCCGCCAGTGCCAGCGATCACGGTGGTGTCCTGGTCGATCTCGACTGTTCCCATCGCCCATAGGTCGAGACGCGCTGCACTCCCCCTCCCCGGCACTGGCGACGAGACGATTGCCTGGGCCGGCGATGACATGGCGACCGGGAGGCACACCGGACAGCTGAGAATGACCCGTCAGGGAAGCGGCCTGGCGACCATCGGCTCCGAACAGGATCACCACCATCCGCCCTCTCGGACCATGTTCATCTGCAACTGCGCGCGCCGGGGCACCGTCCGGGCCAACGACGCGTCCTCCGACCCTGGCAGCCGGGACGGTCCATGGTGGTGAAGTCCGCGCCGGTCCGCTCTTTCCCGCCAGCCACCGTGGTCGGGCCGCATTGGCCGGAGGCTCACCCGGGAGATACACGGGCGCACTGCCCAGTGATTGAGATGCTGGCGGTGGCGTGGCCCGTGGTCCAGGGGGCGTGAGGGCGGCGGCCGCCCAGTGCATCTCTGCGTCCGTGTGCGCCCTCAGGTCCTGGCCGGCCGAGCTTCGGTTGCTTACGCCCCGATGATGTAGTCGCCGGGGAGGCAACCCGTAGAACCTGCAGGCCGCGGTCGTCGGTCACTTGGCAGCGGCGTCGCTGACGTCAATACCAATTGCAGGGGGCCATTGGCGCCTGGCCGCCGCTGGAAGATGGATACCTGGGCTTGTTCCTCTGGCAAGCCGAACCCATCCCGTACGGTGCCTTCGATCACCGCGCCGCGGATCATCCGGATGGAGACTCCCGTCACGTGCTGCCCGGCCGTGAGTGCAATAGGCGCACCCGAGCGGCCTTGTCGCGTGGCGCCATAAGCGGCATCCACAAATGGTGGCTTGCTGGCTGAAAGACTAAAGCGCCCTTCGGGCAAATCGCGAAACACAAACCGTCCCTCGTCATCCGTCGTGGCCACACGCGAAGGGATGAGGCCCACGCCGCTCAACTGCACCGTGGCCCGACGAAGTGGTTTCCGGATGGCTTCCTCGGTGGACAACAACTCCGCAGATCGCGCCTGTGCCGGTCGTAGGCGGGCTGTGCGTGACGCCTCGGGCGTGGCGGTTGGGTGGGGCGAGGGGAAGTCGGAACAAGCGGGCCGCCAGCACGCTCGTCGCCGCTGGGCCGAAATCTGCGGCGGTCTGATCCTGCGAACGCGATGCCGCCAATGGCGCGCCAGAGGCCGCGTCTCGGTGCGCAGGTCCTGTGTCCGCTGTCCCCCTGTCGCAACGAGATCGTCGCCCAGTTGCGCCAATTGCTTCATGAACGCAGGGTCGCGCGCTTCAATGGCCACGTCTTCACTGAGCGCAACGATCCGATAGTCACCAGACGGTAGACCAGCGACGGTGTAGCTGCCGGTCGGCGAGGTACGAACAGTCGCACTCAGCCGCGAGTTCATCCCTCCAGTCACCCAGCCACGCAGGTCAGACGGAACAACGACAACGATCGCGTCGTTGTCTCCCATCGACCCTCGGTGGTGCGGACCGTGCCCGCACTTCAGTGCGCTTGTCGGAGAATGTCACCACCACAGCTGGTGACATCGGCGTCCTCAAGCTCGACCCCGGTCTGGCTGATGTCGCGCGCACCTTCCATCGCCGACGCCATCGTCCAGCCCGGCACCTGCGAGGACGCGGTCAGGAAATAGCGGCCGGCGGGATGGCCGGGTGTCCGAATCTGCCTGCCCGCGTTCAACGCGGGCGGGCGAGGATATCGCCGGTGCCTCCGACGGAACGGAAGTTGATCGACATCCTCGCAATTTGTTGGGCGGTGGGCGGCGTCGTGGCGCCTTCGAACTCCACTGAACCTGAGATGCCGGCACCCACGATGACCCGCACATCAGGCCGCCAGATCGTCGTCCCCTACCGCCAGTCCATCTCGGCCTCGACGAAGAGGGTGGCATCGTTCGGCCGGGCGCCCCTGAGCCGGTGCGAACGAGCGCCGTCGTCCCGCTGCCGCTGGTGATGATGGTGGTGGCGCCACCCAGGTCGGCACGGGGCACATACAGCCCGGGGAGTGTGTAGCCTCCCGGAATGCCGAGAAAGGTGAAGCGCCCTGCGGCGTCGGTCGCGGTCATCGCCGCTTCGAGTCCCAGCACTGCGTCGACCGTTGCCCAGGCGGCTTTGGACCAGCCGCAGACCCAGGTATGCGACGGGCCCCGTCGGGGCCGGTCGCGACACCCGACACCTGGGACGCTGGAACGAGGCGGACCGATGGCCTCGATGCCCTGCCGTTCGTCACCTGAATTCAGGTTGATGGGCTCCTGATCGAGTTGGGGCTCGAACGCAGTCGGATACACGAGCACGCGCTGACCGCCGCCAACAGGCCTCGAAAGTCCAGCAATCGCGCGTCCGGCCTGAAGGACATGCTCCCCAATGCGCTGACCGCCGATGCCGGCCGATGGTGCACCTGAAAACGTTAGGCGGCGGACCAGATCTGTCTGCAGGTTTGCAGCTTTGGGTCCATCGAGTCAGCTTCTGATATTCAGCGGCGACAGATACCGGCATCGTGATCTGCGCCGAAGGGACAACCACGAAGTAGTCGCCCGGCACCAGCGACCAGAGACGGAAGGTGCCGCGGTCGTCGGTGGAGACCTGCGGACCGAGCGTCAGGCGTACCTGTCCACCGGACCATTCGCGGCGCAATGCTCGAACGCTGCGACGCACGAGCGGTTCATTGTGCTCATCCACCACGCGCCCTTCAATTGCGGCGTGCTTCCACATCCTGATCGTGACAGAGGCGAGACTTTCGCCGTCGGCGAGCAGGAGCGGTTGTGACGGCCCCATCGGACGACGTTGCCCGGGACTGGCGGAGATGTACCTTGAAGCGTTCGCGGACAGGCCGATATACCCGGCTGGCACGCCGTGAAACATGAACCGGCCTTCGGCGTTTGTCAGGACGCTCCTGATGTTCGCGGGCTCCTGGGCGACGCCTGGTCCTGGCCGCCGCCGGACGACGAAGCGGACGAAGGCCCCAGGTGCCGGGCTGCCGCTGTGGGCGTCAACCACTTGCCCCAAGACGAGGGCGGTTCCTCTGGGGGGGTGGGCGACTGCTGGCCGAGGTCCAGCATGGTGACAACCTGCGTGGCCCCGCTGATGGGCGCGACAACGGCGCACATGAACACGGCACCAACGATCACAGACTTGACCATGCCTACCTCCCGCCCGAGACGATGGACCTCAAGCAACCGCGAATAGTGGCCGCCAGTATGCCGCACACTTGGACACCATTCGGCCCGATTCAGCATGCCACCCGCGCCTATAATCAACGCCATGATTGCAGTCACTGGGGCGGCGGGTTTTCTGGGCAGTGCGGTGATCTGGGGCCTGAACCAGCGAGAGCAACGCGGCATCCTCTGTGTCGACACCGACCTTTCGGCCCACCGGTACGAAAACCTGAAGCCCCTGCGATATGCCGCGTATCTGTGCCACGACGAATTTCTGGGCGCCATGGCCCGAGGGTCTTACAAGGGCCGGCTGGCGGCGGTGATTCACCTGGGCGCCTGCAGCAGCACGACAGAAACCAACTGGGACTACCTTCGCGAGAACAACCTCGAGTATTCCAAGACGCTGTGCCAGGCCGCGCTCGAGGGAGGTGCGCGGTTCATCCAGGCCAGCAGCGCGGCCACGTACGGTGACGGTGCACAGGGGTACTCAGACGACCACGCGGGGCTCGATGCGCTGAAGCCGCTGAATCTGTATGCGCGGTCCAAACATGAGTTCGACTTGTGGGCCCGCGACAACGGAGCGCTCAACACAATCGCATCGCTGAAGTACTTCAACGTCTACGGCCCGAACGAATGGCACAAGGGCGACATGCGCTCGATGGTGTGCAAGGGGTATGAACAGATTCGCGACACCGGGCGCGTCAAGCTCTTCAAGAGCGACAGGCCCGAGTTCCCGGACGGCGGCCAGCGACGCGATTTCCTTTACGTGAAAGACGCGGTGGCCATGACGTTGTGGCTGCTCGACCATCCGGAACACCACGGCATTTTCAACGTCGGCAGCGGCGTGTCCACGGATTGGAACCGGTTGATGGGCGCCATCTTCGCGGCGCTCAACCTGCCGCCAGTCATCGAGTACTTCGACATGCCGGAGGCCATCGCGAAGGCGTACCAGTACGACACGTGCGCGGACATGACCAAGCTGCGCGCTGCGGGTTACACGGCTGCGGCCACGAGCGTGGAAGACGCGGTGCGCGAATACGTGGTGGACCACTTGGTGACGGGCAAGCATTTGGAACCCCGGTAACAGTCCAGGGTCCAGGGTCCAGGGTCCAGAGTCCGATTTGAAAGTGCATTTATGAAAGACCTGACTACGGGGTCGGTGTCGCGGCACCTGCTGAATACCACCGCGATGATGCTGGTGGGCATGGTCCTGCAGACGCTGTACGTGTTGGTGGACCTCTACTGGGTGGGACACCTTGGCACCACCGCCGTCACGGCCGCCGGCATCGGAGGCAACGTGGCGTTCATCGTGCTGGCTGCCACGCAGGCGCTTGGGGTCGGCACCACGTCACTCATCGCGCAGGCGGCGGGCCGCAAGGATGCGGTCGAAGCCACGCATGTGTTCGGACAGTCGCAGTTAATGGCCGTCTTCATCGGCACTGCGTTTTTTTTGGTCTCGCTCGTCGCTCTTGACAGCTACGTCACCTTGCTCGCGGCCGACGCGGCCACCGCGGCGATGGCGCATGAGTTCCTGCGCTTCTTCCTGCCCGCGATGGCCTTGCAGTTCCCACTGGTCTCGATGGGCGCGGCGCTGCGCGGCACCGGGCGCTTCGGTCCCGGCATGTGGGTGCACGCCGGTTCGGTGGCGCTCAACATGATCCTGAGTCCGATCTTCATGTTCGGCTGGGGTATTGGTGAACCGATGGGGATCGCGGGTGCGGCGCTGGGCACACTGGTGTCTGTGGCCGCCGGCACGGTCGGCATGGCGTGGTATTTCCTGCCGCAGGACGCGTACCTGCGATTTGCCACGGTGCGATGGAAGCTCGACCTGCCGCGGTGGCGGGCGATCCTCAGGATCGGCATTCCTGCCGGTGCGGAGTTCGCGTTCCTGGCCGCCTACATGGTGGTGGTGTATTCGGTGGCCCGGCCGTTTGGCGCGGCGGCGCAAGCCGGATTCGGCATCGGCATGCGCGTGCTCCAGTCGGGCTTCCTGCCGGTGGTGGCGCTGGGGTTTGCCGTGGGTCCGGTGGCAGGACAGAACTTCGGCGCCGGCAAGTTCGATCGCGTGAAGGCCACGTTCCGCGACGCGGCGGGCATGGCCGGCGGCGCCATGCTCATCTTCGCCTCGGTCGCGCACTTCTTTCCGGAGTCGTTCATCCGGCCGTTTTCCACAGACCCGCTCGTGCTGGCGGCGGGCGTCACATACCTGCGCATCGTGTCGTTCAGCTTCGTGCCATCAGGCATCACGTTCGTGACGTCGAGCCTCTTCCAGGGGCTGGGCAACAGTGTGCCGCCTCTTATCTCTGCCGCCACCCGCACGATTCTTCAGGTGGCGCTGATCGTCACGCTCTCGCGCTGGCCTGGCTTCAGCTTGACGTGGATCTGGTGGCTCGCGGTCAGCACGATCGGGCTGCAGCTGGCGATGAACCTCTGGTTCCTTCGCCGCGAGTATCGTGAACGACTGGTCATGCCGGCTGCGGTCGCCTGAGATCGTCCACGCACCTCCGCTGATCACTCACGCACGAAGCCCTGGTCGGCCACAAGGGCCAGCGCTCCCTTCACGACGGTTTCACCTTGGCGACTGAAATTCGTCACAGAACGCCAACTTCTGGCAAGAAATGTTCGGGGAGGACGCTCTCCCGAGGAACTTCAGGCAAATGCAAGCATTTGGTGCCGCCGCGGCTGATGCCTGACGTTGACCACCACCGGGAGAGTGTTTGCTAAGCTGTCAGATCACGGGAGAGCCGCTATGACCTTCAAGAAAAACATTGACTGGAAAATCGTCGGGATTGCGTTGATTCCAGCGGTCAGCCTCAGCGTCGTGGTCGTACTCGTCGGCGGCATGTTCGGTCTCGCGGAATCAGCCGCCGATCGAATGTCGCAAATCGTGTTGTTTCCGGTTTTCCTCAGCGCCTACCACTACACCAAGCGGCGGCGCTCGGTGACACCGGTCTGAAGGGCGGCGTTGCCGCCGCTCACTCGCCCGTCATGACTCCGAACGAGTTTCGTCGTGCGGCCGTCGCGCTGCCGGGTGCCGAGGAGAAGGCGCACATGGGTCACCCGGATTTCCGTGTCGGCGGAAAGATCTTCGCCACCCT
Organism: Acidobacteriota bacterium; assembly: GCA_016716905.1. Taxonomy (NCBI): domain Bacteria; kingdom Pseudomonadati; phylum Acidobacteriota; species Acidobacteriota bacterium. The sequence continues at coordinate 1,163,447 of JADJUS010000004.1, read as the reverse complement.
GGCAAATCCCGATTAGCACTTCGGCACACTCGCGCTGACGCCGCATGTCCTGGCCGTACGTGCCGCTGTGGTATCACGTGGTCTTCACGGCGCCGCTCGTGCCGATGACCATTCTGGGCGGGAGGCTGAAAACCACCACCTGAACAATGTAGCCGGGTCTGAAGACCCGGCCTCCGTACGGACCCTGGACTCTGGACCCTGGACTCTGGACTCTGGACTCTGGACCCTGGACTCTGGACCCTGGACTCGTTAGGGCCTGCGCCGAGCCGGGCCGCGTGAGGAACCGCCGCCGGGACGCCGGGGCGAAAACGATCCGCCACCCGGACGCGATCCGGAGGGACCGCCCGACCGCGGCGCAGGTGCGCCGCCACCACTGCCGCCGCGACGCCGCTGCTTGTCGGCCGCGCGTGCGCGCTCGCCCGCCTTGCGCTCGCGAATGGCCTTGATGCGCTCGGCCAGCGGAATCTCAAGCGCCGCCGGCGGCTTCGCGTTGTAGTCAAAGTCGGGCACCGTCACTCGCGGCAAGCGCTTGTGGATGGCCGCTTCGATGCTGCGCAAGTCCGACTCCTCCTGCGGAGCCACAAACGTGAACGCATCACCCGTGGCTTCGGCCCGCGCGGTGCGGCCGACGCGGTGGATGTAATCCTCAGGCACCAGCGGCACGTCGAAGTTCACGACGTGGCCCAGTTCCTGCACATCGATACCGCGCGCAGCGATGTCGGTGGCCACGAGCACACGCACGCTTCCGTTCTTGAACGCCGCCAGCGCCGCCATGCGCTGGGGCTGCGACCTGTTGCCGTGAATGCGATCCGCGTTGATCTTGTTGCGAATGAGGAAGTCAGCCAGGCGGTTCGCCCGGTGCTTCGTCCGCGTAAACACCAGCGCATCGTCCATCTCCCCGCGCTGGAGGAGTGTGAGCAGCAACTGCGACTTGAGTTCCTGCGACACCGGATACACGGCCTGCGTAATGCCCACGGCTGGGGCGGCCTTGCGCTCGATCTGCAGACGCGCCGGGTCCTTCAGCATTTCATGCGTGAGCTGAATGATCGGCTGCGGCATGGTGGCGCTGAAGAACAGTGTCTGGCGCTTGGACGGAAGCTGCCTGAGGATCTTCCGAATCTCCGGCAGGAACCCCATGTCGAGCATGCGATCCGCCTCGTCGAGCACGAGGTATTCCAGGTGCTGGAGTTTGGCGTAAGACTGGCGCATGTGATCCATGAGCCGGCCGGGTGTGGCGATGATGACGTCTGCCCCGCTGCGGAAGGCATGTTCCTGCGGGCCCATGCCCACACCACCGATGACCACGGCCCCGGTGATAGGCGTGTGCACGGCCAGATCCTTGAGGTCCTCAAGAATCTGCGCGGCGAGTTCACGCGTGGGCGTCAGCACCAGCGCACGCGTGTTGCCGCGGGGCGTGTCGATCAGACGGTGAATCAACGGCAGCAGGAACGCCGCCGTCTTGCCGCTGCCGGTCATGGCGCAGGCCAGCACATCGCGCCCTTCGAGCGCGGGAGGAATGGCATCCAGCTGGATGGGCGTGGGACGGGCAAAGCCCATCTCTTTCACGCTTTTGAGCAAGCTGGGGTGAAGTTTGAGAGCACTAAAAGGCACGAAGAGTATCCTGACTTCCCTGAATGTTCTTGGATCCCGAGAGGGGGTGCCCCGGGAAATCCGGGGTGGAGGGAAAAGCACCTCCAGTATACGATGTTCCGCATGACGCGAAAACTGCTCACCATTCTTGCGCTGGGACTGATCGCGGCTTCCTGCGAGGCCAGCAAAGGCACCCCCTCGCCCACCGTTCAAACCGTCACGGTCACCGCGGCAGCCGGCGCCACATCCGTGTCGTTTGCCAACCGCAACCAGACGTCGCAGCTTGCGGCCTCCGCACGGCTGACCGACGGGACCTCCACCGACGTCACGGGCACGGCCACCTGGGCATCCAGTGCTTCCACGGTTGCCACAGTCTCGGGCACGGGCCTGGTCACCGCGTTGACCAACGGGGCCACCACCATCACGGCCACGCACCTGGGCCAGGTCGGCTCGCTTGCCGCCACCGTGGCGATGCGCGCCACGGCTGAGGTCACGCCGACGTTCGCCAGACTCTGTTCACCGAATCGCGCGCAGATGGCTGTGGTGATCCGCGAATCGAGCAACAACATCGGGTTCCGGATCACGCTGCTCGAGATCACGATGACGGACATCAACGGCGTGCAGCGCTACCATCGCGCGCTTTCGGCGGCCGACGTGTCGGCACTCGCGGGTTCAAACATCGTGGGCCCTGGCGCAAGCCGGACGGTGACGGTGGAGTCGGGCTACCCGGGTGGCGTCAACGTGGAAGACTCCACGGGCCGCGTGATCCTGACAGCCGTGGATGATGCCGGCAACGCCATCAGCATCACGCTCAATTCAATCTCGATGCGCGACCGGTGCTAAGGCGGTTTCGTTCATCCGGTATTTCGTAGGGCGCGCTGGGCTTCAAGCGCGCCGGTGTCCGCGGCCTTGAGACCCAGGCCGCGCTACGTACGGAACGCTACCGGTCTGAAATTTCGGCGCGCTCGGACATTCTGACGGCGCCGGCCACGAGTGACGCGAGCAGGGCGACGCCGCCGAGCGTCAATAACGCCACGCGCCCCCAGCCCGACATCAGACTGCTCAGGCTGAGTCCATCGGGCCAGAGCGACACCGTGGGCATGCTCGCCATCTGCGGCACGGCCCCGGTGAGCGATTGCCAGGCCGATCCATACCAGCCGGCACTGGGTCCTATCCACACAAGCGCTGCGACAAAGCCCGCAACCGCGGCCACCTGCGCGGCCCAGATCGGTCGCGACGCTGTGCGCGCCGCGGCCTCGTGCGCCCGCATCTGCGCCCGGCGCCACACGACCGCGGCGTCCGGCACGTGCGGCATCGCTTCGCTGTCGTCCCACTCCCGCACGGCGGCGGCAATGGCTGCCACCTCGGCGCACGAGGAACACGACGTCACGTGGGCGCGAAGCGTGGTTGAGGCCCGCTGCGGCCATTGGCCCACGGCCACCAGATCAAGGACGTCGCGCTCATGCGTGCAGGTGGGGCCGATCATGACGCGCTGCCTCCCCCGGCTGGCGCGGCACCCAATGCACTCGCGAGTTTGCGACGGGCGCGGCTCAACAGCGCCTTCATGCTCGACGGCCGCACACCCACCATGCGGGCAATCTCATCGTGCGAGGCGCCCTGCGCGTAGGCCAGCCACAACATCGCGCGATCCCGGGGCTTGAGGCGGTCCATGGCGCGCGTCACATCCAGGCGCCGGTTCAGCTCTTCCACGTGTTGTGGGTCGCCCATGGCCTCTGGCGTGACTTCCTGTGACACCGGGGACGGCTGCGTGCGCCGGCGACGCACACCATCGCGCACCAGATTGGTCGCGATGCGGAAGAGGTAGTGGCGACGATGTGATTCGGTCTCGAGCCGCGCGTCTGCGCGCAGGAACCGGTAGTAACACTCCTGCAGCAGGTCGTCGGCCAGTTGACGGTCTCCGGTCATCCGCGCGAGGTAAGCCCACAGCAGGCGCGAGGTCCGGTTGTAGAACCCGCCAAACGCCTCCTCGTCCATCTGGAACGTCACGTCGGCGGTGATATCAACCGTCGATGCCGCGTCGAAGGTGGTCTGGCGGATGCTCATGCTTTTGGTTCGCCCAGCAGTCCCATTCTGGAAGAGATGACGTAAGACATCGCGGCGGAGATCACAAATCCTACACCGACCGCGATGGAGAACGTGCCCCAGGCGCCCAGCATCTGCGCCACTTCATCCGCCCGATCCACCATCCGCCACTGGATGAGCATGAACCCAACCCCCGCGGCGATCAGCACGACACCCGCCTGTGCCGACCACAGGATTCGACTGAACGGCGCACCGGGCGCGCGGCGGGTGGCTGATTCGACCGAGAGCGGCGACGACGCCAGGAACTGCCCCCGGCGGGCGACTCCATATAGGCGGCCAGTTCCGCACTCGACGAGAAGCGCTCCAGCAATTTGTTGTGCGCCTCAGATTGAATGCGGGTGGCGCGCAGCCACCGCCGGTGTTCAACGATGTAGCGGAAGATCCAGACAAGTGCCGAGGCAGCGGCGACGAATCCGAGAAGGAACAGGAAGCTACTCATCGTCTCGCGCCAGGTGCTGATGGCTTCAAGCCTCATCTGTTCGTCGATCGTCATCGGCGTCGCAGCCCGTCGACCGCCATACCGGGAGTCCATCCACTGGACCAGTTCGACGTGTTCAAGGAAATACGTGGGGTTGCGCGCAATCTCCGGATGATCCGACAGGTATTTCGCCAGCGCCGGGTGCGGCGTGAGATAGGCGGGGTTGGTCAACAGTGTGGGGTCGGATTTGAGCACCACGCCGAGGGCCGGTGGAAACTGCTCGAGTATCGCCCTGAATTCGCGCCGGATATCATCGGCGCCCTGCGTCTCCTGGGAGGCCTGTGCCGCCGCCGTGCGCGCCTGGGCCCCAACCGTCGCGGTCGTCACCCACCCGCCACCCACTGCCAGCATCACCACGCCCACACTCACGGCCAGTCTCGTCGATCGCATCAGTCGCATCAGGAATCTCCTGCCAGCTAATACGCGAGGCCCGGACAAAGGTAGACGGGGGCCCGCTGAAATGGAGGCTTGAGGATTGAGGATTGAGGGTCGGGATGGCTGATTGCTGATGGCTGATTTGGGGATGGGAATTGAGGAAGTAAGATCGGGTCGTGATTCAGTTGCCTCCGGCCAAGCCGCGAAATGCCGGACCGCGCGGTTCGGAGTTCGTCTTCGCGCGCGTGCGCTACGACTCCGGCGACTGGGACTACAACCCGAAGGTGGCGGCCAACGTGCTGAACTCGGTGGTGGAATACACCACCATCCCGGTCTACCCCGATGAAGTGGTCATCACGCTCGACTCCGGAAGAGTTGCTCGCCTTCCCTTTCCTCTTCATGACGGGTCACAAACTGGTGCGGCTCAACGAACGCGAACGCACGGGCCTGCGGCACTTCGCCGACACCGGCGGCCTGTTGTTTTCCGACGACTGCAACCACGACATCGACGGCCTGTGCGCCAGGACCTTCGAAGAAGAAATGCGCCGGGTGTTTGCCGACGACCCGAAGGCTGCGGCGATGCCAAAGCTCCCCAACCGCCACGCCCTCTATTCGTCGTTCTTCGACTTTCCGGACGGTCCCCGCAGACCTCCCACGAACTCAACGGCTGGGGCGACGACCTCGTACACGACTACCTGCGCGCCGTGGACCGCAAAGGCCGCGTGGCGGTGTTGTACTCAAACAAAGACTACGGCTGCGAGTGGGACTACGACTGGCGCAACAAACGCTTCAGGACCGACGACAACACTCGCTTCGCCGTCAACGTCGTCGTCTACGCGATGACGAGTTAGCGCACGGCACGGGCTGAGGCAGCCGCATGCCCTCCCTGATCACCGGTCACGAGCTGGCGGAGGTCCCGGGCTTCAGCCCGGGACGCGCCTCTATCGCACGGCGAAGAGCCGATCGGTGCCGTCGGTGACGAGTTCACGCGCGCCGGATGTCCTCAGCCAGTCGGACACTCCGGCGCCCCGCTCAACCGGGAACGCCCCCTCGTGCACCAAAATGTGTGTCACACCAGTGTCCACCAGCGCACGCCACGCCGGGTTGGGATCCCTGGTCCTCGCATTCAACGCACCGATGAGCCGATGCTGGCTCTCCGGGAAAAATCCGGAATACCCGTTGACCAGAGGCTTCCGGTGATACCCGGCATTAAACGCGGCAAACAGGTCCCACGCAGGGACTCCGAACGGAAACTCGATCAGTACCACGGGCTCGGACGAATCGCGAATGATGCGATAGACAGGCGGGATACGCCGCCCAACCGGCAGAGGCCGGGGTGTCAGGTTCATGTCGTACGCGTCGATGGGAACATCCGTCTGGAAGGGTCCGGCCCATCCCTCCACCATCATGAACACACCGGCGGCGATGACACACGCGGTGCCGAACCTCCGCGCGCGGGCGATGAGCGCCGATGCGCCCAGGCCGGCCAATACCGCCAGAAACAACGCAACGAGCATCACGTAGCGTGCCGGCACCCGCAAGCCGTCGAAGCCCGGGACGTATTGCATGAGCAAGGCGTACGGTCCCGGTGAGACCACCAATCCTGCGACAGCGATGTTGGGTCCCAGGGGCCAGCACCGCGGCTGCAACAGCCGCCACTGCGTAAAACAACCAGGGAGAAGCCTCGATGCCTTCGCGCCGCCGGAACGGATGCATGACCACGGTCACAAGCGCCGCCGCCAACAGGACCGTGCGTAGCAACACGCCGCCCGCTTCCCGAGACTCCAGCCCAGACGCCTTGGATCAGCACCGGGAATCCCGCGGTCGTCAGGACGATGACCGTGGCGAAGATATGGACGGCCGTCAACACCAGGAGCGCGCCGATTGCCACCTGTCGACCGGCGGATGCCTCTCACGAGAGCCTGGCGGATCGACGGCCACCGGCCGGCGAGTCCCGCCAGTATGCCGACGGCAGCCAGGCCGAGCACTGACAATCCGGGGAACGCCTCCCCTTCGGGCCGCAGAAAAGTGTCCAATCGTTCACCCCAGAGCCACGACCAGCCGGGCGCCGTCGCGAACGCGTGCACGTCGGCGGAAAACATCGAGATCTCGCCGAGCGACCTGACGCCGACGCCGCTGTCCCTGACGCTGAGGTACGGCAGCAGGAACGGAAGCGTCATGGCTCCGACAACAACTGCGGCGATTGAAAACGCGCGCCAGGTCGCCCAGTCTCGAAGACGCCGTCTGGCCGCAAGTTCGTACACCACATACGCCGCCGCGAACGGGGAGAAAAACAACAAGTAGTAGCCGCACGACAGGTTCTGCGCGACGAGGGCCGCTGATCCTCCAACCAGCGACCGCCGTCGGCCTGTCTCAAGAAACCGGCGGAATCCGTAGAGCACAAACGGCATCCACTGGGCCGACAACACCTGCACGTGGGAAAGCTGTGAGATTCGGATGGCGCGAATGCAAACGCGATTCCTGCGATGAGCGCGGCGACAGGCCGGCCGGTGAGATCGCGCACCAACAGAAACATGCCGAGCCCTGACAGGACAAACGTGGCCAGGAACACCAGGTTACCCAAGAATCACGTTGTCGGTGGCTGCGAGGATGGGCAGCGCCTGCAGCATCTGCGGCGTCAGGTGCTCGGAGTAGGCGATCGTTAGTGGTTCCGGGTAGAAGATGTTGCCGTGCCAATAGCGGCCGAGTGCACCGAGATCACCGCTCAGAAACGCCAGCACCTGGCCGCCGGTCCACTGAATGATCCGGGCATTGAGCACCGGATCCCCCATGTCCCAGGCGATCTCGCGATCGATGACGGTGACCAGCGGCCACGTCATCCCTACGGCGAGCACCACATACAGGGCTGCGGCCAGGAGCGAGGCACGGCGTGTCATCGGACGTGAATATACCTCTACAATCTGATCATTGTGCCCAGAGCTGGTCAGGACATCGAAGACTTCTGCCGCGCCTGCAAGACCGACCGCATGCACACCATCGTCGCCACCGACGGGCAGTGTGTGCCGTTGCGCGTGCGCTGCGGTTATTGCGACAGCGAACACAACTTCCGCGGTGGTCCGCGAGTGGATGCCGACACCGGCGCGATGGCGTCGCGAGCGCCCTCTCACTCAGGCGCGCCACGGACCGCGACCGCGGCCGCGGCCGCGGCCCCATTTCCCATCGTCAGTGAACGTGAAAGGACCCTCCCGATGACACCCGTCGACCATCCCGAAGATCTGGAGCTGCTGCTTCGTCGTGTGATTCGCGAGGAGAACGGGGCCACCACCGTCACGCCGGCGGCCAAGTGGCGCGGCGGCACCATGGTGCTTCGGCCGGCCGATGCCTCCCTTCAGGAAAAGACCTGGCCGATCGAAACGTTCTTTCACAAGGTCGTGATGCTTCGCAATCGTCTCAGGACGCTCGAACAACACATCAATGCGTCGGACCTGCCCGACGATGGGAAGGTGAAGCTGCAGGCGTACATCACCGGCTGCTACGGCTCGCTCACCAGTTTTAACCTGTTGTTTGCGGACGAGCGGGATCAGTTCAAGGGCCAGGGCGAGTAGGCCGTACAAACGAAGACCCCGGAAGGGGCGGCGCGTGCCGCCCCGACCGGGGTCGTTGACTCACTTCCGGACTACTTGAACTTGAACCAAGCGGTCTTGGTGGTGCCGTCGTCGAACGTAGCCTGGAATTCACGACAGGTGTTCTTCCAGGAATTTTGGGTCTTCCAGACGTAGGTGTAGCGCCCGTTGAACGGGTTGTACAGCAGGCCGCTTGGTGACCCGATGGCCTGAGGTACACCGATGGGCGCCTTGGTCGAGCAGTTGATCTGCTGAGACGTCGGTGACCCACCCGCGAAGACATCAAAGCCCTCGAAGCCGCCCAGCGAGAAGTGCAGTTGGACGAAGGACCCTGCGTTCTCGTTGTTCAGGAATGGCGGATTCTTCACCGGCGAGAAGAAGCCCGTGAAGGTGAAGCCCTTGAACTTGATGTTCGCCACGTGCGTCGAGCCGTCGTCGAGCATGACCTGCAGCTGCCGGCAGGTGCCCGTCCACGCCGAGTCTGTCTTCCAGAGGTACGCGTAGCGGTCGGGTCCCGCCAGATAGGTCAGGCCCACACCCAGGAACGCATTCGTCGACACGGCCGGCCCGAGCGGTGTCCAATCCGTGCACGACATCGGCTGCGCCTTCGGGAATCCAGGCGCCAGCACGTCCAGCCCCTGCGGACCGCCGAGGCTGAAGAGCACAGGGATGACGTGGCCCGCGTTCTCGATATTGACGGCCGGCGGATTCGACAGCGGCGAGAAGAAGCCGGTGAACGTGTAGCCCGGTCCCACCGGCGGCGGGAAGTCGTACGTCTCACCAGGTTCAAGGACCACCGATTCACCACGCACGGTGATTTCGACGACGCCCTCGATCACTTCGGCATCAGCACTGCCGTCGGGATTGACCACCACAAGCGCGGATTCGCCGGCGTCGAGCTCGAACGACCCGATCGGCGAGCCGGTGCCATCAACGATGATGACGGTGATGGCGTCCGTGTTGCTGGAGAGCGCCGTCACGGGGCTGCCCGTCGTTGCGCCCTGTCCGGTGCCCAGTTGGATGATGATGCCCGGCCCGGTAGCCGGGTCGCGCAGTTCGACAATCGGAAGCGCATTGAGCGCGCGCACCGACGTGCTGCCCGTCGTCGCGTCGCACGCGTAGACGGCGCTTTCACCGGCAACATCCAGCAGGATGCGCTGTGTCCCGTTGAGGGCGCAGACGTCGAAGGTGGCTGCGGCGCCGCCCACCCCGGACAGGTCAATCTGGATACCGCTCGGGCTAACGTCGCCCACCTTGATGGTCCACGTGTCGCGGTTCGAGATCGTTCCGTCGCTGGTGCCGCCCTGGAGCAGGTCGTTGAAGTCGTTCGAGAACGCGGCGGGCAGCGGGTCGATGGTGTTGACGATACCGTCTGCGTCGCCGTCGGCGTCTGGTGTCAGCGCGAAGTTGATGCCGCCCGTGATGCCGGTTCCGGAGAGAGCGATCCCTGTACCGGTGGTCGGGTCGCACACCACGAAGCAGTCGATACCGGAGTACACCTGATTGACCAGGCCCACGCTGTTGTCGGACCTCGCGAAGTAGGTGTCAGGCGGCAGTCCCTCACTGGTGACGAAATTGCCGCTGCCGTCGGCCTGGCCAGTGGCCACCCGCACGTTGGCGCTGTTGTAGACCGAGCCCAACGCCCCAGGAACGGGATTGCCCCCGTTCGTGATGGTGCCTGAAACCCGGGCGCCCCGCGTCAGAGCGAAGTCGACCCCCGACACTTCCGCAAGGCCGGCGATGGTGATTCCGGCGCCCAGTGTCACATCGCACTGGCCAAGGCAGGTCGTGCCACTGTAGAGCTGGTTGATGAGCCCCTGGCCATTAAACGTGCGTGCGGTATACGTCCCGTCAGGCAGGCCAGCGGTGGTCCGGTAAATGCCGAGCGCATTGGTGCTGCTGCCGCTGACTGCCACACCGGCGGAGTTGTAGATGGTCACTGAGACACCGGAGAGCACTCCACCGCCGAACTCGGTGACGGTGCCGCTGATGCGGCCACCGGCCGACAATTGGAAGTTCACACCGCTTGTGGTCGCAGGGCTGGTCACCGAGATCGCCGTGCCGGCCGTGACCACGCAGTTGCCCACGCACGCGGTGCCGCCGAACAGCTCGTTGATATAACCCAATCCGTTGTTCGTGCGGAGGTAGTAGGTGCCTGTCGCCAGGCCTGGCTGGTGGTGTAGACGCCGAACGAGTTCGTGCCACCGCTCGCCACGAACCTGCCGGTGCTGTCATACACACTGACGCTGACGCTGGTGAGGGGCGCGCTCGTCGTGGCGTCGGTGATCGTGCCTGAAATCCGTCCACCTTGCGTCAGGCTGAAGTTGATGTTCGGCGTGGTCGCGCCCACGGTGACCACGAAGCCATCCCCCGCGAGCACGGAACAACTACCCACGCACGGTTTGTTGTTGAAGAGCTCGTCGAGGTACCCCTGACTGTTGGTCGTGCGCGCGTAGTAGGTGCCGGTGGAGAGGCCGGAGCCGGTCACAAAGTTGCCCGAGGCATCAGTGCTTGAGCCACCGACCGATCGGCCGGAGGCGTCGTAGATCTGCACGAAGATGCCCTGAAGCGGGTTACCCGTGCCGGCATCGATCACCTGGCCCGATGCTCTGCCACCCGCCGACAGGCCGAAGTTGACGCCTGTCGTGCATTCCCAGCGGTTGCGAGCACCGTCGCGCCTGTTGCCAGGGAACACCCGGTGGCGCAGCTGATGTTGTTATGCAGCTCGTTGATATAGCCAAGGCTGTTGTTCGTCCGGACGTAGTAGCTGCCTGTCGGCAGGCCGACGCCGCTGATGTACTCGCCCAACGAGTTGGTGGTCCCGTTCGCGACCGTCAAGCCCGAGAGTTCAACGATCGAGACTGACACGCCGGGAATCGGCAGCCCGCTTACGTCATCAGTAATCACGCCAGCGATACGCGCACCGACCTCAAGGTCGAAGGTCACGCCCGCCACGGTGTTGGCACCCGCGATCACGAGCGGTGCGCCAAAATATTGGTGCAGTTGAGCGGACATTGGAGGTTGTTGTAGACCTCATTGATGTAGCCCTGCACATTACTTGTGCGAGCGTAGTATGCCCGTCGGGCAGGCCTTTCACGCTGAAGTTGCCCGAGGCGTCGGTCGTATCACCCGTGATCGCATTGGTCGCCGCGTTCACAATCTGCACGTTCAGGTTGCCGAGCGGCGTGGCCCCGCCGCCGGTCGTGACCGTGCCAGTGATGGTGCCGCCCAGGAGAGGCCGAAGTCGACGCCTGACGTCACGGCGCCGGTGGTGACGCCGACATCGGTGCCGAGGCTGAGCTGGCACGAGAAGCCGCACACCACGTTGTCATAGAGTTCGTCGATATAACCAAGTGCGTTGCTGGTTCTTACGTAGAACTGCCCCGTGGTCAGGCCAGCGCTGCTGATGTAGTTACCGAGGCCGTCTGTTGTGGCCGACCCGAGTGACTGCCCCGTGAGCGAATAGACCTGCACGTTAGCACCGACAACTGCCGCCGATGAGCCCGCATCCGCAACGGTTCCGGAAATACGGCCGCCTGCGGAGAGGTCCATGTCGACGGTGACCGGGACGAACGGCAGCACCCCTCCGGTGACCGCAACCAGAACGCCAACGCCCACCGGTGACGGACACAGCGTGCCCTGGCAGAGGACGTCCGGGTACACCTCGTTGATCAGACCCCGCGAGTTGCCTGTGCGGAGGTAGTGAAACCGTTCGGCAACCCGGTGCCGGTGGTGTAGTTGCCGTTGGCGTCCGTGAAACCGGTTGAGAACGTGGTGCCTGCCGCATTGATGACAGATACCGTGACGCCCGACAGGTCAACGCCGCCGGCGCCGGTGACATGGCCGGTGATACGCCCACCTGCCACCATCGAGAAGTTGATTCCGGTCACGCTGCCGGTCCCCACGATATTGACGGGCGTGCCCGACGACACCGTGCAGCTCGGCAGGCACGGAATGGCCGGGTAGACCTGGTTGATGTAGCCAAGGCCGTTGGTGGTTGTCAGGTAGTAGGTGCCGGGCAGTAACCCGTCGCGCGACGTAAACTGCCCTGCCGCATTCGTGAAACCAGAGGTAATCGTGGAACCGGTAATCGACACCACGTTGACGGTCACGTTCTGCAACGGGGCTGACAGTGCGTTGAGGACGGTGCCGGAGATGCTGCCGCCAGGGTCGAGCACAAAATCGACGCCGGTGGTCAGGGAGCCTGCAGCCGCTGTGACCGGAGTCCGGCCCTCAAGGTCGCAGAAGCCGATACACGGCTGGCCGTCGTTGGTTTCGTTGATGTACGACGGCGCGTTCGACGTCTTCAGGAAGTAGTCGCCGGCCGGGACGCCGGGGCTTGTCGTAAAGGTGCCGTCTGCGGCCGTGGTGGCTGAGGCCACCGACTGGTTGGCGATATTCCGGACGTCGATTTGGACACCGGCCAGTGCGGTCGACCCACCGTTCTCGACGGACCCCGAAAACCGGGCGCCCTGCTCAAGGTCAAAATTGATGCCCGACGCGGTGCCGCCCGCGGTCACGACGATGGGGGCGGCGCTGGTCAGCTGGCAGCTGAACTGGCACTGGACGTTGTTCCAGATTTCATTGATATAGCCAAGGTTGGTCGACACTCTGGCGAAGTACGTGCCCGCCGGCAGCGCCGGGGTGGTGAACAGGCCGCCGGCAATGGTGTGGAGACGCCGACGACGAACTGGTTCCCCGCATCGGCGATGGTCACAAACACGCTGGTGCCCACGGGGACGTTCTGCTCAAGTGGGTTTCCCGCGCCGAGCACCGTTCCGGGAGATGGTGCCGCCCAGCGCCAGCTCAAAGTCGATGGTCGTGGTCGCGCTGTCAACAACCACGACCGGCGCGCCGGTCGTCTGGACGTTGCAAGCCACACATTCCTGGTCGTCCCACGCCTCGTCCACATACCCGGCGCTGTTGGACGTCCGGACGTAGTAGGTGCCCGGCGCCAGGCCGGGAATGTCATCAACACCACCGGCGATCGTCGTATCGGAGCCCATCCAGCTCCCGCTTGAGTTGTACGCCGTGACAGTGATCCCCACCAGCGGCGTTGACCCGCTATCCTCCGTCACCGTGCCGGCAATAGTGCCTGTAAACGCGGCCGACCGCAGGCTGGAGCTCGTAAACAGAGCTGCCGCCACCAGCGCCAAGCTGAGAACTAACCTGTTACGCATGACCGACTCCTACGGATTGCGGGAAAGGGTGGCGGCCATTCTAATGTCGCGGGCAACCCGAGGCAAGCGTCGATTCTGTAACGCGCTGACAAGTTTCTACTTGGCCACCCAGCCCGTGTTCCCCGTGCCCTGCTCTTTGACGTACAACGTGGTACCAGGACCGCCGTCCGTGCGCGAATACATGCTGCCAACCGGTGCGGCCAACACGCCCTCGGGACTCCCGGCGCCCGACGTCCACGACGGCCCGCTGGTGGATCCGCTATAGACCGCCCCGGTCACCTCAAGGCCCCGGCCCGCGTGACGCCATCGTCTGTCACTTCCAGCGCCGCGCCGAACGTCGGGGTCTGCACCTTGAACCCGCCGTGCCGGTGAGCATCTTGATGGCGGCCGCCGGCACGCCGGTGACGATGGCGAAGTCGCCGGTGGCTGTCGCGTCCTGCACCAGCTGCGCGAAGTTGGCGTTGCTTGCGCCCGACCTTATCGTCAGGTGGGTTGAGTTGCCATCCGTGTTGGTGATGTTCAGCGCGTCCCTGGTGCCCGCATCGATCGTCAACGCGTGCCGCATGGAGTTGCCCGAGTCTGCGATCCGGAAATTCGTGGCCGACCGGTCTGCGTTGGTCACCTGGAACTTCACGTTCGCGTCGGTCGCATTCACCAGGGGCACATTCGCGGCGAACTCCTGTCGAGCAGTTGTGCGAGCAGCACGTCATTCCAGTTCATGAAATTCAGCGTCGTCGCGGCAATCGAGGTGATGCCGAACGACCCATCCCAGGCGGATGCGTTGGAGTAGTGGCGATGCTCCACGCCCTTCGTGTCTACGCCTGTCAGGTGCGTCTCATAGACCTTCTGGCCGGGGTCGGGAGAATTGTTGAGCTGGTATTTGCTTTCGAACTGCAGATACACCGCAGCCTCCGTCGAGCTGTTCCGGAGGCCGTCTTTGGAGTTGTAGCCAAGCTGCATGGTCTTGTCGATGTAGGGGAACGGCGATTCGAACGGATGATCGACCACCGTCATGGCGTACTTGGCTGTGGACGGCTCGGCCTCTGACCCGGCTTCAAACACGGTGCCCGGGCCAGACCGCTTGAGCGGCGCCAGGCCGCGGGGCTCGCACTCCCACGCCTTGCCATTCCATTCCGGCCGATCGCCGGGATCGCACGACGAGGCTAGGTGGCGAGCGTATCGCGGCCGATGATCACGTACTGGCCCGACAGCGACAGATACCCCACCGCCAGCATGCCGACGAAGGCGAATGGGGCGTCAAGACTCTGGAAGCGATTGAAGAGCGTCATGGGCGAGATAATACGCCTCCAGGCTGGCCTGGCAAGGTCGGCTGACCGATTGCGGCCGGGCGGGTGAATGAGTATCGTGTGCGCATGCTGAACCACCCCCCTTGCACGTTCGCTCGCGCTGGTCGCCTGTGCCGCCACGTTCGCCGTCGTCCTGACGGGGCCTCCCCTTGCGGGCCAGGCCAAGCCGGTGGCCGGGGCGCCGGTCTTCAAGGTGGATCCGAGCTGGCCGCTCGAGATGCCCAACAACTGGATCCTGGCGCCGTCACTGGCGTGTTCGTGGACGCGAAGAATCATGTCTGGGTGACGCACCTTCCCGAAACGCTGACCGAGGAAGAGACGTCCATGACGCAGACGCCGCCCATCGCCACGTGCTGCCAAGCGGCACCCACAGTGCTGGAGTTCGATGCGACTGGGAAGATCGTCCAGGGCTGGGGCACGGGTCCGATGGACGACACGTCAAACTGGCCGCGCAACCCGCACGGCATCTTCGTGGATCACAACGACCATGTCTGGATTGGCAGTTATCAGCACCACCGTGTGATGAAGTTCACGCGCGACGGCAAACTCCTGCTCACCATCGGCCAGCATGACAAAAATGCCGGAAGCGCCGACACGACCCTGATGGGCGGTCCGGCCGGCATCTGGGTGGACCCGAAAACCAACGAGGCGTTTATCGCCGACGGGTACCGGAACCGGCGCGTGATTGTGGTGGACGGCGCCACGGGCAAGTATCTCCGCCACTGGGGCGCCTACGGCAAGCCTCCCGACGACACCGCGAAGTTCGACCCGAAATCCATGATGAGCGGCGCCCTGCCGACACAGTTCTCGACGGTGCACGGTCTGACGGGCTCAAACGACGGCCGGATCTATGTGGCCGACCGTCGCGGCAACCGCATCCAGGTGTTCGATCAGTCGGGCAAGTTCCTGGCCGAGAAAGTGATCGCCCCTGCCACGCTCTCGTCTGGGTCGGCCTTTGTGATCGTGCTCTCACCGGATGCCCAACAGCAGTGGCTCTACATGGCCGACGGCACGAATCACAAAGTGTGGGTCCTTCGGCGTTCCACGCTCGAGGTCGTCGGCGAATTCGGCCACGGCGGCCGGCAAGTGGGACAGATGCTGCGCCCACACGGCATGAGCGTGGACTCGCAAGGCAACCTTTACGTGGGCGAGGCGTCCACGGGGCGGCGGGTGCAGAAGTTCGCGATCCAGCGCCGATGACACCGGGAGCCGGCATGCAATTGAGGGTTGAGGATTGAGTGATTGAGGATCGGGATTTTACGGATTGCTGATTGAGGATCGCTGATGGGAATTGGCGGATGGGGGGATCGCGGGATCGCTGATCGCTGCGATCGTGCGATGGCTCGATCGCGCCATCTCGAAATCCAGAGATCCCGCGATCCCTCAATCCCACAATTGCCGATCGACCATCAGCAATCAGCCATCCGTGCCATCCCGATCCTCAATCGCTCAATCCTCAACCCTCAATTGAAGCGGGCGAGACGGGCGCCGAGGGCGCCCGAGGCGTCCGCCCGCCTACAGCTCTCGGAGCGCGACGTTCGGGTCGACGCGCGACGCGCGGCGCGCCGGGATCCAGGCGGCGAAGATGCCGATCATCAAGATGAGCGTCGGCACCGCGAACCATGTCGGGATGTCATTCGGCATGAGATTCACGATTCGCGCCTCGAACGCACGTGTGGCCCAGCTCGCCAGCAACACGCCCGGCAGCAGACCGACCAGCACCAGATGCACCGCGTCGTCTACCACCGCACGCACGATGCGAGACGGCGTGGCGCCAAGGGCGAGGCGAATGCCGAACTCCTTTGTGCGGCGGCTCACCGAATACGACATGACGCCGTAGACGCCGAGTGCCGCGATGGCGAGCGACACCAGTCCGAGCACTCCGACCAGGCCGCTGAGCGCAATCGCCGCATTGGTTGCGCTGAAGATCGAACGGTCCGCCACGGTCGCGTTGAAGACGGGAACGTCCGGATTGATGGCATCCACGGCCGGCCTCAACTGCTGCACCGCGACGCCAGGCCGTTCCGCTCGCAAGACGACGAGCCATTCCCGGTGCCCCTTCATTTGCGCCCATGACGTGAGGGCCACACACGGACTGCACGTCGACGAGGCCGCCTGCCCCTGACGCATCGGATCTTCGAATGTGCCAACCACGGTGAACCACCGGCGATCGCCCGCAAGGCGAACGCGCCTGCCAAGCGGGTCCATCTCCGGCCACAGTGTCCGGGCGGCGGTTTCGCTGATCAACACGACTTCGGGTGCGCCATCAAGATCAGTGGGGCGAAGATTGCGCCCACTCAGCACTTTGAGGCCAAGCACGTCCAAAAAACCAGGAGATACAGCGGCTTGCAACCCCGTCAACAGCCGGCGACGGCTCAGCGTGCCCGGTTCCCGCTCGTCCTCGGCCGTGAGACTCAGCATGCCGTTGGCCCGCGCATACATCGCTCCGAACATGCCATCGGCAATTGCGCCGGCGTCGATTCCCTCGAGCTGCTCGACGGCTGTCACCACGCGCTGCAACATATCCGGCACCTGGGTCGCATTGAACCGATCCCCATCGAACACGATCTGCGCCGTCGCAAGTCTGCTGGTCTCGAACGTATGGGACGCCGCGTCTTCCGACAGCGCACGAATCAAATACAACCCGGTCCCAAGCAGCAAGACGACGGCTGCGCCGACCTGCACCGCGACCAGTGCTGTGCGCGTCCATGTGCCGCCGCTACTCGTGCTTTGAGCGGTGCCAGACGAACCACACAAGCGGAGGGGCGATGTGCGGCTGCCCCGCCACGCCGTCAGCCCACCCACCACGAGCGCCGCGAAGCCACCCGCGGCAACGGCATACACGAACATGCGCCAGTCGGGTGAAATGTCGAGAGGCATCCCGGTATAGCGATCCAGCGTCGCGCCTGGCAGGGCGTTGTTCACATATCGCAGCCCCAGCCAGGCCAGCGTCGCGCCGGCAAGTGCCGCGAGGCCGGCGATGATGGCGGCCTCGAACACAAAGAGCCTGAACACCCTGGCCGGGCTGGCGCCGAGCGCCAGCCGAACGGCAATCTCTCCGGTCCGCGCCGCCGCACGCGCATAGAGCATGTTCGCCAGGTTCGCGCATGCGGCGAACAACACCAGTATCGAGAGCGCCATCACAAGCCAGGTCATTCGCACCGTCGACGCCTGCGCCAGCGCCGGAGCGAAAGTACCCAGGCGCGTCCTGAATTCAGACAGCGGTGGCGCTGGGCCCGCCGCCAGCGACTGGTCAATCATCTGACGCAGGCGTTCGGGATCGGCGCCCGGGCGGAACCGTACCAGCGAAGAGGCGAATCCATCTGCCATAGTTGGGTCAGCGCCCGTCCAGGTCTCTGCGGCCATCCAGATGTCTGTGCCCTGATGAGACTGGGCAGCCGGCACCACGCCGGCCACGGTAAACGCCTGCTGGTTGATCCTGATCGTGTCGCGGCCAACGGACGCAACGTCAGCCCTGAACCACAGCCTCCAGATTCGCTCGCTGATCACGAGCTGCGCCCCGGTGCCCGGACCATCATTCGCGAGGCCAGCGAGCCGTCCGTGGATCGGCCGCATACGGGTCACGCCGGCGTAGTCACCCCGCGTGATCTCCATTGCCAGGCGCCCGGCGTCGTGGGCGGTCTGCGCGGTGACCTTGCGCCCACTGATGCCACCGACCGCGACGATGCCCAACTCGGGAACCGACTTCAGGTACTCCAGTTGCGGCAACGTCAAGGGGCGCTGCGACCAGTCGAAGAACCCCTTCTGGCCGGGTACACGGGGTCGAGGTGGGCGGACCACCTGCACGTCATACGTATCCTCGAGACTGATCGCGCGCATGGGCCGCCACACGGCCGCGTCGATCAGCCCGAAGAATGTGGTGTTGGCAGCGATCCCAAGCCCGAGCGTGACGACGGCGACCACCGTGAATCCCGTCGTCCGTCGAAGCTGCCCCCACGCGTATCGAAGATCGTTGAGCATGGCCCGCCGATATTGTCGGCGCCGCCATGCCACAGGTCAACCGCCGCAACAGACGGGCAATTCGCGTCAATTCAATTGAGGGCCCAACTCCCGTCAGTTCAATTCAGGATTGAGGATTGAGCGATTGAGGATCGGGATTTTACGGATTGCTGCTTGAGGATCGCTGATGGGAATTGGCGAATTGTGAGATCGGGGGATAGCCGATCGCTGCGACCCATCCCGATCCTCAATCCCTCAATCCTCAATCCTCAATTTCACCTGTCCCCCTCCCCCTCGTCTTCGTTCATAATTCTGAGCGGCGGTTACCTATGACTCAACGACTCCTGCTCCTTCTTGTTCTCTGTGGCGCGGCCGTGACGGTGTCAGCGCAGGCCCCTCCCCAGGTGGCATCTCCCACGGCCGACGACCTCAACGCGTTCTTCAAACCGGTGAAGTGGCGGTCCATCGGGCCGTTTCGCGGCGGACGCTCCGTGGCCAGCACCGGCGTACCTGGCGACCCGAAGACCTATTACATGGGCACGACGGGCGGCGGCTTGTGGAAGACAGACGACATGGGCATCAGCTGGCGCAACGTGTCGGATGGCTTCTTCAAGACCGGATCGGTCGGTGCGGTGGCCGTGGCCGAAAGCGATGTGAACGTCGTCTACGTCGGCATGGGCGAACACGCCGTGCGCGGCGTCATGACGCACCACGGGGACGGCGTCTACCGCTCCACCGACGCGGGCAAGACGTGGAAACACATGGGCCTGGCCGAGACGCAGCACATTTCCCGCATCATCGTGCACCCGAAGAATCCCGACATCGTGTACGTGGCGGCGCAGGGCGCGCTGTACAGTTCGTCGAAACAGCGCGGCGTGTTCAAGTCCACGGACGGCGGCACCACCTGGAAGAACGTGCTCTTCGTCGACGAGCGGACGGGCTCCTCGGAGCTCTCGATGGACGCGACGAACCCACGCATCATGTATGCGGCGATGTGGGAATACGGCCGTCTGCCGTGGAAAGTCATCAGCGGCGGCCCCGGTGGCGGCCTCTACAAGTCCATCGACAGCGGCGAGACCTGGGAACGGATGAAGGAGGGCCTTCCAGAGGAAATGGGCAAGATGGCGATCGCCGTCAGCCGGTCCAACCCCGAGAAGGTGTACGCACTGATCGAAAGCGACTCGAACAAGGACGAGCGCGGCCTGTACGTGTCGACCAACGCCGGCAAGAGCTGGAGTAAAGTCTCGGGCGACTCGCGCCTGGTCCAGCGCGCGTGGTACTACATCGAACTCTTTATCGATCCGAAAAACGAAAACACCATCTACGTCCTGAGCGCGCCGATGTTGCGTTCAGACGACGGCGGAAAGACCTGGACCGTGATGTCGGCGCCGCATGGCGACTACCACGACCTGTGGATCAACCCGCAGAACCCGGACAACTTCGTCGTCTCAAATGACGGCGGCGCTTCGATCACGTTTGACCGGGGCAAGAGCTGGGGTGTGCAAAGCAACATGCCCACCGCGCAGTTCTACCGCATCAACGTGGACAACCAGTTCCCCTACCGCATCTATGCGGGCCAGCAGGACAACTCGTCGGTGTCGATTGCCAGTCGGGAGTTTGGCGCCGGCGGCATCACCGCCGCTGGCTGGACATCGTCGGCCGGAGGCGAGAGCGCGTTTCTGGCGTTTGATCCCGACAACCCGAGATTCGTGCTCGGCGGCAGCTACCAGGGCACGATTGAAGTGCTCGACACAAAAGCCTCGGCCGGCACAAACGTCATGGCGGCGCCCATTCAGTACCTTGGCATGGACGCCAGGGACATGAAGTATCGCTACAACTGGAACGCGCCGATCATCTGGAGCAAACACGAGCCGAACACCTACTATCACGGCGCACAGTTCCTGCTGAAGACCTCGGATATGGGCAAGACCTGGAAGGAAGTCTCGCCCGACCTGACGCGCAACATCGCAGAGAAGCAGGGCAAAGGCGGCGGCCCGTACACCAACGAAGCCGTTGGAGCCGAGAACTACGGCACCCTCGCCTACGTCATGGAATCGCCGCACGAAAAAGGCGTCATCTGGACCGGCAGCGACGATGGACTGGTGCAGGTGACGAGGGACGGCGGCACGACATGGAAGAACGTCACCCCGCCGGGCCTGGCCGAGTGCCTGATCAATGCGATCGAGGTCTCCCCGTTCGACAAAGCGACGGCCTACATCGCCACCACGCGATACAAATTCAACGATCACGCGCCCGGCCTCTACAAGACCACCGACTATGGCGCGACGTGGACGAAGATCGACAACGGCATCCCGGGCAACGCCTTCACCCGCGTCGTACGCGAGGACGACGTCAGACGTGACCTGCTCTTCGCGGGCACGGAACTCGGCGTTTTCGTCTCGTGGAACGGCGGCAAGGAGTGGTCGCCCTTCCAGTTGAACCTGCCGGTGACGCCAATCACCGACCTGCGGGTGCACAAGGGGAACCTGATCGCGGCCACATCGGGCCGTGCGTTCTGGGTCCTCGACGACCTCGCACTGATTCGACAGTACAAGAAGGACACGGCAGCCTTCTCGATCTTCCAGCCGGCCCCAGCGCTGCTCGCCAATGGCGGGAGCGAACTCAATGAGTCGGACGAAGAGTTCACCGGAGCCAACAAGTTCCGTGGCGTGAATCCTGCCAACGGCATCGTGCTCTATTACCACCTGCCCGAAGTGCCAAAGACCGACGACATCACACTTGAGATCGTGGATGCGGCGGGAAAGGCCGTGCGCACGTTCTCCTCTAAAAAGGCCGACTTTAAGAAATGGGACGGCGGCCCCGACGCTGATGCCACGCTGCCCAAGGGCAAAGGTTTGAACCGCTTTGTCTGGGACATGCGGTATCCCCTCATCCCCGGGGTGCCTGGGGTCTACATCGAGGCGAGCTATGACGGGCACAAGGCCATTCCCGGCACGTATCGATTCACCCTCAAGATGGGCACGCAGTCGGCCGTCACCGAAGCGGAGATCCAACCCAATCCGCTCTACCCCACCACCGCCTCCGGCTACAGGGAGTATCACGCGATCATGTCGCAGATGGAGACTGACGTGACCGCGATGCACAAGGCCGTCAACAGTCTCTACGAGAAACAGAAACAGCTCGAGGCCATCCACGCGGCACTACCCGCGGGTGACAAGTTCGCGGCCGTCAAGCGCGATGCCGACGCGCTCCTCAAGAAGATGAAGGCGTGGGACGACGCCATGGTGCAGCGCAAAGCCAAGGCCTACGACGACGTGGAGAATTTTGTGAACATGTTCACGGCCAACTACCTGTTCCTGGTCAACCAGACCGAGAGCGATGTGCCCCGGGTGAACCAGTCGTCACTCGACATGCTCGAGAAGATGAACGCCGAATGGACGGCGCTCAGGCGCCGCTCCGAAGACATCCTCGGCACCGACCTTCCGGCGTTGAACAAGAAGCTGTGGGATCTCGGCTACGGCGCGATCTGGAAGAACTGAGCGTAAAGGGCAGACATGGCAAACATGCACGACATTGACTACAAGATCTTCGGCGACGACATGCAGTTCGTCGAAGTGGAGCTGGACCCCAACGAAGCGACCGTGGCCGAAGCCGGCGGCATGATGTATATGGACGACGGCATCGAGATGGAGACCATTTTCGGTGACGGGTCGGCGCAGCAGAAGAGCGGCATCATGGGCGCACTGATGGGCGCAGGCAAACGCCTGCTGACCGGTGAGTCGCTGTTCATGACCGTGTTCCAGAACCGCACCACCCGCCGGCGCAAGCTGGCCTTCGGCGCGCCCTACCCAGGCAAGATCATTGCCGTCCATCTGTCTGAAATCGGCGGCGTGCTCATCGCGCAGAAGGACTCGTTCCTCGCCGCAGCCAAAGGCGTCAGCGTCGGCATCGCCTTCCAGCGGAAGTTGGGCGTCGGGCTCTTCGGCGGTGAAGGCTTCATCATGCAGAAGCTCGAGGGCGACGGCTGGGCGTTTGTGCATGCCGGGGGCACGTTGCACGAGCGCACGCTCGAGCCGGGCGAGATCCTTCGCGTCGACACCGGCTGCATC
Source organism: Acidobacteriota bacterium (assembly GCA_016716905.1). NCBI lineage: Bacteria > Pseudomonadati > Acidobacteriota > Acidobacteriota bacterium. Next base: position 1,140,800 of record JADJUS010000004.1, on the reverse strand, counting down.
GTGGCGATGATGCCGTCGGTGAACTACGACATTCAGTACGTCGGCAAGATCAAGACGGCGCTGTTTGGCGGCGAGGGCCTGTTCTTCGCCACGCTGACGGGCCCCGGCAAGATCTGGCTGCAGTCGCTGCCGCTGAGCCGGCTGGCGAACCGCATCGTGGCAGCGGTGCCGGGTCTGACAGGCGGCCGCAAGGAAGAGGGTTCAGTGCTGGGAGCCCTGGGCGGACTGCTCGACGGCGACGGCCGGTAGGCGACGCGCGACCTGCGGCTACTTCACGGGCCAGAGGGCCGAGTCGGTCCTCGCGGTCCGGAAGTGCGCTTCCATTCGGGCAATCACCTCAGGGTTGGCTGCCGCGACGTTCTGCTGTTCGTACGGGTCCGTTGACAGGTCGTACAGTTCGAGTGCCGCGTCTTTCGCCATCCGAACGGCCTTCCAGGAGCCCATGCGACCCGCCTGCTGAAATCCGCGTTCGTGGAACTCCCAGTACATGAACGGGTGACCGGGCTGTTCGCGGCCGCGGAGGGCATTGGCCATCGACATGCCATCCACACCTGATGGCGTGGATGCGCCAGACAACTCGGCGAGCGTCGGGAAGATGTCCCAATGCGCCCAGGGATGTCCACTCACCTGCCCGGCGGGAATGGTGCCCGTCCAGCGCGCGATCATCGGCACGCGGATGCCGCCCTCGTAGAGGTCGCGTTTGATACCACGCAGTCCACCTGAACTCTTGAAGTACACGGGATCCGCACCACCCTCACGATGCGGGCCGTTGTCGCTGATGAACATGATCAGGGTCTGTCGATCGAGGCCTCGCTCCTGCAAAAGGTCGGTCAGCCTGGCGATGTCGCGATCCATGCGCGTGATCATTGCGGCAAAGGTGGCGCGAGGACTCGCCTGCGAACGGTACCCAAGCGACGGCCGGTCGGGTTGGCCAACAACGGGTTTGGCGTCCGCAATGGCGTTCACAAACGGCGTCTCCGGGAACCGCTCTCGGAAGGGCGCCAGGGAATCCTCCGGAACGCGGAGTTCAGCGTGGGGAACGGTGTAGTTGAGATACAGGAAGAACGGTCGCGCATCGGGCCGCTCGATGAATGACGCAGCGTCGGCCGTGAACAGGTCGTTGACGTAGTCCTTCTCAACATCCACCGGCACACGCTCGGCGTTGCGGTAAAGATGGTCGGTGAACTGCCGATGGGCGTGCGAGTGATCGAGAATGCCAAATGAATACGCGAAGCCCTTGCGGTCTGGCTGACCGGTGGTGCCTGGCGTACCCAGTCCCCATTTGCCGATGACCGCAGTGCGATAGCCGGCCTTCTCAAGTGACATACCGACGGTGACGTCTTCTGCGCGCAGGGGATACTCGCCGTTGCCACGAATCCACGTGTGGCCGGTGTGCAGCCCGGTCATCAAGACGGCACGTGACGGTGCACACACGGTGCTGCCCGCGTAGTACTGCGTGAAGCGAATGCCCTCGCGGGCGAGCCGGTCCAGGCCCGGCGTGGCAAACTGCGCCTGGCCGTAGGAACTGAGGTCGCCGTAGCCCAGATCATCAGCCTGAATGAGGATGATGTTCGGGCGCGGCGGGGCCTGCGACAGCGGCCGCGCGATCGCCACCGCGACGATCAGCGCGATGCCGAGTGCCGCAGCACTCCATGTCTTATTTTTTGTCGGCGCGTCCATGGTCACCTCTTCAGCAGTGCCCGCCAGTTGAGCACCAAGGTCAGGTCGGCTCTTGCCTCGACGACCTCTACAAGCGCGCGACCAGTTTTCTGATCGAGGTCGAAGCTGTGGCTGGAGTTCCAGCCCCAATCGAGCGGACCGGGATGGACCTGCCGGCGGGTGCCGAACGTGGGAGGGTCAGTGAGTGTCACCGGTACCGACATCAGCGCGCCGGTCGTGGAGTTGACGTAGAACAACTCTTTACCATCATGGCTCCATTTCGGCTCGGCTCCGCCTTCGGTCGTCACGGGCAACTTGTCCACCGAAGGCGGAAACGTCGTCAGAAACACCTCGAACCTGGCGGTTTCTCTTGCGTCGTAGGCAAGCCATTTCCCATTGGGCGACACAGCCCCACGTGATTCGTTCAGCGTCGGCGAGCCCAGAATGCGCGTCGACTTCAGATCGGGAAGCGAGAGCGTGAAGATGTCCCACGACCCGTCGGCGTCGCCGTACGAGAGGATAAATCCATCCTTGCTCCACTGTCCCGACCAGACCTGCCTGGTGCCGCTCGGAGAAATCATCGTTTCCGCGCCGGCGCCGTTCGCCTGTCTTCGATACAAGCCGACGGGCTGACGGCCGGCGCTGAACACGATGTCCCTCGAGTCAGGTGACCAGACCGGGGATCGGTCATCGGCTGGATCAAACGTGAGTCGCCGCTCTGCTCCGGTCGTGAGGTCGAGAATGTAGACATCGAACGTGCCGCTGAGGGATTCCTTCTTCCCATAGGCCACCTTGGTCCCATCGGGCGAAATCGCTGGATCGGCATAGAACCCTGACGGCGCAAGAGGCCGCCCACCGGTACCGTCGCGGCCAATCCACTCGAGCCGGCTCGTGTTGTCCATCAGCGTTGACGTGTAACTCAGCGCGCCATTCGCGGCGACGGTGATGGGCCCCTTGGCGTCGCTCGCGACGGACGATGGGACTCCCTTGAGTTCCAGCGACCGAGGATCGAACTCCTGCGCCATCAACGTTCCGTCCCGGATGAACAGAATAAAACCAGGATCGGCATACGCGGCCGGATGAAACAGGTCCTTGACCAGCAGTTTGCTGTCGGGGGAATCAAGCGATCCGATGTAGGTATTGTTGGCACCGGTGAAGCTGTTGCCCCAGGCGGTGTAAACAAAATGCCGGCCATCGGGAAGGAACTGCGGCCAGTCGTGATCGTTGTCTCCTGGCAGGACCTTGGTCACCGGCACAGGGGTATCTCCGCCCCTTGCCGAGACTCTGACGAGCGGGCCCGGGTCGGTGACACCGGCGAGGATGATGTCGTCGCGGTTCCACGCACCGCCCCATCCGCCATTGGGCGCGTCGCAAATCACCATCGGCGATCCGCCATCGATGTCCACGCGACTCAGCTTGCCCCGCGCATAAAACGCAATGGTCCGGCTGTTCGGCGCCCAGAACGGGTATCGCCCCCCGTCCGTGCCCCTGACCATCGTCGCTTCCACGGAATCGATGGACCGGACGTAGATGGCGACCCGACCGGTCTTCTCGTCAGCGCCACTGAATGCAACGTTGTGCCCGTCGGGAGAAATCGCGCCGCCGTGATAGTCGCTCCCGGCTGACAACGGACGGATCCCAGGGGGAAAGGACACATTGAACTGAACCGGCACTCCTTCGGGTTCGGAGCCCACCATCGGGAGGATCGCAAACACCGCAGCGGCCACGGCCGCAAGTACGGCGATCGCCCAAGGTACGATTGATGGGCGCGCCGACTGCCCGGGCGTGGCCGCGGCGCTCGCGGGTTGATCGCGAACCGCAGCCGCGTCACTGAGCAGCACGCGCGCCTCACCGATATCGCGAAGCCGCAGCCGAGGGTCGCGCTCAAGGCACCGCAAGACCAGGCGCCGCAGCGCCGCGGGTGTTGAGGCCGGCAGTGCACTCCACTCCGGGTCCTTCATCAGCACGGCCGCGAGCGTCGTGGACACATCTTCGCCGTCAAACGCCCGCCGGCCGGACAGCATTTCGTAGAGGACGACGCCGAAGGCCCAGATGTCGGCGCGACGATCGACCGCTTTGCCCTTGGCCTGCTCGGGCGCCATGTAGGCAGCGGTGCCGATGATCATCCCAATCTGCGTCGCGCGGGCGGTCAGGGTGGGAGAGTTCGACACGTCCCGCGTCCCGGCTCCAGGGTCCAGCGTCCGCGCTAGGCCGAAGTCCAGGATTTTCACTGTCCCGTCCGGGCGGACCTTGATGTTGGCAGGCTTCAGGTCGCGATGGATGATGCCCTGCTCGTGGGCGGCTTCAAGCGCATCCGCAATCTGCCGCCCGATCGACACCGCATCGGCCACAGAGACCGGGCCACGACCGATATGCGCCGACAAGTCCTCCCCTTCGACCAGTTCCATGACCAGCGCCTGCACCCTGGGCCCAGAACTCTGGCCCCCGGACTCTTCTATTCCGTAGATCGCCGCGATATTCGGATGATTGAGCGCGGCCAGCGCCTGCGCCTCGCGGGTGAAGCGCTGCAGCCGTTCGGGATCGGCGGCGAATTCATCGGGCAGCACCTTGAGGGCGACATCACGATTCAGGCGCGCATCGCGGGCGCGATACACCTCGCCCATACCGCCCGCCCCGAGCAGGCCGGTGACTTCGTAAGGACCGATTCGCGTACCGGCGGCAAGGTGCATCAGTGGCGGCCGGGGAATCATATCCTTCAGTCGGCCCTTAGGACGATGGCGGATCAGGGGTCGAGCCAGCGATTGAGGGCGTCGGTCACGGCTCCCAGCTCCTCGCCCTCGCACCGCCCAACGGCCCGACTCACCGCCGATCGCGGCACACTTCACCGACTAGAAGGTTTTTTGCTTGTGTGCAGTGCACACTCGGGCTTGAGAACCAGCCCGGGTGAATTCAAGCGGTGATGCACGGCACGAGAGCTACGCCCGGTCGATATGCTCCCGTGCGTAGCTCGGCCTGGTTTTCCAGGCCGAGGTCTACCAGCAAACGGAAAACGCTGTAGGTCGCCGCGTTTCACCGCCAATCCCGGTCGTCGGCGAGCTGTTCGATGAAGGTCTCCGTATCCCTATCGGCGCCGTGGCCACTGGCGAGGATCGACTGGCGACGCGCGGCGGCTGCCGGAACTCGGAGCGGCTTGCGGAGCGCGTGGTCCAGAATCGCGCACACGGTCGCGCTACGCGTCAGGCCTTGGCGTCCAGCCTCTGCCGAGAGCCTGCGGTCGAGTTCATTTGACAGGCGAATCGTCAACACGAAGGACCGAGAGGGAGTCTTCATGGGCTACACCGTATACCTATCCGTGACCGGCTGACTCTGGTCAACCATCAAGCGCCCGTGCCAGCACCCCCCGCACGTCGGCCACGGTCACCGGCCGTGGGTTCCCATACGACGATGAGGCCACAAGGTCGGCCGCGCGGTCCAGGTCCGCTTCGCGAAGACCGAGATCGCGGAGCGAGGCCGTGAGGCCAAGTGCACGATTGAGGGCCGTCAGGCCTACAGCCGCGTCCTCCACTCCCAGCGCGCTCGCGATTCTCGCCATCGCCTCGGGCGCTGCGGGCGCATTGAAGGCCACCACGTGCGGCAGGACCGCGGCATGAGTCTGCGCATGCGGCAGGCCACACGTGCCCCCGAGCACATGACAAATCTTGTGATGCAGGCCCATCTGGGCGAGTTCAAGGGCCACCCCTGCCGCGTGCGCACCCCGGAGCGCCAGCAGGCGCGCGTCGACGTCAGACGGTTGCTCCACGATTCGAGGCAGCGCCTGGGCCAGCGACCGGATGGCGGTGCCCGCCGCCAGGATAGCCTCCACGCTGACGCGGGCGGCCCACATCGCCTCCACCGCATGCGCCATCGCATTCATGCCGCTCGCCGCGCTTACGCCGGCCGGCAGGTCCAGCGTCAACTCGGGATCGTAGATGACGAGCCGGGGACGCACCGCGGGGTTACGTCCCGTCCGCTTGTGCTCGCCCTCCGTCAGGCCCCAGATGCTTGTCATCTCCGAGCCGGCATAGGTCGTGGGAACGGCGACGATCGGTAGGCCTCGCTCGAGGGCGACGGCCTTCGCCAGGCCGACCGCCGACCCGCCGCCAATCGACAACAACGCATCAGGCCTGGACCGGTCGGCGGCCTCAATGGCCTCGCGAACGTGCGCCACGGGAACGTGGAGAGCCGCCCGGTCGCACACGCCCGCCAGCCGATCGCCCAGGTGGCGGCGGACAGTTTCCAGAGTGTCTGTTCGCCCAGGCGTTGTGATCAGGAGCGGCCGGTAAACGCCGATCGCATCAAGTTCGGCGGTGATGCGCGCAATTGACCCGGCGCCAAACACAACGCGCGGGGGCGTTTGAGACATGTTCAGACCGCCACGGCGTCGAGCACACCCTGCGCGAACTCGATCTCATCGTCGTTCACCAGGTGCCCCATGCCGGGATAGATCCGGGTCGTCACTGTCGCACCGAGGCGCGTGAACACGTCAGCGGTCTCGAGGACCCGCAGTTCAGGCACATGTGAGTCACGATCACTGCACCCGAGAAACACCGGCGTGCCATCGAACCGTCCGGTGGAGTGCCATGTCGTTCCGGGCGGACCGATGGCGCCGCCGCTGAAGATGATCACGCCGCCGAAGCGGGACGCCTGGCGAATCGCGAATTCGGCCGTCAGGCACGCGCCCTGGGAAAATCCCATCAGGACAATGCGTGACCGCGGAATGCCGGCGGTCTCGATCCGATGAACCAGCCCCGCCAGTACGTCGAGGGCTGAGGACAGGCCTGGTTCATTGCTCGCCACGTCGGCCATGAAGCTGAACGGATACCAGGTGCCTCCGGCCGCCGCAGGCGCGAGGTATGTGAGATGAGGCCGATTGAAGCGAGTGGCCAACTCCAGGATGTTTTCAGGAGCCGCGTTGCGGCCGTGGACCATGATGACGGCGCCTGGCGCCTGCCCCAGCGGGCTTCCGGCTTCGACTACGGGCTGACCTTCGTGTGGCAACACGTCAGTACTCCACCGTGTCGAGGCCGGGTTCGATTTGCCTCCGGTATGGCTCCTCCCATGGCGGCAACTTCAAGTCGCGGCCGAGGGAGGCGAGCGGCTCATCGACGTCAAACCCGGGCTGCATCGTGGCCACTTCGAAGAGCACGCCACCGGGTTCGCGAAAGTAGATCGACTGGAAGTAGCAACGATCGCGCACATCGGTCACTCGCACACCCATCTGGAGGAGTTCCTCACGCAGTCGAACCTGCTCGTCGCTCGTGGCGATCGCCATCGCCACGTGATGCACCGTCCCGATGCCGTTGATCGCGGCTGCGGCATCGGGTTGTTCGACAATGTCGATGAAGTGACCTGGCGAGTTTCCACCAGCGGCCACCCGCGTGCGCGTGCCCTCCTGACTGACCACCTTGTAGCCGAGCACGCCGGTCATCAGTTCGAGCGTCGGCCCAGCCGCGCGCACAGTCATCGTCACGCTATGAAGGCCGCAGATGGCCTCGGCCGCGTCAACGCCATTTCCGGTCCATGGCGCACGGGCGTCATTTACCGTTCCGATGAGCTCGAACCACAAGCCCGACGGATCCACGGTGGCCACGGCGTCTTCGCCAAATCGGGTCGTGACGTCACGAACCTCCGCACCGTAGGCCTTCAGGCGATCGCGCCAGAACCCGAGTGACGAAGCGGGCACGGAAAACGACGTGGTCACCACCTGGCCCACGCCTTTGACGCCCGCTCGCACGCCGTGTCCCTTGTACGGAAACGTCGTCCAGATCGTGCCGGGAGTACCGCGCTCGTTGCCGTAATAGAAGTGATAGACGTGGTGATTGTCGAAGTTGACGGTCTTCTTCACCAGCCGCATGCCCAGCAGGTCGAGGCAGAAGTTCAGGTCACTCTGGGCATCGTCAACGGTTGCTGTCACATGGTGCAGCCCACGGATGTGGTGAGTCATCGAGCGATTCTACCGCGCCTCTTTCGCCCCAATGCCGTCCCTGCTACGCTTGCGGCCTCGATGTCAGGGAGGAACAGCATGGCAAACACAGCGAGGGTGGCGATCGCGGCCCTGGCCATGCTGTCTGCCGTGCAGGCGCAAGACTGGCCGCAGGTGCTTGGCCCGTCCAGGAATGGCGCGTATGCCGGCCCGCCGCTTGCCACAAGCTGGGGCGCCCAGGGCCCGAAGGCCGTCTGGCGAAGACCAGTCGGACACGGACTGAGCGGCCCAGTCGTCGTGGCCAACCGCGTCATCCTCTTCCAGCGGCTCGGCAATCGTGAGGTGGTCGAGGCGATGGATGCCACGACCGGCGTCACCCAGTGGCGCCATGACTATGCCACCACCTACCGCGATGACTTCGGGTTCGACGATGGCCCTCGGGCGGTGCCGGTGGTGGCCGATGACGTGGTCTATACCTTCGGCGCTGAAGGCCAGTTGCACGCCGTGAGCCTGGCGAGCGGCAAAGCGCTGTGGCATGTGGACACCATGGCGCGATATCACGTGCCCAAGAACTTCTTCGGCGCCGCCGGATCACCCGTCGTTGAAGATGGGCGCGTCATCGCCAACATCGGTGGCCCCAACGCCGGCATCGTCGCCCTTGACGCAAAGACCGGGCGCGAACTCTGGACCGCCACCACGGACGGGGCCAGTTATTCGTCCGGGGTGATGACGACGGTCGGCGGGCGACGACTCGCGCTGTTCCTGACCCGGGCGGGCCTGGTTGGTCTCGCGCCGGCCACTGGCGAGGTGGTGCTGCAACGGCCGTGGCGATCGCGGTCGGCGTCGTCGGTCAACGCCGCTTCACCGCTCGTTGTTGGCGACCGCGTGTTCATCTCGGCAGAGTACGGCCCTGGCGCGGGCGTCTTCCGCATGGGCGACGGGGCCCTCACCGAACTGTGGTCATCGAATGACGCGCTCACGACGCACTACGCGACCAGCGTTCACCACTCCGGCATCCTGTTCGGCTATCACGGACGCCAGGAACAGGGGCCGAGCCTGCGCGCAGTGGAGCTGGCTACGGGCAAGGTCCGCTGGACGGTCGATCAGTTTCGCGCCGGAAGCATCACGCTGGCCGGCGACCTTCTGGTGGTGATGCGGGAATCGGGCGAACTGGTGATCGCCGACGCCTCACCGGACGGATTCCGACAGAAGGCGTCAGCACGCGTCCTGCCCGGTACGGTCCGTGCGCTGCCAGCGATCGCGGGCGGGTTTCTCTTCGTGCGCAACGACGACACCCTGGTGTGCCTGGATCTGCGGGCCCCACGATGAGGGCGATGGCCATCGCGCTGGTGGTGCTGACCGCCGCACCGCTTTCCGCAAGCGGCCAGTCGGTCGGGCAAGTCCTGGACCTGGCGGTCGCGCACTTTCGGGCCGGTCGAATCACCGAGGCCGTGGCGGGTTTCGATCGCGTGGCGGCGCTCCAGCCGGAGGCAGCGCCGCAGCTCTGGCAACGGGGCATCGCGCTGTACTACGCGGGCCGCTTCGAGGCATGCCGGCTGCAGTTCGAATCGCATCGCACGGTCAATCCCGCCGACGTCGAGAATGCGGCGTGGCACTTCCTGTGCGTCGCAAAAGCCGAGTCACCTGCTGCGGCGAGGGCGAAGATATTGCCGGTGGGCCCCGACGGGCGCGTACCGATGCGTGAAATCGATCTGATGTTTCGGGGGCGACTCGATCCGGCCGACGTGCTGAAGGCGGCCGCTGGCAGTCCGTCAGCCGAGTTTTACGCTCACCTTTATGTCGGCCTGTATCTGGAATCCACGGGCGACACTGCGCGCGGTCTTGCCGAAATCCGTCTGGCGGCGTCCGCCGCCTACGCCCGTGTCGGCGGCTACATGCATGACGTCGCGCGCGTGCATCTGCTGTCTCGCTGACACGTGTCAGCGCGGCACCTCCCACACCACCGTCCACACATCGGCGTAGTGCTGGCGGAAGCCGTAGCGCGCCAGCATCTCGCCACGCCAGTCACGCGGGTCGAGCAGGACATTAGTCACATCCAGCGAACGCAACGACGACAACATGGCGTCCTTGTCGCAATCGGCCGAACGGACGCCGAAGTACAAACAATTGAACCCGGGAAGTTCACGGTACTTTCGCAACGCAAACTCCGGTCGCCTTGAGAGGTACCCGCCCGCGAGCGGCCGTTCGTGCGACGTCTGGTAATACATCGTCTGACTGCTTCGCAGGCGCGGGTCAAGCACAACGCCGCCGGTACCGGCCAGGCTCGGCATGGGCGGCAGCGGCCTGACTCCCATCTGGAAGGCAAAGTCGGCGCACACGAGCAGCAGAAGGAGCGCCCCGGCGAGGAGTGCCCGTGTCCGGCCCTCCCGACCAGCGACAGCGGCCGTGAGCACGGCGACGCCGACGCTCATCGCCATGTACGAAATCACCAGATAGCGGCCAGACTGGGCCACCGAGCCCAACAGCGGGATCTTTGCCCACAGCATGAAGGGCAGGGCGAACGGGAATGGGCCGACCCGCACCTCCTCTCGCAGGATTAGCAGCCGCGGTCCCATCGACAACGCGAGGAACAGGAAAAACAGCACCACGACGAATCGGACCGTTGGGTCTTTGCGGCCCGACCAGAAACCCGCCAACGCAAGGGGCAGGACCACGATCCCCAGATAACAGGCCGTCCCGACACGGCCGAGATCGGTCCACACCGTCGGGGACAGGTGCAGCCCCTTCAGCGATTCGCTGTAGATCGACGTCGGCGAAAACGGCAGCAGATATGACCAGAGGTCAGGAATGAAGTCGAGCCTGCGCCCCACATCAATCTCGAAGCCATAGCTGAAGACGTACGCCACCATGGCGAAATACGGCACCGCCACGAGGGCTGAGAATGCAAGCGCACGGCCGAATCCGGCAACCGTGGCCGCCAGATGCCCCGACGTCCACCATCGCCAGGCAAACACGCAGACGGTGACGTTGGCGGCAAACACAACAGTGACGTCGCCGGTAAACAGCAACAGCACCACACTCAGCGCCAACAGCACCTTCGACAGTCGCCGCCGCGCCGGCGTAGCCGGACGTGGCGTGCAGCAGGCACGCGAGATACAACGGAAGAACCCCGCTGTAGAGCATGTTGGTCCAGCCGGCGGCGGCCTTGCTCACGATGAACGGACTCAACATGAAGGCGACCCCGCCCACCACGCTTGCCCAATGGTGCCGGGTGACCACGCGGCACAGGGCGTACGCGCCGAGGCCGGCCACGGGAAAGCCGGCGATGATTACGAGGTTGTACGAGAGTCCAGTGGAGAAGACCGACGACAGCAGGACGATCGCCGACGTCTGGATCGGTGTCAGGAAGTGGAAGACGAGCGGCGTGCCGTACGGCACGAACAGCATGTCGGTGAAGTACGGGTTGGCGCCGGCGAAGAGGCTCCGCTCGATCCACCATGCATTCCACAGCACCTGCAGGTGATCCATGGGCTGGATCGCCGTCGGCGATGTGATGAGCCCCGAGCCGAGGCGCCCAAGGACGGGCGCGAGAAAGGCCAGGGTGATGCCCAGATAGGCACCAAGCGCCACGATCGGCTGGTGCCAGCGCAGGCGCATCACCCGTCCTGATCGGTTTACGAGAACGCGGCGCCCACGAGGATCTTCCCAATCCGCATCCACGGCGACCCGTGCGAAATGCTGTTGGTCTGGGTCGGCTGGCCCTTCGCATCGCCACCCGTGCCGAACATCTTCCATGTGGACTGGTTGCCCACCGCGTTGAGGTTGGCCCAGAAGTCCGTGGTGATGGCCTGGTACGTGACGTTGGTGGCCATGCGGGTCACCTTGCCGTTTTTGACTTCCCAGAACGCGTTGCCGCCGAACTGCCCGTTGTACCGCTGCTGGTCAATCGAGTAGCTGCCGCGTCCGTCGATCATCACGCCGTCCTTCGTGTCGGCGATGATCTCCGCGAGCGAGGGCCCCTTCGGGTCGTAGTCCATATGGACGTTGGGCATGCGCAGGAACGGATAGTCGCGCCACGACCCGGCGCCGGTGCAGCCTCGGCTTTCCTTCTCGCCGATGTAGTGCGCGGTCTCACGGTTGGTCTGCAGCCCCACCAGGATGCCTTCGCGAATGAGCGGCCAGCTCTGTGTCTTCACGCCGTCGTCGTCATACCCAACGGTGCCCATGGCGCCCGGCATGGTGCGGTCGCAGGTCATGTTGAACAGCTTGGAGCCGTACTTCAGCTTGCCGAAGGTCCGACACCTTGATGAAGCTCGTGCCGGCGTAGTTGGCCTCATACCCCATGATGCGATCGAGCTCGGTGGGGTGCGCCACGATCTCATGCAGCGTCAGCATCGCATGTGACGGAGACAGGATCAGATCCTTCACGCCGACGCCAATCGGCTTCGCGGTGCAGAACTCAACCGCTTCCGACGCGATGCGCTCGGCGTTTTCGATCATCTCCGACTCTTCGGCGGTTTCCCAGCCGGCGGTCTTCGGCACGGCCGTGAACTGCCGCGATTGCGTCACCTCACCCACCCGCGCCGTCACACTGAAGCTCGGCTGTGTGTCGTAGATCTCCTGTTCGATGTACGACCCTTCAGACGACGCGAAGTACTTCCACTCGTAGCCCATATTTACGCTGCAGTTCACGTTCGTGACCTGCGGGTTCTTCATGACGATGTCGACGACCCGCTGGACGAGCTGCTGCTGCTCGGTGACAGGCACCGTGGTCGGGTCTTTCTTCATCGGCGACACCCAGTGGGCCGTGTAGGCCGGCACCGGCGCCAGCCGCACATCAAACGTCTTGGCCACCGCGCTCGCCTTGGCCACGTCGATGGCCACGTTCGTGATGCGACGAATTTCGTCTTCGGTCACGATCGGGCTGGACGCAAAGCCCCACACGCCGCTGTGAATCACGCGGACGCCGAATCCCGCCGGACCGCGCGAACCTTCGCGCCCGCCGAAGGCCGCAAATCCCCTGCGGACCGCCGAAGCCGCCACCGCCACGACCGCCGCCGCGACCGCCGCCACCACCACCCCGGCCGCCGCCTCCGCCACCGCGGCCGCCGAATTCACCGCCGCCTCCGCGACCGGCGTTGTTGCTGCCGTTGGCGTTGACAGACATCGATGCCTGGCGCGTGAAGCGCACGTCTGCGTAGGTGCAGCCCGCAAGCTTGGCCTGCGCGAGGACCATGTCTCCAAGGCCCTTGAACTTGGACTGCAGGGGATTGCCTGCGGGCGTCTGCGCGAGCAGATCGCCGATGAGGTCATGGGACGCGAGGACAACGCCCGAGGCGCCGACCGTTTTGATGAAGTCTCTGCGGGTGAAAGCCATGATGGTGTCCTTAGACGGCCGGTGAAATCGACGTCATGTAGAAGTCTTCGATGCGCACAGGTGGAATCAGCGCGCTGTTGCCGCCGTCGTACGATTCGCCCATCGACATGGGCACGGGTTTACCGACAAGCGACACGTTGTTGTAGCCCACGAGCGGCGACATGTTCCACCGGAAGTTCTGGACGGGCATGGTGATTTCGCCGTTCTCGATGAGGAACAGCCCGTCGCGCGTCATGCCGGTGTTGAGCAGCGTGGCGTTGTCCACGCCGCGGATGTACCAGAAGAACGTCACGAGCAGGCCCCGTTTGGTTTGCTTGATCATGTCGGCCGTGCTGAGGTCAGACCCTTCCATGACCAGGCTCATGTTGACGTTGGCCTTCGGGCTGGTGCTATTGGGGCCGCCGGTGAGGTTACGCAGCACACCCTTCTCAAGCCAGGTCACCGGTGCCGCAGGTGTGTTGTCGCCCAGCATGGTGGTTTGCCGCAGGATCGGATTGCCGATGTCGCTCTTGAGCGTGAACAAGTCGCTGAAGATCTTGTCGCCCGGCTTCTTCCCCTGCATGAACTGGCCGCCACCGCCACCGAAGATGCCGGTCATGAGCGACAGGAATCGCGCGTTCGCGCGCGGCTCAAGAATCACGGTGTAGCGCCCGGGTTCCAGCGCTCGTGCCTTTCGGCTGTCGAGCGCCTTCTTGGACGCGACCTCGGTGATTTCCACCGGGTTGATCATGCCGATGTCCTTGATACCCGTGATGCCCGCCCAGCCTGAGCCCGAGCCATCGGGCATGCGGCACGTCAGGATGAAGCTCGCGTCCGCCACTTCATAAAACGCAAACAGCCCCTTGGTGTTGGCTTCACACGTCGTCTGATGGTTCTTCGGGATGAAGCCCGACCCGACCGTGCCCATCTTTTTGCTGATGTCGATGCTGGTGCGCACCATGCGCGCGCGTTCGGCGGGACCAAAACTCTTTGCGCTCGGCAGCGCGGCGTCCACCGGAATGTACTCCTGCGGCCCCATCAGGACGGGTGGTGTGGCGCGATCGGGGGCGCCCCTGCCATTGGTCATGGCTTCGTCGAATGTCAACTTGAGCGAGGTGTCGCTGAAGTCGCGCGTGGCGGACGTGCCCACTTTCGCGCCCACGTGCGTCGTGATCGTCAACTGTTGATCGAACTGCACGAGATTGGCGGAGATTGACGAGTTGGCGAAGCGCGTGCCCGACCGTTCCGAGGAGGAAAAATTCACCTCGATGTTGTCCGCGCCGGACATGTTGAAGATCTTGTCGGTGATGGCCTTGACCTGATCGCGTGAATACATGGTGATGCGAAGGTTACCGCTGTCCGCCGCGTCGGCGCAACTGCGATCGGCTATCCTCCAGAACGTGATGCGGTCGGTTCTTGCATGGTGTACGTTCGCGGGCGTGGTCCTCGTGGCTGCGAGCGTGGTGGCCTGGCTCGCGGGAGGCATCAGGGCAGACATACTGGGCCTCCCTATTCGAGCCACCGATCCCTTGAGACCGCTGGGCCTGGCCGCGGCGCTCTTCGTCATCCGACTCATCGGACTGCGGTGGCACGGCGTCAACACCGACGTGACAGCGATGCGGGCCCTGTTCAGGCCCCCGGTGATCGCGGCCGCCCTCACCGTGCTCATCGTAGGGACGTCGCTCCAGATCAACCACGGTGCCGCAGGTGGCTCCGACGCGTTCGGCTACGTCAGACAAGCCGACGGATGGCTCGCCGGGGACTTGACCATCGATCAGGAGTGGCTGCGCGACGCGCCGTGGCCGCACCTGCCGCGCATCGCCGCGCCACTGGGCTACCGGCCGGCGGCCGGCGGTCTCTCGAGTGTGCCGGTCTATCCACCGGGCCTGCCGCTGCTCTTCGCGGGAGCGAAGTGGCTGCTCGGGCAATGCGGCAGCGTGGCTCTGGTGGCCCTGATGGCGGGCCTTCTGGTGGCCACCACGTACAGGATCGGCCGGCGCATGGGCTCACCGCAGGTCGGTGCGGCCGCCGCGTGGATCGTCGCCACCAGCCCCGTCGTCATCCACATGATGGCGTCACCGATGAGCGATGTGCCCGCGGCGGCACTGTGCGCGGTGGCGATTCTGGGGTGCCTGCACACGTCACGCACCCGCGCACTGCTGGCCGGAATCACCATGGCCGTCGTGGTGCTCATGCGGCCGAATCTCACGCCACTGGTCGGCGTCCTCGGGGTGTGGTTGCTTCTCGCCGATCGTCAGGTCCCCACCTGGCGGGCTCGCGCCATGCGATGCGCGATCTTCTGCGCGGGCGCGGCGCCCGGCGCGATCGGCATGGCCCTCTTCAACCAATCGGTGTACGGATCACCGACGGCGTCCGGCTATGGCGACCTCGATGGCTTTTTTTCGTGGTCGTATATCGCCCCAACATCTGGAACTACTCGACCTGGCTGCTGCAGAGTCACACACCGCTCGTGGCGTTGGGCCTGGCGGCGTTGGCCATACCGGCGGGATGGCTGCGAAAATCGCATGGCCTGATGCAGGCCAGCGTGCTCGTGTGTGTTGCGGCGTGCATGCTGGCGATTTACTTGCCGTACCAGGTGTTTATCGACTGGTGGTACCTGCGGTTTCTCCTTCCGGCCTGGCCGGCATTGGCCATCGGCACCGCGTGGCTCGCCACAAACACCACCGGCCGCGCATACGGCCGCGCCGGAATTCTGGCGCTGGTCCTCTGCGGAGGCTGGGGCCTGCATACGCGTACGGACACGATTCATTCCGGGTCGGCTGGGGCGAACTTCGCTATGTGTCGGCCGCGCACGCCGTTCGCGCGATGACGCGGCCGGGCAGCGTGATTCTTTCGAGCCAGCATTCCGGCTCAGTGACCTATTACGGCGGCCGCCGGTCCCTGCGTTATGACTGGATTGAGCCCCACCGGCTTGACGATGTGGTGCGCTGGTTGAACGACCGCAACCACGACGTGTACATCCTGCTTGAAGAGTGGGAAGTCGAGCGGTTCCGAGCGCGTTTCAAGAACACGCCGCTCGGCGGGCTGGCGGACGCGTCACTGGTGTTCCACCAGAAGGTCAGTACACCTGTTTTTCTGGCCGACACGCGGCCACGCGCCGGCAATCAGGTCTACACGATCGACACGTTCATGTCATCCGCCGTCAGATGCTGCGCGCCCTCGCGCTGACGCCACAGGCCTCGGGCTTGAAGATCAGCCCGAGCTACGTTGGGAACGGCCGAGCTACGTTGGGAACACAGGGAACCAGTACGTAGCTCGGGCTGTTCCTCAAGCCCGAGTGCGCTAGCGCTGTCCGCGGCGGCGGCGCAGCCACCACTCGCCCGCTGCACACGCAGTGAACGGAATGAGCCACCAGACTGAACGCATGGGACGCCAGGGCTGCTGCACCGGCGCGACCTTTAGTGCGGCAGCCAGTTGCGCGGGTAGTGCCGACAACTGCGCCTCTGGCACCACGCCGCCCCGATGGGCCGAGGCGGCCATCGCCGCCAGGCCGTCCCCATCGCTCGCCGGCGCCACCCATGCGTCGGCATCGCCATCGGCGCCCACCACCAGTAGTTCGGCCGCGCCCGCGGCGTCGCCTTCGGTGGTCACGTCGAGCCGGTACCGTCCCGGCGCGTCAGGCGCGCGGAATTCACCCTGCCACTCGGCGACCCCATTCGCAGATGGCGATGATGACGGCCAGAGCCGAACAGGCGACACCGCGCCCGAGGTGGCGCGCATCTGCGCGGTGGGGACACCGCTCGAGAACGACAGAACTCCGACGCTCGTCGACTGCCCCGGCACCAGGACTCGCCGAGCCAGTGCAACGCTCACGAGCGGAGGTGTGGCGTTGGCTACAGCGGCGGCGGTGGACCGCCAGAACGCCGAGAATCCAATGGCGGCGCCCGCACGCGCGCGCCACCCGTCCATCGCGCTGCTCACCACGACTCGCCCGCTGCCGACAGGCATCTGCCACAGGAAATCGGCGAGCAGCTGATGGGTCGGCCTGGCCAAATGTCGCGAGCGGTGCGGCGAGCGGTGGCCAACGCGACGGCCAGAAGAACTCGCTCGCCGTGAAGCCCTCGCCACCCTCAACCCGAACCGGTTCTGCGCGACGGTCCTCCTGCCACGTGGCCTGACCCGTCAGTCGAAACAGGACGGGGTCGTCTGTGCCTTCGGGCAGAAGAACGACGGCGCCGTGGCGCTCTCGCAGATACCGCTCGAGGGACGCCGCTTCACTGGCTCCGAGCGCATCGGCTGCGCCCACAACCACGAGATCAAAGCCGTCGAGCGCGCGCGGGTCTGTCAGCGATGCCGGTGCCGGTCCGGTCTGCACCGCGGATGCGCGCGACGTGACGATACGAGTGGTGACCTGGAAGCGCGCATCCGTTTCGAGCGCCCGACGCACGAATGTGGCGGCATAGGTGGGACGGCCGTCAAACGCGAGGACGCGCCAGACACGTGCGGTCACATCGAGCACCGCATCGGCCGCGGCATCAGTGCGACCGGTGGCGGTGGCCTCCACGCGCACACGCGCGAGCCCGGGCCGTGCCGGGACAAACGTCAGCGGCACGGTGATGCGCGTGTCATCGCCCGCGACGCGCGCTTTCACCTCCTGCATCCGCAGGCCATCAACCACGAGCGCGACGGTCACTTCGCGATCGCCGGAGCCGTCAACGGACACCGTCGCCACGACCGGTGCCACCGAATCGATCGAGGCCTGTGCCGGGACCTTGAGGTCAAGCACACGCAGGCCGAGCGTGCCGCCGCCGGGCGTGACCGCAAAGACCACGGCTGACTGGGGAGGCCGCCATTCTTCGGGGACGTCGGAACCAGCCAGGACGTAGGCGGCGGCGCCCGCCACATCAACTCGGGAAACCGCAAATGTCGATTCAAGCGCCGCGGCAACCCGCGCGGCCAGATCGCGGTCGGACGCCGTCGCATGCGCCACCACCACCGTCGGTCGCACCTGGGTGGACCTGAGGAAGGCGGGATCGACCACAGCGGCAACGGCGATGAGTACGGCTGCCGCGCGAAGGATGCGCTCGCTCGTCACCGGCCGCCTCCTGAGCGAAGCGCGTCGGCGAGGGCTCCGAGCAAGCGGGCGCGCGCGGAATCCGGCCCGGCGGCGGGCGCAGTGGCGAGTTCCGCCGAAGCGACGGCCGTCAGCCGGGCCGCCGCGTCGCCGAGAGAGCGCCGCGCGACCTCTGCGTTGGCGGCGGCGATCGCCTCTGCGGCCGCACTGAGTCTGGAGGCGATATCCACGACGGGCGCCCCGCGCCCGTCGGCCACGAGCAAGCGCGCGGCCGCATTCGACAGCAGATCCGCGTGAGCCGGCGTGAGCGTGGCCGCGCGGGAGACATCGCTCACCGCGAGCAGTGCCGCGCGAACGGCTTCCACAAGGGTGCCGGCCTCGGCGGGTTCAACACTTCGCATGCCGCGGCCGAGGTCCGCCAGTTTTCCCTGGAGCCGGCGGGCCGTGTCGATGCGATTGCGCTCAGTGAGGGTGCGCAGGATGAACCGGCGGCGCGACAAGGCGCGCTGCATGGCGGCGAGCGCCACTCGCTCGCTGGTGAGCGCGGCCTTCAAATCGGCTTCCGTCAGTTGCGTGGCGGCGCGGCTCATCGACCGCGTGGCGAGTGCCAGATCGGCGCGGCCGGTATTGTCGAACCGGCCGTCGGTCACTTCGTGCTCGTGTTCGGCCTCCACAAATTCGTCTTCGAACTCGCCGCCCATCATGAACATGATTTCGGCGCGCACCGACCGCTGCTCGGCGGCAATCGACATGGCGTCATCGATCAACGCGTCCCTGGAGAGGCCGGGCGCACGCGCGATCAGGCGCTCGGTCTTGATGATCACCATCTGTTGACTCAGCGCGTATTTGTCCTGGCGATCGTCGATCGAGAACCCTTCCGCCATGGCGTCGCTCGCCGAAACGATTTCGACGAAGAAGGCATCGGATTCCACGGCGGGGCGCCGGGCCGGCCGTCGGTCGCCACACCTCGGTATACGACCATGTCGCCGATATCCAGCGCCATCGTGTCGAGCGGCAATACGCCAACAGCCGTCCATTCACGGTCGCTGGCGCGCGTGACCGTCACCGGCACTTCGCCTTCAGTGAACGTGAACGACTCGCCGGCGCCGGCAACCTTGGTATACGCCAACCGCAGGCTTTGCAGCGCCAGGTCGTCGCCAGCCTGGAGGCGGACGGTGATGCGCGTATTGCCATCCGTCAGATACAAGTCCTTGGCGGGCTCGGTGACGCGCACTTCGGGCGCGCGATCCACGACCGCGGTCACACCGATTAGTCGCCGCGGCCCGGCGGTGCCGGTGGCATCGAGTGGCGTGATGGCCAGGTAGCCATCGCTCTCCACCATCACGTCGCCGACAAACACTGCGGAGTCTCCACGATTGACGCGCTGGCTCCCCGCACTCGACTCGATCGTGACAGCGGCCGCGCCTGATGTGATCTGCACGCGGGCGCGCGAGCCCACGAGCACGGAGATGCGCTCAGGATTGCGCACAGTCTCTGCCGCACGACGCGTGTACGGGGGCGGCGTGACGACGATCTCGACTTGATCGACGACAGCAGCGGAAGAGGCGATGACCGCACCGGGCGCCAGACCCGGGAGGCGATCGGCGGGAAGGAACGTGACCAGCACCCACAACAGGACTGCGACCGCGACCGCGAGCACCGAACGCCCCCAGGGCCAGAGCGTCGCCGGCGCGATTCCGTCGGCCTGCCGCGCCGCATCATCGATCACCACGGCCTGGACGGCGGGGATGGCCGAGAGCCGCCCCTCGAGCAGGGCCTCGGCGGTGACCAGGACGTTTCGGCACTGGGGTGCCTTGGCTTCGATGAGGGCCGCGCTGTGGGCGCGCGCCCTCGTGTAGCCCAGAAGTGCGCGGCGGCGGCAATGATGCCGACACCGATCGTCACTCCGAAGTGGCGGGTGAAGACGAACGGCACGACGGCGACGGCAGCGCCGAGGGCGATGGCGCGCGCGGCAGCCTGCAGGCCAAGACGCCTGGGGACAAGTGCGAGCAGCGCGCGGACGCGGACGTCAGGCGGCGTCGGCATGGGCCACCTCGGATGACGCGACGCGGGTCGAGCGCCGCATCCCTGTTTCGAGCGCGAGCAGTGCGAGCGCCAGCGCCCAGAACCAGCGGCCGTCGCTGCGGCCGCTGTTGCGGCCGAGCGCCGGCCGTGGCGCGGGATCGCGCTGCCACGCCTGGAGCGTGGCAGGCGCGAGGGTGTCGGGCTCGCGCTCGGCGGGTGTCAGGGCCTGGGGCCCGGCGACGCGGAGGATGGCCGCCATCAAGGTGGCGGCCTCGAGGCTGCCGGGGTCGGCGTCGGTGAAGACGGCGATACCGGTCTCGGAAAAGACGTCGGGTGTCTTTTTCGCGAAAAAGACACCCGACGTCTTTTCCGCAGCCCAGCCGGCGCGGCGCAGTTCGTGACGGATGTCAGCAACCCAGCCGAATAGTTCAGGTGTATCGATCGGGCGGCTGGCGGCCCGCAACGCCGCATGGTCCGGTGCGTTGCGAAAGATCAGCGGGATCTCAAAACGACCTCTGAGGTCGTTTCCGGCGCGATCACCGGAAACGACCTCAGAGGTCATAAGTCCGCGCGCGGCCACTTCGGACGCCGCCGCACGGCGCGCGGCCTCGCTACCAGCGGCGCCCGCGACCACCCGCAATCGTCCGCGGGCCGGTGCCGGCTCGGCCGGCACCGGCCCGCTCACAGCCACCGGCACCAGGCGCACACCCGCATCCGGCGGCACCGCGTCCAGGTCGGACGCCACCAGCGCACCTGTCTGGAAATCCGACACCACCATCAATTCGCGCGGCGCCTCCTCGCGTGCCAGCCACCCCGCCGCTTGCGCCACACCATCCGCGAGCTGCTCCGCCGGAATCACCATCGCGGGTGGCTCGCCGGCCTCGGCGGCGAACGCCGCCGCCGCCTCACGCGCCACGTCCCGGCCCACGCGCCCATCTGCCAGCGCGCGCCCGAGGCTCGCGCTGGTGTCCACCACAATGGCGCGGGCCGGTCGCGCCGCAGGCGCGGCCGGCCGCACCCACACCGGCTGCGCGAGCGCGGCGACCGCTGACACCACGATCAACACACGAACCAGCAGCAGCGGCAGGTCGCGCAAACGATGTCGTCGCACAGACACCGGCGGCGTGCGCACCAGGAACTGCAGCGTTGGAAAAGCCAAACGGTCGGCCTGCTGTCGCGCGAGCCAGTGCACCAGGACCGGTGCGGCCACGGCGACGAGTCCGGCAAACGCCCAGGGCGCCATCCACATCATGGCGTCGCCCCGCGGCGGAGCAAGTAGCCACGCAACGCCTCGGCCGGCGACTCATCCGTCGTCATCAGCGCATAGTCGAAGCCGTCGCGCTTCGAGACTGAGCGCCACCCTTGCAGAAAGGCCGCCATGCGATCGCGATACGCTGCTCTGGTGGCGCGAGGGTCGAGCAACACACGCGCGCCCGTCTCAAGATCCTCGAAGTCAAGATCGCCCACAAACGGCAGATCCACTTCCTGCTTCGACACCACCTGCAACAGCGCGACGTCATGCCCGCGTCGATTGGCCCTGCGCAGTTCCACCTGCGTGGCCTCGGGCGCATCGTAAAAATCGGAGATCACACACACCAACCCACGGCGCCGCAGCAAGTCTGCCGCGCGCGTAATCACGGTTTGTGGTTCCCACGCCCCTGCGGGCTCGAGCCGATCAAGTTGCGCCAGCACCGTGCGCAGGTGCCCACGCCCACCCCGGGCGGGCACATACACCAATCGCCCCGCCTGCATCGTCATCAACCCGACAGCGTCGCCCTGGGTCACGATGAGATGCGACAGCGCTGCGGCCATCATCTGCGCGTAGCGGAATTTCGAAAGGCCGGTGTCCGGATAGGCCATCGACGCACTGCTATCGAGACAGATCACCGCCGACATGTTCGTGGTCTCGCGGAACTGCCGGGTATACAGACGGTCGGTGCGCGCGAGGACCTTCCAGTCCAGATACTTCAGGTCGTCGCCGGGACGATACGCGCGGGCACTGACTGAACTCGGTGCTGAAGCCGTGGAACGGACTGCGATGCTGCCCACTGCGCATGCCTTCGACAATCAGCCGCGCCACGACCTCCAGGTCGTCGACGGCAGCGACGAGTGCGGGCGAGAGAGCGCTAGGCATCAACCGCTCAATCCTCAATTACCAGTGGTGCCTACGGCGCGACGCTTTCCAGAAGCCGTGTCACAACCGTGTCCGTATCAATCCCGTCTGCCTCGGCCTGGAAGTTCAGGAGGAGACGATGGCGGAGCACGGGGGCAGCGATCGCGCGGACGTCTTCGGGCGCCGGCACACTCCGGCCGTCAATCAAGGCGAGCGCCTTGGCACCCAGCAGCAGCGCCTGTCCAGCTCGCGGACCAGCGCCCCACTTGACCCACTCGCGTATTACCGAAGGCGCGCTCTCGTCCGCAGGTCGCGTGGCGCGAACCAGTCGCAGGGCGATGACACCACATTGTCGGCCGCAGGCAGATCGCGCACGAGCGTACGAGCGGCCTCCAACTGCGCGCCGGCGGCCACTGGCGTGATCTCGGCCGCTGCGCGCGATGTGGTCTCTGCCAGAATTCGTCGTTCTTCATCAGCCGCCGGATAGTCGATGACCACGTTGAACATGAACCGGTCGAGCTGCGCCTCGGGCAACGGGTGTGTGCCCTCCTGCTCGATCGGGTTCTGCGTGGCGAGCACAAACAGCGGTCGCGCCAACGGATATCGCACGCCGCCGATCGTCACCTGATACTCCTGCATCGCTTCGAGCAGGGCCGCCTGCGTCTTTGGCGGGGTGCGGTTGATCTCGTCGGCCAGGATGATGTTGGCGAAGATGGGTCCGGGGATGAATCGGATCTCGCGCTTGCCTGTGGCCACGTCCTCTTCAATGATGTCGGTGCCGAGAATGTCGGACGGCATCAGGTCTGGCGTGAACTGGATGCGGCTGAACTTGAGATCCACGGCCTGGGCCAGGGTCTTGATCAGCAGAGTCTTGGCCAGTCCCGGCACACCCCGTAGGAGTACGTGGCCACCGGCGAGCAGGCAAATCAGCACTTCGCGCAGCACCTGACGCTGCCCGATGATCACTCGTTCCACTTCCCGCTGCAGCGCACCGACCAGCGCTGCCGTTTCGTCAAATTGTTGGCGCGACATGCCCGGCCATCTTACAGGGCTGTGACCTGGCCTGTCACACCCGCGCGAGATGCTGGATGCATGACAGAGACTCAGACGGAGACCCAGGGCAAGATTGTGTCGATCGCTGCGTTTCGGGCCACGAGGCCAAGCGACCGGCCGATGCCGCTACTTGATCACCTTGATCGCCCGGATCAATTTGCTCGACGGTTGAGTGCCGCTCGAACGATGCCGACCGCTCGCAGCATCGAACACCGCGAGCGCATGCTCGCGTTCTTACGAAAGCATCCGGCCTCTGCTACGCTCACCGGATGAGCGGACTCAACGACCCTATTCTGCCGGGCCCCGGCGCCACCGACTACGAACGGTATTTGCGCACCGACGAACTCCTGGCGCTGCAGAAGACTCCGGCACAGATGGCGCACCGCGATGAACTGCTCTTCCAGACCATCCATCAATCATCGGAACTGTGGATGAAGCTCGCGTGTTTCGAACTCGACACGGTGATCACCCACGTGCAGGCAGGCCGACTGTCGAACGCCATCCGGCCTGATGCGCCGGGCTGTGGCTGCGCTCGACCAGGTCCAGGGTGCGACGATGATGCTGGAGCATTTGGCGCCGTGGGACTACCACGGCGTCCGCACGCAGCTGGGACATGGGAGTGGGTTTGATTCGCCTGGCTTCCGCCAGATCCACGAACTCTCGCCGCGCCTGTCACAGGCCTTTAACGAACTCGTGGCCCAGCGCGGCATTACGTTGCGCGACATCTACCGCTTCAGCCACGAGCACGTCGATCTCTTCGAATTGGCCGAACGGATGCTGGACTGGGACCAGCGGCTGGTCATGTGGCGGACGCTTCACCTTAA
This sequence comes from Acidobacteriota bacterium, assembly GCA_016716905.1. Classification (NCBI taxonomy): domain Bacteria; kingdom Pseudomonadati; phylum Acidobacteriota; species Acidobacteriota bacterium. Next base: position 1,116,851 of record JADJUS010000004.1, on the reverse strand, counting down.
GCTCGTCGAGCGCGTCATTGGGGGACACGTCATTGGCACTCAGGGAACGCCAGTCGAGGTGCTGGGCCGGCGGCTCGACGTTCGCTACTTCCAACCACTTTGGGACATTCGGAATGCGTTGACGGCAGAAGCTGGTACGAGCCCCGGCTGACGGCCCAGGTTGAAATGGCGAAATGTCACAAATGTCCGAAATGGCGAAATGTTGGACAAACCAAATCCCGGGAATGGTCGAATGTCCAAGGCGCGCAATGAACGAATGACCTTGGAGCGGCAGATTCAACCATTGACGGCCAAGGACATTCCGACATTCTTCCCTGCAATTGGTGTGTCCGGCATTTCGCCATTTCGGTCATTTGTGACATTTCGCCATTACAAGCGGCGCCAATAGCGGCGCCAAGAGCGGCGCAATGGGCGCAATGGGCGCAATGGCGGCGGCGCCCGCGGCGCCGCGAACCGCCGGCGCCCTGCGCGCGTATCATGCGTCATGCGATATCGCACACTCCCCGCGCGCCGCTTTCCACGCACTCTGGCCTTGCTCGGCGCCCCCGGCGCTGCTCGTCGCGCTGGCGCCCCTCGCCGCCTGCAACCTGCAGCTGTCCACTGATGTCGAAGCGAAGGACCAGTGGACCCGGTCCTATCCACTGACGCCCACCGGCCAGCTGATCATCAACAGCTCCAATGGCGGCATTAATGTGACGGCCGGGGACGGTGACACGGTCACCGTCACCGCCGAGCGCATCGTCAAAGCCGGCACCGAAGATGTCGCGAAGCAGCAGTTGGCGCTGTTCGAAATGAAGGAAGATGTGAAGCCCGACCGGGTCAGCATCGACAGCACCAGCCGCGGGATCATGATGAATGTGTCGCGCCGCGTGAACTACACGGTCACGATGCCGAAAGGCGCCTCGCTGTCGCTGGTCAACTCCAACGGCGAAATTGTGGTCACAAACATCGGCGGCCACTTCTCGGCGGAAACCAGTAACGGCAGTGTCACCGCGACTGGCCTGAAGCAGAGCGCGAAAGTCTCAACCACAAACGGGGTCATCGATCTCGGCTTCGAGTCGGTCTCAGGCGAAGGCATTGCTGCCGAAACCACCAACGGCATGATCACGCTCTCGTTGCCGAATAGCACCAATGCCGACTTCTCCGCCCGCGTCACAAACGGCGCCATCGAACGCGACAACCTGACGCTTCAGGTGTCGGAAGAATCGCGCCGCCGCCTGGACGGCCGCATGGGCACTGGAGGCGCACGTATCCGGCTGGAGACCACGAACGGCGCCATCACTGTCAGGGGTCGCTGACAGCCGGTGGCAATGGCGAAATGTCACAAATGTCCGAAATGGCGAAATGTCTGCAATGGGTGAATTCTTGAATTGACGAATGGCCACCCATTTATTGAATGGCTGAATGTCTGGCAGATTCTGCTTCCGCCAAATGAGCGGTCGTTGAAGAAACTGCAATGATCGCTGTGCGAGGGCCTGACTTCCTGCAAGAACAGCCTGGCATGCCGCTTGCTCACCCAGAGCGGCATGACCGATCGTGCCCGCATCGATGCCCTTGAGACCCGTAGCAGCCGCTTTGCGATTGATGTTGTGGATATCGTGCGAAGAGTCCGTGTGCAGCCGGAACTCCGGCCGGCCTGCGACCAGCTGAACCGCGCGGCTGGGAGCGTTGCCGCAAACCACCGCTCCGCAGGCCGCGCCCGTTCAACCAGGGAGTTCGCGGCCAAGCTCCAAATCGTTCACGAAGAGGCCGATGAGAGCGCGCATTGGCTGGCACAACTCAAGGCGACCAATCGCGACGCGCAGCTCAGGGGCCCCATTGAGCGAGCGCTTCAGGAAGCCATTGAACTCAGGAATATCTTTGGCCGGGCCCGCGCCACGACACGTGAGCGGTATTTCCCGGAGAAGGAACCAAGCAGCTCGAAGTAGGGTGAGACATTCAGCCATTCATTGAATGGGTGACCATTCGTCAATTCAAGAATTCACCCATTGCAGACACTTCGCCATTTCGGACATTTGTGACATTTCGCCATTACGCGAATCGCCCTCACGCTCGTCGCCGTTTCTTTATTTGCGCGACGAGCTTTGACAAGACAGTGCCAGGTCCGACTTCCTCGAACGCAGGCTCGGGTTGCGACAGCAGGAACTCCATCGAATCCAGCCAGCGGACCGAGTGACCGATCTGTTCTGACAAGGTCTCGCGCACGCGCGTCGTCGTAGGGCTTGCCGGTGACGTTGGAGATGACCGGAATCCCGGGGCGGCTGAATTCGACGCCGGCGAGGAACTCGCTGAACTCCGCCTCGGCCGCGCGCATACCGCGAATGGAACGGTGCGCTCACATTGAGCGGGATGGCCGCGCGAACGCCCGCGGCTTCAAACTGCTCCTTGACCGAGGCCAGGTCTTCCTGCGGCCCCGCGATGACCGTCTGATCGTAGGAATTGAAGTTCGCCACGTCGAGCCGGCGCCCGGCTTCGGTGGTCTCGAGCACGGCCTGAATCGCGGCCGGCTCCATGCCAATCACCGCCGCCATGCCGCCGCCACTCACCTGCCCCATGATCTGTCCACGCCGCTTGACCATCGCCAGCCCTGTGGCGAAGTCGTATACGCCTGCCGCGAGCAATGCGTTGAATTCGCCCAGGCTGTGCCCGGCCACAAAGTCCGGCACCGTCTTCCCGTCGTCGATCCGCGCCCGATACGTCAGCGCATTCACGACAAACAACGCCGGTTGGGTGAACTGGGTGCGCCGAAGTTCCTCGCGCGGATCGTCGACACACAACTCGCGAATCGAGAACCCAAGCACATCATCGGCCTGTGCCGTCCAATCGGGATACCGATCGAACAACTCAGCGCCCATACCTTTTGACTGCGACCCTTGTCCTGGAAACAAGCAGATGACCATGTGGTGATTGTAGCAATGACGCTTGGTGATCGTGGCAATGGCGAAATGTCACAAATGCCCGAAATGGCGAAATGTCTGCAATGCGAGAGTGGCCAAATCCCTCGAATGTCCAAGACGCGCAATGAGCGAATGACCTTGGAGCGGCAGATTCAACCATAGACGACCAAGGACATTCGAACATTCTTCCCTGCAATGGTTTGTCCGCACTTCGCCATTTCGGACATTTGTGACATTTCGCCATTGCCACAGTCACCAAGCGCCATTGCTACAATCACCAGACGTGTCCTTTCCACATCCTGCGGGTTCCGCCGTCAGCGTCTGTTGGGTCGACGTGTCGGCGGTCAGCGCAGGCGACGCGGCGACCTGGGTGGCGCGTCTGCCGCAGACCGAACGCGATCGATACACCCGTTACCGTCATCCGCTCTCTGCGCACCAGTTTCTGGTCGGTCGACTGCTGATTCGTGGCTGGCTCGAGGCGTTGTCGGGGACGCCCGCGGCGGTGTGGGAACTGAAGGAGGGCGAGCGGGGCCGCCCTGAAATTGCGGCGCCGTCATCGCCCTGGTCGTTCAACCTTGCTCATTCCGGCAACCTGGTGGCGTGTGTGTTGTCGTCGGTGGCCCGGTGGGCGTGGATCTCGAGGATCTGGATCGCCAGCCGCTGACGCGGGATCTGGCGCGGCGATTTTGCGCGCCGGCCGAAGTCGCAGACATCGAGCGGCAGCCGGAAGGCGCACAGACCCACCGGTTTCTGACCTACTGGACCTTGAAGGAGGCCTACTTGAAGGCGCGCGGCCTCGGTATCGCCGTCCACTTGGCCGATCTGGAGTTCAGTGTGGCTGGCGAGCACCCGACCATACATTTCCGCGACTCGCTCGTGGGCACCAGCCAGGACTGGGCGTTCGCGTTGTTTGAGCCGACGCCTCGATATCTGCTCTCGGTGGCCGTGCCACAGCCGGCCGGCTTGCCCCGGCCCGACATTGCCGTAAGCGAAGTGACGCTTGACGCGTTAACCGCCCGCTGATGCGCCTCCTTGCCATCAGCGACCTCCACCTCAGCCACAAGCTGAATCGCGCAGGGATCGAGGCGTTGGGCCAGTATCCCGAAGACTGGCTCATCGTGGCCGGTGACGTGGGCGAACGGGTTGAACACCTGCGCTTCGCGCTCGATCAGCTCACACCCCGCTTCGCCAAGGTCATCTGGACTCCGGGCAATCACGACCTCTGGTGCCCGCCCGACGCCACCGACCGCACCCGCGGCCAGGCCCGCTACGACCAACTCGTCGAAACCTGCCGCAGCTACGGGGTACTAACCCCAGAAGACCCCTACGCCCAGTTCCCCAGTTCCACCAGTTCCGCCAGTTCCGCCAGTTCCGCCAGTTCCGCCAGTTCCGCCAGTTCCGCCAGTTACATCTGTCCGATGTTCTTGCTCTATGACTACTCGTTTCGTCCGCCAGACGTGACGCGCGAAGGTGCGCTGGCCTGGGCCCGCGAGAGCGGCGTGGTCTGCGGCGACGAACAGATGCTTGACCCCACACCCTGGCCATCGCGCTCGGCGTGGTGTGCTGCGCGGTGCGACGAAACAGAAGCCAGATTGTCCGCCTTGCCGGCAGATGCCGAGACGGTGCTCATCAATCACTGGCCCTTGCGCTACGACCTCGCTCGTCCACCACGAGTACCGCGCTTCTCGATTTGGTGCGGCACGACGCGCACTGAAGACTGGCCGAGGCGCTTTCGCGCGCGCGCAGTTGTATCGGGCCACCTGCACATGCGCACGACGATCGTCAGACACGGCGTCAGACATGAAGAGGTGTCGCTCGGGTATCCGCGCGACTGGCATCAGGATCGCGGCGTCGATTGGTACCTCCGCGATGTGCTCACGACGACGTCGGAACACGCGTCGCGTTTTGTTCCAGCGCGAGATCCGTTTATGATTCCTCTGCAATGAGGTGGCACCGCGCATGAGGAGACTTCGCGTCCTCCTCCTTATTCATCATTACCTCGTCCCGCCAGACGACGTGTCGGGTATTGAGACCGACAAAGCTCCATGGCGGACGGAATACGACGTTCTCAAACGCTTCGCGACGATCTCAAGCACGAAGTGCGTGTGCTTGGCATCGCGGACGAATTGACGCCGATCAAACAAGCGGCTGAAGAATTCAAACCGCACATCGTCTTCAATCTTCTCGAGGCGTTTCACGAGGTCGGCACCTACGACCAGAACGTGGTGTCGTACCTGGAACTGCTGCGCTTGCCGTACACCGGCTGCAATCCGCGGGGCATGATTCTGGCGCGCGACAAGGCCTTGTCGAAGAAACTGCTGCAATACCACCGCATCTCCGCGCCCGATTTTGCCGTGGCGTACCGGCGCCGAAAGTTCAAGCTTCCCAAGCGGATGACCTATCCGGTGATTGTCAAGTCACTGACGCAGGAGGCCTCGATCGGCATTTCGCAGGCCTCGGTGGTGGAAGACGAACGGCGCATGCTGGAGCGCATCCAGTTTATTCACGACTCCATCCACACCGAAGCCATCGTGGAGCAATACATCGAAGGCCGCGAACTCTACTGCGCCATCGTCGGCAACGACCGGTTGCAGGTGTTTCCGGTCTGGGAGATGTTCTTCCAGAAGATGACCGACCGCCAACATCGCATTGCGACCTCGCGCGTGAAGTGGAGCGGCAGTTATCAGGAGAAGGCCGGCATCATGACGGGAGTGGCCGAGCCGTTGACCGAAGGTGTGCAGGAACGCATCCCGCGATGTGTAAGCGTGTGTATCGGGCGCTGCAACTGAGCGGCTACGCGCGCATCGACATGCGAACTGATGCCCAGGGACGCGTCTGGGTGATCGAGGCGAACCCGAATCCCCAGATTGCCATCGGGGAAGACTTCGCGCGGTCGGCCGACATGGCCGGGGTCCACTATCCGGCCCTGATTCAGCGCATTCTCAGGGCTGGTCTGCGCTGGGAACCCGAGAAGAACGGGTAGCGCAGATCTTCTCCCAGTGTTCCGGCTGCAGCGTGAGCGGCCAGTAGCGCTTGCGCAGCAGGATCACTTCGTCCACGTATCTCGATTTTTCCACCAGTCCGTCGTGACGGCGTTGCCGCAGGCGCCGGATTTCGTACCGGTACAGGTCGTTGACGGCGTCGCGCACCATGAGCGGCGGCGTCACGCTCGTGGGTTTCAGCCCATACATCAGCAGCGCCTGCGCCAGCTCCTCCGGATAGGTCCAAGTCTCGTGCGTCATGTATGATCCGCTTGCTCACCGCCTATCAGAACACGACTGGCGAGGGGTCCGATTCCCAACCTTTGAGGAGTGCTCAGATATGAGGCGCAGGCTGCTTCTTCCGTTGCTCATGTTCGGTCTTGCGGTGGCGTACCCCATCGCGCAGGCCACCCAGGCCCCACAGGAAACAATTGACAAGGACGTCAACGCCCGAATTCGCAAAGAAGGCTGGGACAACTCCCAACTCATGCGGACCATGCATTTCCTGACGGACGTGTATGGACCGAGGCTGACGGTTCGCCCAACCACGAAAACGCGGCGAAGTGGGCCGTGCAGCAGATGGAACAGTGGGGGTTCAAGAACGGCAAGCTCGAGCCGTGGGACTTCGGCCGGGCCGGCTGGCTCAACGAAAAGGCCAGCGGCCACATCCTCTCGCCGGTGAAAGACAATCTGGTGTTTGAAGTGCTCGCGTGGACGCCGTCCACCAACGGCACGGTCACCGCCGAAGGCGTCCATCTCATCACGCCCATGGGGCCCGTGGTCGACGCTCCGATTGCGGCCGACGTGACCGGCCGCGGCGGCGCCGGGCGTGGCAACGCGCCCCAGCGCCTGGGGCCGACCGAGGACGAACTCAACGCGTATTTCAAGTCCATCGAAGCCAAAGTGCGCGGCGGCATCGTGTTTGTGGGTGCCCATACGCAGGTGGCCTTCCAGGAAAACCCACCCGCCAAACGGCGGGACGACGAACAGACTAAAGCGCAGTTCAACCCGGATCCGAATGCGGCGCCTGGTGGCGCGGGCCGAGGCGGGCGAGGCGGCAATGCCCCCGGACGCGGTGGTCCACCGGCGGCGCCGGCAGGTCCAGCGCGACTGAGTGCGGCTGACGTGGCCACACGGGTCAACGCGTTCCTGATGACCGCAGGCGCCGCTCTGCGCGTCAATGACGCCGCTCGCGAACACGGCCAGATTCGTGCGTTCAACTACTCGGCGTACGACACGACCAAGACCGTCCCCACCGTGGTGCTGCGCAACGAAGACTACGGCCGCATCACGCGCATCATGGCTGACGGCACGCCGGTGCAGCTCGAATTCACCATCGTCAACCGCGACTATCCGGCGGGCCGGACGTCCTACAACGCCATTGCCGAGATTCCCGGCACGGACAAAGCCGATGAAGTGGTGATGCTGGGCGGCCACCGGACTCGTGGCACTCGGCAACCGGCGCCACGGACAACGCCGCCGGCAGCGTGATCATGATGGAGGCGGCTCGCATCCTTCAGGCCATCGGCGTCAAGCCGCGACGGACGATTCGCGTCGCGCTCTGGGGCGGCGAAGAACAGGGCCTGCTGGGCTCGCGTGCCTACGTGGCCGCGCACTTCGGCTCCGCCGAAGACCCGCTCCCCGAGTTCTCGAAGTTCAACGGCTACTTCAACATCGACTCGGGCACCGGCCGCGTCCGCGGCATGTCCGTGTTTGGCCCGCCTGAAGCGGCGCGGATTGTGGCAACGTACTTGAAAGAGTTTGAAGACTTCGGCGTCTATGGCGCCACGGCGTCAGCCAGCCGTGCGGCGGGCGGCACGGACAGCACCATCTTCAACGCGGCCGGCATCCCCGGCATCGGCGCCAGCCAGGATCCGATTGATATTAACAGCCACACGTGGCACACCAACCTCGACACCTACGAGCGCATCGTGGTGGACGACGTGAAGAAGTCGGCGATTGCGGTGGCGTCGGCGGTCTATCACATCGCGATGCGCGAGCAGATGCTGCCGCGCTTCGACAAGGCCGCGATGCCTGCCGCGCCTGGTACTGGTCGAGGCGGCGGGGCTCCGAACCAGTAAGACGGAAGGCCCTGAAGGATGACTCATCCTTCAGGGCCTTCACGCGTTGTGGTCGGTGCGGGTCGGCCTCGGCCTTGAGGAACAGGCCGAGCTACGTTCAGCTTCTCGGGCTTGAGGAACAGCCCGGGTGAATTCAAGCGGTGATTGCAACGGTCCACGGAGGTGGAGCGTGCAAGCATTCGACATGAGCGAAGTCCTGAAAGCAGAGATCTGGGCGCGGCGACAGCGGGGCGAAACGTCGCGGCGATGGGGCGGCGGTCGGCGCGTCGGGCCAAACGATCCATAGCGTGATTCGCGAGTGGGGCGGCATCCCGCCGCGCCCGGCGTCGCGCCCCGCGGACGCTGACGGCGGCGGAGCGCGAGGAGATTTCGCGTGGGGTGGCGGCCCACGACAGCTTCGCGGCCATCGGCCGACGGCTGCACCGTCCGACGTCGACCATCAGCCGCGAAGTGCATCGGCATGGCGGACGCACGCGGTATCGCGCGGCCACCGCCGACCACGCGGCGTGGCGGCGGGCCCGGCGACCGAAACCCTGTCGGTTGGCCCAGCAGCCGCGCTTACGCGCGGTCGTCGCGGCCGCCCTGACGCAGGATTGGTCGCCGCAGCAGATTGCCGCGTGGTTGCGGCGACGCTACCGTGATAATCCCGAGATGCAAGTCTCACACGAGACGATTTATCGCAGTCTGTTTGTCCAGGCCCGCGGCGTCCTCAAGCGCGCCCTCGTGCAGCATTTACGACGCGCGGGGCGTTACGACGCCCACGGGCCGGCCCGCCCTGACGCACTCGCGCATTGCGGATCTGGTCTCGATTCCGGGGCCGGCCGAGGCGACCGATCGCGCCGTCCGGGTCACTGGGAAGGCGATCTGCTCCGCGGGGCGCACCATTCCCACATTGCCACGCTGGTCGAACGGCACTCGCGGTTCGTGATGCTGGTGCGCACGCCGCAGATCGATGCGCCCAGCGTCGCGCGCACCGCGCGTCACATTCGCCAACTACCGCCACAACTGCGACGCTCGCTCACCTGGGATCGAGGGTCGGAGATGGCGGCCCATCGGCAATTTACGATGGCCACCAACGTCCAGGTAAGCTCTGCGATCCGCAGAGCCCGTGGCAGCGCGGCACGAAAACACCAATGGGCTGCTCCGGCAATGCTTTCCCCGAGGGCACGGACCTGCGCACCTTCAGCCAGGCGAAACTCAACCGGATTGCGGATCGGCTCAATACGCGTCCGCGCAAAACGCTCGATTATGAAACGCCTGCGGATAGACTAGCGGCGGCCGTTGCATCGACCGCGTGAATCGAACCGAGCTACGTTCATATCGATCCGGTACGTAGCTCGGGCTGGTTCTCAAGCCCGAGTGTGTTCCTTCAGCGCAGCCCTTCCGTCGCGCTGAGCAGAATCCCGTTGAACAGGAACTTGAACGTGCCGTGCGGCTGAGATCTGAAGGCGATCTCGGGGCCGAACACGTAGAGGTGGCCCTTGCCCACTTCGGCCTCGAACGCCGCGATGCCGTTCTCCAGATAGTGCTGTCCCCACGCCCAGCCGCTGCGCAGCGGTGTCGGCGTGTTGTACCACGCGATGGTCTTGATGCCGCGTGAGGTGGCAGCCGGTCCAAGACGGAACGTCGGACTGTTGTCGAAGAACACGTCGATCTCCGGCCCGGTGCCGTGACCCAGAATCGAGTTGGGCTCCACGGCCGCGCGCAACACCGACCCAGGCACGTAGAACTTCGTTCCCGGCAGCGGGCCGAGGCGGCCGTCTTCGCCACGCTCGGTGAGGTGGCTCTCGATCGGCAGGTCAAAGTGCGCGGCAATGCTGGACGATGCGCCGCCGATGGTCAGCACGGTGCCGCCCGCACGCACGAACTCCTTGATCTTGTTCATCGTCTCGGCAGTCACGCTGCCCTGCCGGTTGCGGAACTCCTCGGGGATTTCAGGACCCGCGCCACCGCCACGACCGCCACCACCACCCCCGCCGCCGCGGCCGCCACCCGCACCGCCACCCACAGCAGGAATGCCGCCATCGTTGAAGATGAGGATGTCGAACTTGTCGATCAGGTTGCCGGCATCAAGCATCGGCGGGTACACCACGGTGTACGGGAACTCGAAGTTCTCAAAGACGAGCCGCGTCCACCCAGAAGGCATCTGCCCGCCGTACTGATCGAACAGGCCGATGCGCGGCGCGCGCAGTACGGTCATGCGACCGGTGGGCGCCGACGTGGCGGCCTGGAACGTCAGTCCCAGATCCACCGCGAGCTTTTCGAGGGTCGCACGCGTCGTGGCCTTGGCCGTGACGTAGAACGTGCCGGCGCCCATGGGGCCATCCGCCAGCCACGACACCGTTTCGCCGGCCTTCGTCAGGCGGTTGACGGCGATGTAGCTGTCGTTGGCCTTGTGCGTGAAGTAATAACCCGCGGCCTGGCCGGCGCCCGTCGTGCCGCCAATGACCCGGCCTGCCGGTGTGACGGCCATGCCGACAACCTTCACAAACGGACCATCAAAGCCGTCGAGGATACGGTCGAACTGCACACCCATCTGCATCGCGAGCGTGTAGCCGGCGCTGTCGTACGGACGGCTCGGCGGGCCACCGGGATACGGGAAGTCATCCGGGTGATCCTGCGGCTCAAACATGTCCATCACATGCGGCCGGAACGCCTGCGCCGTCTTGACGACGTAGGAGTTGGCCGGGTACTGCTTGCCGTTGACCGTGAAGGCCGCGGTCGCGCGATGCACCGTGACGCCCGTCTTGATCAGGGTGTTCATGAAACGCGTCGCCGTGCCGAAGTCCGGCTGGTCCGCGCTCATGATGAACCCGCGCGGATCGCGCATCTCGGGAGAGTGCAACTCTGTCCAGTAGGGATTGGGCGCGCCCGCACCCGCACCGGCACCACGACCGCCGCCCGCAGCCGGAGCCGCGCCAGCCGGAGCCACCGCGGCACCACCGCGTCCACCACGGCCGCCGCCCGCTCCACCGGCCGCCGCCATCTTCGCCTGAATCGCCGCCACGCGCCGCGGCGTCATCGTCCACGAGTCTTCGCTCGACCGCTTAATGTTGTCGCGGCCCATCTGGTAGATGTTGAAGAGGAACGTCTCGCGATACCGCGATGCCAGATCGAGAATGGCGTAGTTCGCCGTCAACGAGTAGTCGATCGACTGGCGGAAGTGCCATTGCTGCGGCGCAATCGGCGACCAGAGGCTCGAGTTGGGCAGCAACTTGCTCGCCGTGAACGGAATCTGCGTCGGCGTCGGATTGCCAATGGTCTCGGTCAGGATGCCGATCATGTTGTGGAAGTACGCGGTCGTACGCAGGCCGCCGTTCCACCACGTCGAGTACGCCGCGCCCGCGCGAGACGTCACGCCAGGCTTGTTCTCGGCCAGGAAACGCGTCGCCATCGCCGAGCCCACCAGGTCAATCCCTGCAGGAATCAGAGGGTGGAAGTTGTAGTTGAACGGATCGCGGAAGGGCGGCGCAAACATCACCGTGCCGGCGGGGCCGGTCTGGTGGTGGTTGTACATGATTTGCGGGAACCACTCCTTGTACATCACGCGATTCATGTTGGTGGATTCGTCGAGCGCCGACATGTAGAAGTCGCGGTTGTTATCGTGACCGGCGTACTTCTGGTACAGCACCGGAATGCCGCCCGTGGAGCGCTGCTCCGGGACGGGATTCCGCATGTACCAGTTGGACACCAGTTCCATCCCGTCCGGATTCGCGTGCACGGCCAGGATGATCACGTCGTTGAGAATTCGCATCGTCTCTTCGTCGGTGCGGCTCACCAACTGGTAGACCGTTTCCATCAACTGCTGTGCGCCCAGGACTTCGGTGGCGTGCAAGCCGCCGTCGATCCAGACCACGGCTTTGCCTTCTTTCGCCAGCGCGCGCGCCTGCTCGTCGGTCAGGCCCTCAGCGGTGGCCAGCCGGGCTGAGATCTCGCGGAACCGATCGAGGCGGCGATGATTTTCGGGCGACGTGATGATGGTCATCAGGTGCGGCCGCCCTTCAGCGGTCTTGCCGATCTCCACCACCTTCAGGCGCGGCGATTCCTTCTCGAGCTTGCGCCAGTACGCCATCAACTGGGTGTAGTTGGCGAGGTAGTAGTCGTCGCCAATGTTATTGCCCAGTTCCGCCTTCGGCGAAGTGACCGCGGCGAGCGTCTGGGGAGCGGTTCGCGGGGCTGGGGACTGTCGAGTTTGTGCGGCCAGCGTGGAGCCGGCCGCGACCGCCACGATTACCGTGGCCAGAATCCAATGTTGTTTGAGAGTTTTCATGTGTGCGTCCTCCGGGACGGGCTAAAGATAACACGGCGTCCCACCACGACCGCGGCTACCAGAGCGGTGCCGGTCATGTCGGCCCACGGTGCAGGATGCACCAGAAACAGGCCGCCAATCCCCAGCGCGACGCGAGATCCAGGCGATGCCAGCAGGCCCTGGGAGCCCGTCATCGCGAACGCCAGCGCCGCGACACCCACGAGCGCGGTGATCGATCCCACCACTACGTCGCCCCAGGGCCCCTGCATCAACATCCCCATGCCTCGCGGCTCAAGCGTGAACGCAATGGGCACCAGGAATGCGGGCAACGAGTACTTCCACGTCAGCATCATCGTGCGGAACGGCTGACCGCCAGTCAGCGCCGCGGCGGCAAACGGCGCCAGCGCGGTGGGCGGACTGACCTCCGACAACACCGCGTAATAAAACACGAACATGTGCGCGGCGATCGGTGCGACGCCCACGGTGGTCAGCGCCGGAACCACCATCACGGCCGCAATGATGTACGACGCGGTCACCGGCACGGCAAGACCCAGAATCCACACCGCGAGCGCCCCGAACAACACGGTCAGCGGCAGCGATCCACCCGCCAGCGCCACGATGAGGCCCGCCGCCTTGAGGCCGAACCCCGTCAGTGTGACGACGCCGACGATGGCGCCGGCAATGGCGGTGGTGGAAAGCACCGACAAGGTGTCCTTGCCGCCTTCCGAAAGCGCCGATGCCAGACGCCTGGGCCCAAGCGGTGTGCGCGTCACCACGCTGATGCCGACCGCCGCCAGGGTGGCCCAAAACACCGCGCGGAACGGCGTGAAGCTCAACGCCATCAGCACGGCCACGAGGAAGAGTGAGGTGAAGTGCCAGTACGAATGCAGTGGCAATCGAGCGCGTGGTACGCCAGTCGCGACACCAGTCGCAGGCAGCGCGATGCGCTGCGCGTCGCCATCGATCATCAGCACGATCGACGCGTAGTAGAGCACGGTGGGAATGGTGGCCATCACCAGTACCTGGAGGTACGAGACTCGCAGGTACTCGGCGATGAGAAATGCCGCGGCGCCCAGCGTGGGCGGCGAGAGCAACGCGCCGATGCCCGATGCGGCAAGCATCGCGCCCGCCGTATTCGCTTCAAATCCTGCACGGCGCAACAGTGGCCATGCCATGGACCCGAGCGTCACGGTGGTGGCGACACCGGAACCCGACACCGTGCCCAGCAGAAAACCCGCGAGCGAGACGGACCGGCCCGTCGCCGCAGGCGATTGCGCACCACCAGAGAGGGACAACGCCCAATCCAGAAAAAACGTGCCGGCGCCAGACGCTTCGAGTACGGCGCCGTAAATGCTGAACAGCGTGATGTACGTCACCGCCACATCGAGCGGCACGCCGTAGATGCCCTCAAGTGTCATGTAGAGGTTGCCCACCAGCCGCGGCAGGTCGTATCCACGATGGGCGATGTCCGCCAGGCCGATGGACGCAAGCGCTGGACCGAACACGGCGTACGCCAAAAAACCCACGGTGACGATCGGCAGCGCCCAGCCCGTGGTGCGACGCACGGCCTCGGTGATGACGAGCAACGCGGCCATGCCGGCCACCACGTCGCCACCGGTCGGATTGGCCGCGCGGTACCAGAACGCCTCACCCTGCGCGAGTGGCCACCCCAACCCGAACATCGTCACCACCACCCACACCAGGTCGAGCGCCGGCCCCCATCGCCCCGCCGATGGCTTCAGGCGAAGCGTGGCCCAGACGCCGACAAGCAACATCAGTGGCCGATAGGTCTGAGGTGGAATGACGAAGAGCACCCACGCCAGCGACAGCGCGGAAAGCAGGAACGCGAGGACGGATGCGGAGGAAACGCCGCGCAGACGGTTGTCCAGAGACACGAGCTAAAAAACGACTCGCAGCGCGAGACCGAGGCCGTTCTGGTAGTACGACACCGCGCGCGGGCTGCTGGCATGGCTGCCCGACAATCCAAATTCCATCCGCCGGGAACCGGCGGAACCGAAGACAGGCCGCGTCAGGTCCCAGTGAGCAGCCACGTGCGCAAACGGCACCTCACCGCCCGGTGAGTGGCCGGCGCCGATGACACGCACGCGCGCCTCTGCGGAAAATCCCCACCCGAGCGATCGCTCTGCGAAAATGCCCAGGACGCCGACCGGCGCTCCCGACTCCAGAATCGGATCGGGTGACGAGTTCAACAAATCGCTGCCGGCGCGCGCCGACACCAGTCGCCATACCTGCATGCGGCCCACGCCGGCTTCGATGCCGCGAATCAGGCCCCAGACTCGCTTCTCATGCCACTGGACGGCGCCGGTGAGCAGCGACACTTGCTGCCGGTCGTGCCCGTCAAGCTGCCACCCCGTGCCGACAAACAGGCGCCGATTGGCACGCACCTGGGTGTGCTCCAGGTCCATGGACAATTGCCAGGTGGCGCGATCGAACACGCGGAGCCCAAGCGCGCCGTGGACCATGCCGAGCCCGCCCCGTTCCGCAGGCTGAAAATGAACGGCCGCGCGGTAAGTGCCAGTGCGAGCGAGCCCCACGCCCACGCCCGTGTGTTGTGGGTCGGTGGACGTGACCGGCTTCAGGGCGCGCACCGACAGATGCCAAAGGGGCGCCCGATCACCAACGGCCTGCGGCGGGTCGTCGGCGAAGGCGGCAGGAACGCCAACCGCCAACACCAGCATCACCGACGCGCTGGCGGTTCTCCAGGTCATCTCCATCACTGAAACACCGTCACGCCGTTGTTGACGAGCCACGCGAGCGAGCCCACCTGATCCTCCGGCAGATTGACGGCGCTGCTGCCGACGCCTTGTCGATCCGCCGACCAGTCCTGAAACACCACGCTGTGCGGCGTGCCAACGGCGCCGCTCACTTCATAGGCCAGCGCCATCGCCGACGCCACGGCGCCTGCATCCGTCTTGCCGTCGTACCCGGTCACGATCAACTCAAAGTCGATCCCACGGCTGTCGAGGAAGGCCCGCAAGCGCTTCAAATCGTGAGGGGCGTTGGCATCGACATTTCTCCGGTGGCGCAGGTCGAAGTCCAGCCGGAAAAACGGCAGTCGTACACCAACGTTCTCAAGCCCCTCGATGAACAGGGTGATGTCGTCTACCGAGAAGTACGGATAAGGCTCGATGAGTCCAACCCGAATCAACGGGTACATCGAGTGCACGCGGTCGATAAACGCCTTGACCTCAACCACGGTCTGATCGACCGAGAAGTCACAACGCGCGGAGGTTCCGCCTTCCCGGACCGGCAACGCCGCTGTGAACGGCTCGTCCATGGCGATGAACGTCACGTGACTGCCCGAGTTGTAGACCACGCGCATGTCGTTGTTGACGACATTGCCCAATTCGCGTCCGTCGCAGGTGTGTTCCTTGACAGCGCCGGCCTCCACACCAATCTGGATGCCCTGACGCGACAACCAGGCAAAGGCGCCTTCGGGCCGCGCATCCACCAGCCGCGCACCGTTGTTGGGTCCACACGTCGGGCAGAATCCCCTCAGAATCTGCTGGTAAAACTGGAAACCTCGCAGGCGGCCCCTGGCCTGGGCCCACTCTGCGGCCCCGCTCTCAGTAAACATCGCGGCCAAGTCCGACGACGCGCTGGCGGGAGCCATGATCGCGAAGCGATTGGGCGAAGCTTCGCTCGGGCTCGTCGGCCGGCCACACGCCGCCGTCGTCAGAAGAACAGCCGTCAGGAGCGCTCCGGACCTCATGGACCCCAGAGTCTAGGTCACGAGGCGGTCAATCGTCTAGCGCCAGCCCCGGGCCTGGTAATACCTGAGTGCACCCTCATGAAGGGGCACGGGCGCGGTGTCAGGCCCCGTGGCACGCTCCAGGTGCCGTGCCTCGGGATGCGCGGCGGTCAGGTCGGCCTTGGCATCGAACAAGGCGGCGGTGATGGCCTCCACCAGATCCGGCGACAGCCGGCTCGACGCCACCAGCACATTGCTGACGCCGATCACGGACACGGAATCGGCATTGCCGCGGTACGTGGCGCCAGGAAGAGAGACGGCGCGATACAGTTCCTTGCCGTAACGCGCCTGGAGAGCCGGCAACAGATCATCCTGCGGCACAAGTGCGATCGTCAGCCCAGCAGACGCCGCCAGGTCCTGAATGGCCGACGTCGGCAGTCCGCCGCTCCAGAAGAACGCGTCGACCTTGCCGTCCTTGAGCGCACCGGCTGATTCACTGGCGCCCAAGGCGTGGCGCGTAATCCCCTGGCGCGGATCGATGCCGGCCGCCTGCAGCAACCTGTCCGCGATGAGTTCAGTGCCGCTCCCGGGCGCACCGGTGGACACCACGCGCCCCTTCAGATCTGCCACGCGCGCAATGCCGCTGCCTTGCCGAGTCACCAGATGTGTGTAGTTGGTGTAGAGCACCGCGACGGTTCGCGCGTCAACGGGCCCGGTTGCCGCAAATGGTCCCGTACCCTTCGCGGCTTCATGCAGCGTATCGGCCAGCGTAAAAGCCAGGTCGGCGCGGCCCTGTTGCATCAGTTTGAGGTTGTCCACTGACGCCCCCGTCACCTCTGCAGTGACCTGCGTGTTCGGGAGTTTCGACGTGAGCACACGAGCCAGCGCGCCGCCATACGGGTAATACACGCCGCCGGTGCCGCCTGTCGCGATGGAGAGGAACTGCACCTGCGGTCCCGATTGTTCACAGGCTGCTGCCAGTGCGATCAGGCCCGACGCGGCCACAAGGCGCATCCCCCGGCTAATCAAGGTGGCCCTTCTCTGCATCGCCCATCCGGACGTCGCGGTGCGGGAAGTACTCGCGCCACCGCCTGGTCACGGTCGCCGCCACTTCCGGCCGGCATGTCACCTCTTTCGGGTACCAGGGCTTCATTCGCGCGTCGATGAGCACCGGCCCCTGATACGCGATGTGGTTTCGCACCACTCGCGTCGCCGACGCGTGAATATCGGCAGCTGGCTCGAATCGCGTGAACGTCGTCCACAGGAAATTCATGTCACTGCGCGTCGCACGATCCGCGTCGTCTGTCAGCACCACGAGCGGCCATCCCGCGAATGCGGGGTCTGCCGCCAACCGGGCTGCGGCCCTGGCGTCGGCGGCAAACGTCGGCCCGCTCACCACAAGGCAGCCGGCGCAGAAGACGCGCACGTCGCGCACGTCTGAGGACGGCGGCACGGGCGGCCGGAATTCGCGCGGCAGGTCGCGTACCGGGTCGCCGAGTCCCAGCCACACGCCCTTGGACCCTTCGTTGACCGACGGACCGCTGTAGTCGAGCGTGTCCATGGACAAGTTCGAAAAGACGTACAGGTCCGTCTCGGGATTCGTGCGCGCAAGCACGTGTGCAAGCGTCGCGCGGAAGTCGCGCAGGTTCACGGCCTGGTCAGTGACCAGCAGGAACTTCTGCAGCGACAACTGGCCCTCGCCGAGGATACGGAAGGCGCTGGCCATCGCTTCGCGCCGGTAGCGTTGCTTCACAACCGCGGCAGCGAGTGAGTGGTAACCCGTCTCCCCGTACGACCACAACTCGGTGACGGCCGGCATCACGAGCGGAAACAGCGGCGACAACAGATCCTGCAACAGGTCGCCGATGAAGAAGTCTTCCTGCCGCGGCTTTCCCACCACCGTTGCCGGATAGATCGCGTCGCGCCGATGGGCAACCTGGGAGACCTGGAACACGGGATAGTCGTGTTCGAGTGAGTAGTAGCCGTAGTGATCGCCGAACGGCCCTTCGGGCTTGCGGACGCCCGGCGCGACCGAGCCCATCAGCGCAAATTCCGCACGCGCGACAAGCGGATGCGGATGGCCGTTGGGCCCCGGCACCTGCGCGATCTTCTCACCGGCGATCAGTGAGGCGAGCAACATCTCGGGTACGTTCTCGGGCAGCGGCGCAATCGCCGCCAGCATCAACGCCGGCGGACCGCCCAGAAAGACGGTGGCCGGCAGTGACTGCTGTTTCGCCTCGGCAATGGCGTAGTGAAAACCGCCGCCCTTGCCGATTTGCCAGTGCATGCCGGTGGACGTGCGGTCGTGCACGTGCAAGCGATACATCCCGAGGTTCGGCCCGCCTTTGTCCGGGTGAGTGGTGTAGACCAGCGGCAGCGTCACGAACGGGCCACCGTCTTCGGGCCAACACGTGAGCGCCGGGAGTTGATCGAGGCGAACGTCGTTCGTCACCACCTCGGTGACTGGCCCGTGTGATCGCCGCTTCATCCCGACGCGAAGGGCCTGCATGGCCACGTCGCGCGCGTCCCACAGTTTTCCGGGCGTGGGCGGCAGCATCGTCTCGGCCAGGTGCACGAGACGCTTGATGAAGTGGAGGGGCCTGGGCCCGAAGGCCATCTCGGCGCGGCGCGGGGTGCCGAAGAGATTGGTGACCAGCGGAAACGCCGCGCCCTTGACGCGGGGGAACAACAACGCCGGCCCGCCGGCGGCGATCACGCGCCGATGAATCTCGGCGGCTTCCTCCACGGGGTCCACCTGCGCATCGATTTCGACAAGATCGTTGTCGCGGCGCAGCTGATCGAGGAATGCACGCAGGTCAGTAAACATGTCTACGCAGGATCACAGGGAGACGCAGAGATAGGGAGGGCAAGATTTTCCAAGAAAAAGAACTCGGCGTCTCGGCGCCTCCTGTGATCCGTCGTGATCATGATCGACGCAGGATCACAGGGAGACGTTGAGGTATGGAGGGCAAGGTCTTCCAAGAAAAAGAACTCGGCGTCTCGGCGCCTCCTGTGATCCGTCGTGATCATCGTGTCAGCTTGCGGTATTTGATGCGGTGGGGCTGGTCGGCGTCCACACCGAGGCGGCGTTTCTTGTCGTCCTCGTATTCCTGGTAGTTGCCCTCGAACCACTCCACGTGGCTGTCGCCTTCGAATGCGAGCATGTGGGTGGCGATGCGGTCCAGGAACCAGCGGTCGTGCGAGATGACCACCACGCAGCCGGCGAATTCATCCAGCGCCAGTTCGAGCGCGCGCAAGGTGTCAACGTCGAGGTCGTTCGTCGGTTCGTCCAGGAGCAGCAGGTTGCAGCCGCGTTTCAGCAGTTTGGCCAGGTGCAGGCGATTGCGTTCGCCGCCTGAGAGCGTGCCCACTTTTCGTTGCTGATCTTTGCCGCGAAAATTGAACCACGAACAATAGGCGCGCGCGTTGACGGTGCGTTTCCCCAGGGCGACTTCATCGTTGCCTTCGGAAATTTCGTCATACACGGTTTTGTCGGCCACAAGCGCATCGCGCGACTGGTCTACGTAACCGATCTGGACGGTCTCCCCGATGCGCAGAACGCCGGCATCGGGTTTCTCCTGCCCCACCAGCATGCGGAACAGCGTGGTTTTGCCGGCGCCATTGGGCCCGATCACGCCCACAATGCCGCCACGCGGCAACGTGAAGTTCATGCCCTCGATGAGCAGCAGGTCGCCGTAGGCCTTCTTCAGATCGCGCGCTTCCACCACCACGTCACCCAGACGGGGGCCGGGCGGGATGTAGATTTCCACGCGCTCGAGTTTGTCGGTCGTGTCCTCGCCCAGCAGCTGTTCATACGCGTTCAGGCGCGCCTTGCCTTTGGCGTGGCGAGCCTTGGGCGACATGCGAATCCATTCGAGTTCGCGCTGCAGGGTGCGCTGCCGCTTGGACTCCTGTTTTTCCTCAAGCGCCAATCGCGCCTGCTTCTGCTCCAGCCAGCCCGAGTAGTTGCCCTCCCACGGATAGGCCTTGCCACGGTCGAGTTCCAGGATCCAGCCCGCCACGTTGTCGAGGAAGTACCGGTCATGGGTGATTGCCACGACGGTGCCGGGATAGGCGTGCAGGAAATGTTCGAGCCAGGCGACTGATTCGGCGTCCAGGTGGTTCGTCGGCTCGTCGAGCAGCAGCAGGTCCGGCGACTGCAGCAACAGCCGGCACAACGCCACCCGACGGCGTTCGCCACCCGAGAGTTTGCTGACGTCGGCGTCGGGCGGCGGCAGGCGCAAGGCGTCCATGGCCTGCTCCACGCGCGCGTCCAGATCCCAGGCATTGGCGGCTTCGATGGCGTCCTGCACGCGCGCCTGCTCCGCCAGGGTCTTGTCCATCTCTTCGTCGGACATCTCCTGCGCGAATTTTTCGTTGATCTCGTCGAAGCGTGTCAGCAACGCTCGCGTGGACGCCACGCCCTCTTCCACGTTGCCGAGCACCGTCTTGGTTTCATCGAGCTGCGGCTCCTGCTGCAGGAACCCGACGGTGGTGCCCTCGGCACGAAACGCTTCGCCGAGATAGTGCGGGTCCATGCCCGCCATGATCTTGAGCAGCGTGGACTTGCCGGTGCCGTTGCTGCCGATGACGCCGATCTTCGCGCCGGGCAGGAAGGAGAGCCAGATGTCTTTGAACACGACCTGGTCAGGTGGGTACACCTTGCCCAGGCCCTTCATGGTGTAGATGAATTGGGCCATAACGCGACGCGTGCTCTATTCTGCCCGGAAGCCCCGGGATGCGGGCGGTTTTTCCACCGGCGCCTTGGGTGGCTCTGGTGTGAAGTCTTCGCCAGGATTGATGAAACGATCGGCTTCGAAATGGTACTGCTTGTCGTACAACTGGCGATAGCGGCCCTGGCGCGCCAGCAACTCAGTGTGTGTGCCGCGCTCCACAATCTCGCCGTGTTCGAGCACCAGAATCTGATCGGCCGACTGGATGGTGGACAGCCGATGTGCAATGACGAAGGTTGTACGGCCGCGACGCAATGACCTTAGGCCGTCTTGAATCATGGCCTCGCTCTCGCTGTCGAGGCTCGAGGTGGCCTCATCGAGCAGCAGGATGCGCGGGTCCGCGAGGATTGCGCGCGCAATCGCCACGCGCTGCCGCTGCCCTCCTGAGAGCCGCACGCCGCGCTCACCCACCACCGTCTGGTACTTCTTCTCGAAACCCTCGATGAATTCGTCGGCATGCGCCACCTGGCTCGCCCGGCGGATATCGTCGTCTGTCGCATCAGGCCGGCCGTAGGCAATGTTGTCGGCCACCGGACCATCGAACAGGAAATTATCCTGCAGCACCACACCCAGGTGATGGCGGTATTCGCCCAGACGCAGGCCATTCAGGTCGCGCCCATCCACCATCACGCGCCCTCTGGTCGGCCGGTTAAACGCCATCACGAGACTCAACAAGGTGCTTTTGCCCGAGCCCGACGATCCGACGAGCGCGGTGGTGCTGCCGGCGGGCGCCGTGAACGAAATGGCCTTCAACACGGGCACGCCCGGCTGGTACTCGAACGAGACATCGTCAAACGTGACCTCGCCGCGCAATTCGGAGACGCCGGCGTTGGAGGCGTCGGCCGCGTCTTCACGCGGTGTATCGAGCAGTTCCCTAATCCGATCGAGTCCCGCGAAGGCCTCAGTAATCTGCGTACCAATCGACGCGATCTGCACGATCGGGGCGGCCATCAAGCCTGTGAAGAAGATATAGGCGATCAGGTCGCCAACCGTCATCGTGCCGGCCACAATGGCGTCGCCCCCGATGGTGATGATGATCACGCCCATGGCGCCGATCACGACACTGGAAAAGGCGGTGGTGGCCGACACGCCGGTCATCGACTGGGCGACATTCTTGAATAACCGGTGCACGCCTTTGGTGAAGACCAAATCTTCGCGCCGCTCCGCCGTGTAGGTCTTGACCACACGAATGCCACCCAGCGCCTCGTTCAACCGTCCCGTCACGTCGGCTTGAATCTTGCCCCTCTCGCGAAACAAGGGCCTGAGCCGCTTGAAGGCATAGGCAAGCGCGCCGCCGAACGCCGCAAGCACCGTGAGCGTTACGGCCGTCAGCAACCAGTTGACCCAGAACAGATAGCCAAGCGCCAGCACGGCGGTCACCATGCTGCCCGCCAGTTGTGCGAGTCCTGTGCCGACGAGGTTACGGATGCCTTCCGCGTCGTTCATCACGCGCGAGATGAGCTGCCCGGTCTGGTTTTTGTCGAAGTAACTGACGGGCAGGCGCATCACGTGTTCTTCGACGCGCCGACGCATGTCGGTGATGGCGCGCTGGGCGGCCACGCCGAGCACCTGCGACAGGGCAAACGACGTGATGGCCTGAACAACCGTGGCGCCACCCACAATCCACGCGAACGTCGTCAGCCTGTCGACGCGCCCCAGTATCAGGTCATCAATCAGGTGTTTCGAAAGGTAGGGCAAGACCATGCCCGCCACCCGGCTGACGAGCATGAGGGCCAGTCCCAGCAGCAGGCGGCGTCGGCGCGCCCAGATGAGGTCGCGCGCTTCAGACCAGGCGGCGGACCAGCGGATCTTTTTCTTTGGAGTCGACAATCAGATCAATTATCGCCGAAACCGGCCGGCGCCGGGAGTGAAGACCTCTGAGGTCGGTTCGTGTGGTGTCGGGCGAACCGACCTCAGAGGTCCTTTGGGCTACTTCGTCAGGTTGACGCGCAGTTCCGCCATGACCTGGCGGCGTGACACGTCGGCGAACACGTGCTGCATGACCTGGCGATTGGTCAGGTTCACCACTTTGATGGTGGTGGTGTACCTGCCGCCCGACCATTTGGCGCCGAAGCTGCCATTGACGGTGGTCTGCGCCGGGGTCGTGCCTGTGTAGCGCGCGTCAAGCACGTCCTGCCAGAAGGCTTCGCCAGCGTAGGCCAGTGACGCCGAGCCGAACACGCGGGGGCCGGAGTAGTTCATGCCCATGCTGAAGCGGTTGTTCGGGGCGAGATTGAGCTCGCTCAGCGCGAAGTTCGGATCGGGGTCACGCTGGTAGGAGTAGTTGGCGTAAATCGACGTCGTGGGGGTCAGGGCCGCGTCCACGCCCAGTTCCACGCCCTGGTTCTTGACCACGCCCAGATTCAGGTAGGTGAACTGTGTCGGGAACCGCGTGGGTTTGCCGGTGGCGAGCCCCGTGTAGAGCGCCGCCCATGCCGGATTGAGCACCGCGGGCCAGCCGGGGGGCGGCGACAACGGACCGTACTCGCCTGTCTGGGTGAAGAAGATCTCGTCGGTCAGCTTGGTGTAGTAATACGCGGCTGACAGAATCACGCGATTGTCGACGAGCGAGGCCGAGTAGCCGAGCTCGAAGGCATCCATGCGCTCTTCCTTCAGGTCCGGATTGCCGACCGCCTCCGTCGGCACACGGTAGATCGTGGCACCGAACGCCGGGTTGAACAATCCGAGCGGAATCGCATTGGTGACAATGGTATTGAGGTTGTTGTTGATTGCCGAAGGCGCGCGGAACGCCCGGTTGTACGACAGGCGGATGGTCGATTTCGCGGTCGGCTTCAGGAGCAGCGCCGCACGGGGTGACACCACCGGGTTCTCAATCGACGTGAACTTGTCCACACGCCCGCCGAGGACGAGCCGTACTTTCTCGCCCATGAAAATTTCGTCCTGGACGTAGATGCCGCCTTCCTTGCGCTGATCCTCCAGGGTGGCCAGTGACAGCTTGAACTGGTTGTAGCGGAGGTTGCCGCCGTAGGTGATCACGTGTCTGCCGGCGATGGCCTTGGTGTTGCTCAACTCGAGGTCAAAGGTCTTCGTGTTGAAGTCCAGGGTAACCGGGGCGCCGGCCGTATCCACTGCCACCAGGTTCGTCGCGTCGCCGTTGAGGGCGTTCAGGAACGCCTGAATGCGCAGCGCGCCCTTGGAGTAGTTGATCTTGCCGTAGCTGAACGTGGTGCCCGGCTTGATGTCGAATGGGCCGATGCCGCTGTGCATGATGCCGTCGGTGCCGGCATGGCCGCCCGAGAACGACCATCGCTGGCCTTCGGCGCCGTCGTAGTCCATGCGCAGGTCCACTTTCGGCTGTGACGTGCCGGTGTTCTTGTACGTGGGATACGGGGTGCCGGTGGTGTTGCCGCGAATCAGGCCCGTTGGGCGCGTGAAGGCGTCTGACTGGTATGTGCCCACCGAGAGCTTGTACGCCCACTTGTCATTGATGGCCTGCGCGTGGGTGATGTTGCCGTAGATGAGGGAGCCATTGTTCACGCCCCTGTTGGTCACCACACACGGCCCGCCCGCCAGGGGATTGGGGCCGCAATACTCCCTGCCGAAGCTGCCGGCGCCCATGAGGAGGCTCGTGCCCTCCATTTCGCGCGGCGTCTTCGTGATCACGTTAATCACGCCGCTGAGCGCGTTGGCGCCCCAGACGGCCGACGCCGGTCCGCGGATAATTTCGATCTGCTTGATCTCGGCGGTGTTCGAAGGCATGAAGTCCCACATGACGAACCCGAAGAAGTCCTGATACAGCGTGCGTCCATCAAGGATCGCCAGTTGCGACGTCGCCAGGGAACTGGTGGCGGCGCGGCTCGTGATGTTGATGTCACGGGCAGAGAGTTGCGTGATGTTGACGCCGGGCACGGCCCGCAGCAAGTCCGCGTAGTTGTTGGACGGCGCCACTTCCAAGGCCCGTGGGCCGATGACCGACATCGTGGCCGGCGCATCCACAAGCTTCTGCTCCGCCTTGGTGGCGGACACCACGGTCACCGTTTCGACGTAACCCGGCTCGGCCCCTGGCAAGGCGGCTGGCGGGGGCGTCGGCTTCGGCGGTGGCTGCTGGGTCGGGGGGGGCTGTGTGGGCGGAGGCGGAGGCGGAGTCTGGGCGAGCGCCGGGCCTGCAGTGAGGCCGACGATGGCGACGAAGAGTACAGCCGTACGAAACGCGTTCATGGTTTCTCCCTTGGGGGTAGTCCGATTCGGCGACTATCATAAGCCTTTCCTTACACGGCTGTGACCCTTCCCTCAGACACTCCGCCCGCCGCCCCGGTTGACCCCGGCCCGCCCCCCCGACCCGAGTGGCCGGACCTGGGGGATGAAGCGCTGCTCGATGTCGCGTTCCGCGACCTGGGCCTGAGTATCGAGGGCTCGGCCCTGGAACCCAGAATCAACCAGTTGCACGAGGAACTGGCCGCCAAGGGCATCACGTTCCGACCGCACTACTGGCTCTCGACCGAATGGTTCTGCCCCGATGGGGTGCCGGGAATCGCCGTTCCGTTCTACCTGGCGCATCCGCGGCTCATGAAGCTCGAGAAGGCGCAGATGCTGGAGGTGGAAGGCGGCACGCCCGAGTGGTTCATGCAGATTCTGCGGCACGAAGCCGGCCACGCCATCGACAATGCCTACAACCTGCGGCGACGCCGGCGGCGGGTCAACCTGTTTGGCAAACCCTCCGTGGAGTATCCCGAGGTCTACCTCCCCAAGCCGTATTCCAAGAGCTTTGTCCTGCACCTGGACTCCTGGTACGCCCAGAGCCACCCCGACGAAGACTTCGCCGAGACGTTCGCCGTCTGGCTGACGCCCGACAGTGACTGGCGGGTGCGTTTCAACGACTGGCCGGCGCTGAAAAAACTCGAGTACATGGATCAGTTGATGCGCGGAGTGGCGGGACAGCCACCGGTGGTGACCTCGCGCCGCCGGGTGGAACCAATCGACCGCGCCCGCGGCACGCTGCGCCGTCACTACGCCAAGAAGCGCGAGCAGTACGGCCTGGAGCATCCGAACTTCTACGACCGCGATCTCCGGCGGCTGTTCTCCAGCGCGCCGGAGTACCACCAGAACCTGAAGGCCGCTCGCTTCATCAAGCGCATCCAGCGGGACGTGCGGCGACATGTGGCCGCCTGGGCTGGGTCGTACCAATACACGATCGATCAGGTGATCGTGAACATGATCCGCCGCGCCGACGAACTCGACCTCCGCCTGATGCACCCCGAGGAACAAACCCGCCTCGACTTCATGCTCATGCTCACGGTGCAGACGATGAACTACCTACATTCCGGGCGCCATCGCGTCGCCCTGTGACGTTAACTGCGACGCGCTCGCGCCCGGACGCGCTGCCGCCGTCATTCGTAATGGCGAAATGTCACAAATGTCCGAAATGGCGAAATGTCGGACAAACCTATTGCAGGGAGAATGACCGAATGTCCTTGCTGATCAATGGTTGAATCTGCTGCTCCAAGGTCATTCGATCATTGCGCGCCTTGGACATTCGACCATTCTTCCTCTATTCGGTTTGTCCGGCATTTCGCCATTTCGGACATTTGTGGCATTTCGCCATTACGCCGAGGCGACACGCGTCGAGAAATGCGAGAATCCCCCATGCCTGTAAGAATCGTGCTGTCCGCACTGTTGCTCCTGTCCGCTTCCCTTTCTCTGTCGGCGCAGCCCACCAATTGGCTCGAAGCGTATCGAGCCCCAGCGAAGCGCCTAGTCGAGGCATCGCAGGCCTCGGACTTCGCGTGGCAGCGCCTCGCCGAAGTGACTGACCTTTACGGTCCGCGCCTGTCGGGGTCGGTCGGCCTCGAACGCGCGATTGATTGGGCCGTCGAGACCATGAAAAAGGACGGCCTTGAGAACGTCCGCAAGGAACGCGTGATGGTGCCCAAGTGGGTGCGCGGCCGAGAGAGCCTGCAGTTGCTCGATCCCGTACCGCAACCGCTCGTGATGCTCGGCCTGGGCAACTCCGTGGGCACCGGCCCCGACGGCGTCACCGGCGAAGTGATCGTGCTGAAGAACTTCGATGATCTCGAGGCAAAGGCGGCACAGGTCAAGGGCAAGATCGTGCTCTTTAATGTGCCGTTCACAACGTATGGGGAAACCGTGCAGTACCGGTCCGCCGGTCCGTCGCGGGCCGCCCAACATGGCGCGCTCGCCATGCTGGTTCGCGCCGTGGGCCCCACGGGGCTGCGCACGCCCCACACCGGCTCCACCACTTACGCACCTGACGCGCCGAAGATCCCGGCCGCCGCCATTCCCGTTGAAGATGCAGAACGTTTCCAGCGCCTGCAGAATCGCGGCGTGCGCATTCGCGTGACGCTCACGATGGAAGCGCACTTTGAGGCCGACGTGGAATCCTTCAACGTCGTCGGCGAGCTGCGCGGCCGCGAGCTACCCGACGAACTCGTTGTGATGGGCGGTCACTTCGACTCGTGGGACGTCGGCGTCGGCGCGACTGACGATGCGGGCGGGTGCATTGTGACGTGGGAGGCCGTGCGCCTGATGAAGACCCTGGGCCTGCGGCCGCGCCGCACGGTTCGTGTGGTGCTCTGGACCAACGAAGAAAACGGCATGCGCGGAGGAAACGCATACCGCGATCAACACATGGCCGACCTCAAGAACCACGTCATGATGCTTGAGTCCGACGGCGGCGTGTTTGACCCGGCCGGGTTCGGGTTCAGCGGCCCTGACGGCGCCCGCCGAACGGTCTCCGCGATCGCGAGCCTCCTCGCGACGCTCGGCGCCAACAAAATTGAGGCCGCGGGTGGCGGCGCCGACATCGGGCCGAGCGTCACGGCGGGCAACATCCCTTCGATGTCACACCTCGTGGGCGGCAACTACTTCCTGATTCACCACACGCCGGCTGACACGATGGACCGCATCACGCCGAAGCAAATGTCCGACAACGCCGCCGCCATCGCCGTCATGACCTACGCGATCGCGGACCTCCCCTGGCGCCTGGGAAGCGAGAAGTAGCGCCCGCTGACAAACACTCGTGTAGACGCCGGATTACAGGAGGCGCAGAGACGCCGAGGGCTGCGGGCCTATCTAATCAGATCAGATTTCTCAGTGTCTCCGCGTCTCCTTGTGATCCGTCGTGATCCGTTGTGACGACGATCACTTGACGGTAAACACAATGAAGTCGCCTTTCTTAGGCTCTTCTCCGAGGGCGATCGCATCGAGGTTCGCGAGCGGCACCACTGACACGACCACTGTGTGCGCGGCCGGCAGGCGGCGGCGGACGCGTGACGCAGTACCAAGACCGTAGTCGGAGTGAAACGCGCCGTTGTAGTGCACCACCACCGGCCGGGTACCCGGTTTGGCCGCCGCCGCGGCGGACCAGCCAAGGCTGATCGACTCGGCCATCGTCTCGTCCTTCAGGCACTGCGCCGCATAGAACCGATCCGCTTCTGCGGCGCCGGCATGCGTCCCCATGGCCTCCTTGAAACGCCGGTAGTACTCGTCGTCGGTCGGGCACTGCCAGTCGGCGGCGAACCACGCCTTTTCGGCCGCCGGCTTGCTGCCGAGGACGTCAAGGCCGGCCTTCGAGATTTCCGACGCGAACGGCCGCGGGATATTGGCCGCAATCACCGGCCACTGGTGGGCCACGGCGAAGTCGACCAGAGGTTTGTAGTCGGTCGCATACCGCGGCCAGGGGCGGGAGGCGGCGAGGAAGTCCGCTTCGGGCAGTTGGCCGAGACGGAACTGGTCCAGGCGGCCCTGGACGTCGCGCTCGAACATCTCGAGCGACAGGATGACATCGCCCCTGCGGCGAGCCAGCCCCTCGAGAATGGCTCGCTCCAGCCGGTGGGTGTTGGGGTCATCGTGTTGCTCACCGACAAACACGATGTCGGCCTTGGCCAGGGCCGCCAGCATCGACTCAAAGTCGGAAAACTGGCCTCGTGCGGAGTCGAAGACCCGTTGAGGCACATAGGACTGGGCCGAGACACCGGCCGCCGTCGTGGCGACCAGTAGGAGTACCATCACACGGATGCGGGTCATCCTCGGATTGTAGCCGCGGACTACGGCCGGATGATATAACCCTTGGCGATGATTCCGAATTCCGTTGCCGCTGTGACCGATACGTTCTGGATAATGCTCGCGCTGGGCCTGCTGGGCGGTCTGACGGCCATGATCATGGCCGCAAAGTACCGCAGCGACGTCATGAAAGCTGACCCCGGGAACCCGCGCATGCAGGAAATCGCCGGGTACGTCCGGGACGGCGCCACGGCCTATCTGCGCCGCCAGTTCAAGGTGGTGGTCCCGGTCCTCGTGGTCGTTGGCGTGCTGGTCGCGTTCGGCGCGAACTACCAGCTCTTCCAGCAGCCCGGCGGCCCGATGATGACCGTGTGGATCCTCGTGGGATTTGTCACCGGTGGCCTCGGCAGCTTCTGGACGGGCTGGACCGGCATGAACATCGCGACGCATGCGTCGAGCCGCACTGCGTGGGCCTGCACGGATGAAAAGAACGGCCTCAACGCCGGCCTGCAGATTGCCTTCAAGGCCGGGTCGGTCATGGGCCTGTCGGTCGTGGGTATCGGCCTGCTCTTTATTGTGGCGTGGCTCGGTCTGTTCGCCGTCATTGCGCCCGACCAGCCCGCGCTTGTGGGCCAGGTGATGGTGAGTTTCGGAATGGGCGCGTCGATGGTGGCGCTGTTCGCCCGGGTGGGCGGCGGCATCTACACGAAGGCCGCCGACGTCGGCGCGGACCTGGTGGGCAAGGTAGAGGCCGGCATTCCTGAAGACGACCCGCGCAACCCCGCCACGATTGCCGACAACGTGGGTGACAACGTCGGCGACGTGGCCGGCATGGGCGCGGACCTGTACGAGTCGTACAAGGGATCGATTCTCGCGGCGATTGCCCTCGCGGCGGCCGCTGCGGTCAGCCTGGGACACGCCGAAGCCGCGTGGACCATGATCATCGCGCCCGTGGCGATTGCGGCGGTGGGGATCTTCCTTTCGGTCATCGGCAGCCAGTTGGTGCGCACGCAGGAAAACGCCTCGCTCAAACAGTTGCTCGGCGCGCTTCACCGCGGCGTCAACGTTGCGTCGATCGGCGTCGGCGTACTGTCGGGTGTCATCTGCTACATCTGCTTTGCGGATGTCTACAACCTCATCCCGGGCGCCACGTGGTGGGGCGTGTGGCTCGCCACCGTCGTGGGCCTGGTTTCTGGCCTCATCATCGGCCAGGGTTCCGAACACTACACGGCCTACGACTTCCGGCCCACTCAGGAAGTGGCCCAGTCGAGCGCCACCGGCCCGGCCACGGTCATCATCAGCGGCCTGGCCGTAGGCATGATGTCCACCTGGATTCCGATCGTCACGATTGCGGTCGCGACGGCGCTGGCCTATGGCCTCGCGGGCGGCTTCGCTGACCCCTCGTTAGGGCTGTATGGCATCGCACTCGCGGCGGTTGGCATGCTGTCCACGCTGGGCGTCACGCTGGCGACCGACGCCTACGGGCCGATTGCCGACAACGCCGGTGGTAACGCGGAAATGAGCCATCTGGGCGACGAAGTGCGCAAGCGCACCGATGCGCTCGACAGCCTCGGCAACACCACTGCGGCGATTGGCAAGGGCTTCGCAATTGGGTCGGCCGCGCTGACCGCGTTGGCGCTCATCGCGACGTTTGCCACCCTGGCGCAAGGCACGCGAAGCCAGGCGGATTTCCTCGCGACCATTTCGCTCGTGGACCCGATGGTCATCAGCGGCATGTTCATCGGCACGCTGCTGGTGTTTGTGTTCTCGGCCATGACCATGACGGCGGTCGGCCGCGCGGCGCTCGTGATGGTGGAAGAAGTGCGGCGCCAGTTCCGCGAGATTCCCGGAATCATGGAAGGCACGGCGACGCCCGACTACGCGCGATGCGTGGATATCTCCACCGACGGCGCCCTGAAGAAGATGGTGGTGCCGTCGATGATGGCCGTCATCGTGCCCGTGTTTGTCGGCATCCTGTTTGGCGTGGGCGGGGTCATCGGCATGTTGGCCGGCGGCCTGGCGACGGGTTTCGCCATGGCCATCTTCATGGCAAACGCCGGCGGCAGTTGGGATAACGCCAAGAAGTGGATCGAGTCGGGCGAACTCGGCGGCAAATACCTGAAGAACGCGGCCGGCGAATACGTGAACTCCGCGGGTCACACGGTGGCGCGCAAGGAGGATTCGAAGAATCCGCGTCACGGCGCAGCCGTCATCGGCGACACGGTCGGCGATCCGTTCAAGGACACGTCGGGTCCTTCCCTCAACATCCTGATCAAGCTCATCAGCATGGTGTCGGTGGCCACGATCGGCATCACGATGGCCGTCAACAACGGCGAGGGCGTGGTGCGCGTGTTGATGGAAATGCTGCTCAAGTAAATGTCGGGGTCAGACCGCGGACATCTGCCGCTGCTCGAAAGCGAAGCTGTCCACGTCCTCCGGGAAGTGGCGGCGCAATTTGAGCGGCCTGCCCTCCTGTTTTCAGGCGGCAAAGACTCGGTCGTGGCTACGTGGCTCGCCCGCAAGGCCTTTGCGCCGGGCCCGGTGCCGTTCCCGCTGCTCCACATCGACACGGGACACAACTTCCCTGAGACCCTGACCTTCCGCGACCGGTTCGTGGCGCAGATGGGCTGCACGCTTGTGGTGCGGCGCGTCCAGGACTCAATCGATCAAGGCCGGGTGCAGGAAGAGACCGGGCCCGCCGCCAGCCGGAACGCGCTCCAGACCACCACGTTGCTGGATGCCATCAAGGAACTGGGCCTGGATGCCGCCGTGGGCGGAGCACGGCGCGATGAGGAGAAGGCACGCGCGAAAGAGCGCTTCTTCTCACATCGTGACGCCTTCGGCCAGTGGGACCCCAAGAACCAGCGCCCGGAATTGTGGAACCTGTACAACGGGCGCAAGAACCCGGGCGAGCATTTCCGTGTCTTCCCGCTTTCCAACTGGACCGAGCTCGATATCTGGAAATACATCGAGGCCGAGCGCATTCCCTTGCCGGATCTGTACTTCGCCCACGAGCGCGAAGTGCTGGAACGAGCCGGCACGTTGCTCGCAAAGACACCGCACATCCAGGTCCAGTCTGACGAACGTGTGTCGATGCGTACGGTCCGTTTCCGCACGGTGGGTGATGCCACCTGCACGGGCGCCGTGGAATCCACGGCAGCGAGTGTGGCCGACATCATCCTGGAGACGGCTGCGGCACGCCTGACCGAACGCGGTGGCCGGGCTGACGACCAGCGCTCCGACACCGCCATGGAAGACCGGAAACGGCAGGGTTATTTCTGATGGACCTGCTTCGCTTCACCACCGCCGGCAGCGTGGACGACGGCAAGAGCACCCTGATCGGGCGGCTGCTTTACGACACGAAATCCATCTTCGAAGACCAACTCGAAGCCGTGGCAGGCGCCAGCCGCCGGCTCGGCGAGGATCGGATGAACCTCGCGCTGCTCACCGACGGGCTGCGAGCCGAGCGGGAACAGAAGATCACCATTGACGTCGCCTACCGCTACTTCGCCACGCCGCGACGCAAATTCATCATCGCCGACACGCCCGGCCACGTGCAGTACACGCGCAACATGATCACTGGCGCATCCACGGCCGACCTGGCGGTGGTACTTGTGGACGCGAGTCGCGGGGTGCAGACCCAGTCGAGGCGCCACGCGTTTATCACGTCGCTGCTCGGCATCCCGCACATGGTGGTGGCGGTCAACAAGATGGATCTGGTGGGCTTCGCCGAGTCGGTCTACGACGACATCGTCAGGGACTTCGGCGTGTTCGCGGCCAAGCTGACCGTCAAGGACATCACCTACATTCCCCTCTCCGCCCTCGAAGGCGACAACGTCGTCGAACCGTCTACCCGCATGCCGTGGTACCGGGGTGGCCCCTTGTTGACCAAGCTCGAGACGGTGACGGGGAATGCCAGGCGCAACGCGATCGATTTCCGGTTTCCCGTGCAGTGTGTGATTCGGCCGCATCAGGAATTCCGCGGCTTCGCTGGAACGGCGGTGTCGGGGTCGGTTTCCGCCGGAGACGAGGTCGTGGTGTTGCCCTCGGGGCTGACCACCCGTATCAAGTCTGTGGAAACGCTGGACGGCCCGCAGCCGATGGCCGCAGCCGGCGATGCCGTGGTGCTGACCACGACCGAGGAAATCGACATCTCGCGCGGTGACATGATCGTGCGCCGGAAGAATCTGCCGACCGTGGCGCGCCGCGTGGACGCGTACCTGTGCTGGATGGACGCCACGCCGCTGGTGCCCGGGCGCCCTTACATCCTGGCGCACACGACCCGCCGGGTGCAGGCGGTGATTGACCTCGTGGAGTACCGCGTCAACGTGGACACTCTGCATCGCGACGCCGCGCAGACGCTCTCGATGAACGAAATTGGCCGCGTGGAGATCACGACCGCCGACCCGATCTTCTTTGACTCCTATCGCCTCAACTCCGCGACCGGTTCATTCATCCTGATTGACCCGGCGACCAACGCCACCGTGGCGGCGGGCATGATCCGCGGCGAGACGCAGGTCGACACACAGGTGTCGGCTGGGGTGACCTGGGAGGGATGGAACATTGCGCGCGAGGAACGGGAGGGCCAGCAGGGCCACCGGGCCGCAGTCGTGTGGCTCACGGGCATGTCGGGCGCCGGCAAGACCACCATCGCCCGAGCCGTAGAGCGCCGGCTATTTGAAGCGGGCCGGCGCACCATGCTCCTCGATGGCGACCAACTGCGTCACGGCTTGTGCGGCGATCTCGGGTTCTCGCCTGCCGACCGGGCCGAAAACATCCGGCGCGCCGGCGAAGTCGCCCGCCTCTTCTTTGAACAGGGCGCCATCGTCCTCTGCGCGTTTGTGTCGCCGTATGCTGCAGACCGGGCGCGGGTCAGGGGACTCGTGCCCGCCGGACGCTTCGTTGAAGTGTTTGTGCAGGCCGACGTCGAGACGTGCCGCGCGCGCGACCCGAAGGGCCTCTATGCGCGCTCCGCCGACGGCCGGCTCGACCAGTTCACCGGCGTCACGGCCCCGTACGAGGCGCCGGGCGCCCCTGAGCTCACCATCGACACCCGGGTAACCTCCGCCGACGACGCCGCGGAGATGGTGATCCGGTACCTGCACTTGTAAGAGCCGCGGCCTTGAGACCCAGGCCGCGCTACGAGTACCCGACTCTCGTGGCGCGCGTTGGTTTCAAGCGCGTCGGCATCTCGTAGCGCGGCCTGGGTCTCAAGGCCGCGGCTCTGGCCGGCATTTCGTAGCTCGGCCTGCTCTTCAAGGCCGAGGCTTTAGTCCGGGTAGTTGTGCCGGAGTTCCACCGGCTTCACCTTGCGCCGGCTCTTGATGCGGATGTTGATGAACTCGACGAACACCGAGAAGCCCATCGCAAAGTAGATGTAGCCCTTCGAGATGTGCTGCCCGAATCCATCGGCCACGAGCGACAGCCCAATCAACAAGAGGAATGACAGGGCGAGAATCTTGACCGTGGGATGGAGTTCAACGAAATCCGAAATAGGTTCGGCAGCGACCAGCATCACCAGGACCGCCAGCACCACGGCCGTCACCATCACCATCAGGTTCTCGGACATGCCGATCGCGGTGATAACCGAATCGAGTGAAAACACGATGTCGAGGAGCATCACCTGGGTGATCACGCTGGCGAACGTCGCTGCGGCCTTGCCGGAGGCATGGCCTTCTTCCCCTTCGAGTTTGTCGTGAATCTCGTAGGTGGCCTTCGCCAACAGGAACAAACCGCCGCCAACAAGGATCAGGTCGCGGCCCGAAAAGCTCTGCTCAAGAATCGTGAATAACGGCGCGGTCAGGCGCGCCATCCACGAGAGCGAAAACAACAGCGCGATGCGCATGACCATGGCGGCCATCAGACCGACACGACGCGCGCGTTTCTGCTGGTCCTTCGGCAACTTGCCCGAGAGAATCGAGATAAAGATGACGTTGTCGACTCCCAGGACAATCTCGAGGAACGTCAGGGTGACGAGGGCAATCAACAGTTCTGGCGACGTGAACATTTCCATAGGTTGTGTGCTCGGGTGCGAAACGCCTACCGGCGCTTGATCATGACTTTCAGTTCGGCCCAGCCGGTCGCTTCGAAGTACTCAAGGCGGATCCGATGACGCCCGGCCGGTAATGGTACCCGATCGACCTCCGACCCATGGATGTCCCAACGCTCCAGCACCATCTTGTCGTCGATCCAGACCCGAATGCCGTCATCGGTGATGGTCACGAGTTCGTAGTTGCCGGCCGGAAGAGTCACGGTCCCTTCTGCGCGCATGGCGAGCCGATCGGCGGGCAGATCGGGCATCATCAGGCGGCCGCTGATGAGGTCAAAGCGGGGCACCACCTCGGTCTTCGTGGGAGGCTCATTGAGCCGGGCTGCAAACGCCTGGGGTGCCTTGAGCGGGTCGGCCTTCTCGTCCCAGGTCCACCAGCGGGTATTCCAGGCGATGGCGGGCTCGAACTGCTCGTAGACGAAACGGTGAGGCTGCCCGGCAGGCGTCTTCCGGCCACGCGGGTCCACGACTTCCGCACCGAGGTATTCGAACTCCAGGCGCAGGTCGAGGCCCTCACCCGTCGGCGTCACCACGACTTCAGCGCCCATGGCGCCGGCGCTGGTATCGACCGCGCCACCGCGAGCTGAGACCAGCTTCCACTGCCCCGCCGGGCCGAGTACGCGCAGCTTCAAAGGCCGGTCGGTCGCCTTCCCCACCGGCCACAGCTTGGGATGGCGGTAGTCGTACGGTCCCCATTCGTCCACGATGATGGTGGATCGGCCGCGGCGCGCGCCTTCAGGCAGGAGGGCGTTCATGCCGCCAGCCAGCGGCAACCACGTGGCCGGGGTTGGCACCACTTCACGCTGAACCGTCGTGGAGGCCGGCGCGGCGTCCCACTGCAGCCCGTCGACGTCGGAGCCGCCTTTCATGAGCGCGCCCATGGTGCCGCGCACGGCATTTTTTGAGAGGTGCAGACCACTGGTCCTGATCGCGTCGAGGAGTGTGCCGTGATTCTCGAACGTGTTGCCCGTGATGCGGTAGTCGCGACTGCGGGTGTCGCGGAACTTGGCATACCCCCAATTGGGATCCTGCGTGGCGTTGGCCCACAGACGCAGGGCGACCTTGTCGCCTTTGAAGGTGTTGCCGGCGATGGCGATGTTCTGGCCGTGCTCGATGGCGATGGCTTCATCGTTCCCGGCGAACGAGTTGTTCAGGAACTCGGTGTCGTAGCTGTAGCCGCCCCAGACCCCATGCCAGCAATCGTCCACACGGTTGCCGATGAAGCGGTTGCGGCTGAAGGTGACCTCAATGCCGTTGGCCACGGCGTGACTGAAGTCGTTCTCGAAGAAGACGTTGTCGTTTGCGCCGCCCTGTCCGGTGTCCATCGTGGTCTGGCCCGCCCACATGAACAGGCCGTCGCCGCCGTGCGTGGCAGAGTTGTGGTGGAACGTATTGCGGCTGGACTGTTCGTACATCAGGATGCCGGTGGAGTCCTGGCCGCGGAAGTAGAAGCCGTGACTGTAGCCGCGCACCGCGTAGTCGAACTTGTTGTGCGCCACCACGCTGTCGGTGGTGCGATACATGCCGAGGCCGATCGATGACAGGTACGAAAAATCGTTGTTCCAGATCTTGAGCCGCGCCGATCGCGTGACCATCAGGCCGTTCTGACCCTGGGTCGCCCGGCTGTGATCGATCTCTGCGTCATCACACTCGCTGAGGTAGATGGCAGCGCCGAAGCGCAACCATTCGTCCTTCTCGTTGTTGTGGTACGACATCCAGTCCACGAGGCTTTCTTTTTCGATGCCCGACCAGAGACGCTGCTTCCAGTTGTAACTGAGATCCAGACCCGTCAAATGCAGGAACGGCGACTTGCGCGCGAGCACGGCGACCTTGTATCCGCGAATGGCCCCACCCTTTATCGTGACGCGACTCCCGCCGTCGACCTCGATACCGGTGCCGACGTAACCGTCCGGATCGGCGAACGGTTCGCCGCCTTCGATGACGACCCCTGTGAGGTCGAGGGTCACATTGGTGCCGCGCACGACGACCGCAGATTTTCCGTCGGCGCCAGGCAAGCGATACACGCCAGGCTTCACTTTGGTGTTCGAACTGATCACCAGACCGGGTGTCAGGACAGTTTCTGACTGCCCTGCCGCGGCCGACAGAGATGTGACAGCGAGGATGCCAATCAGGACAAGTCGGATCATTTTTTCAGCCTTCAGTCCACGGGTTGAACGTTCGCACGCCTGTCGGCGCGAAGTCTGACACGTTCCTGGTGGCCACCGTCATTTTGTGCACCAGGGCTGTGGCGGCAATCATCGCATCACGATGCGACCGGGGATCGGGCACGTACAGGCCGGCACACTGCAGGGCGACCGCCGTATCTACCGGGAGGATCCGCCCCTCGAACTGCGGCAGAATCTGGCCGTCCAGCCAGGCGCGAAGCACCAGGCCCTGAGCCGGATCCCGTCGCTCCAACATCAGCACGCCGAGTTCCAGTTCGAGCACGGAAATGACCGAGAGAAAGAAGTCGGCTACCGGCGATGCGGCGGCCCATCCTAAAACGCGCGCGTCCGCCTTGTCGGGCCGCCGCAATTCCGACACAACGTTGGTGTCGAGCAGAAACATCAGGACAGGTCGGGAAGGCGATGGAGGTCTGCCAACCTCGGCGGATCAAAATCGACGTCCGCCGCGCCTGGCTGCGCCACCGCCTGGGCCAAAGTGACTCGCCCTCCGGCCAACCTGCGATAGTCTTCGATGCTCAGGAGAACATGGGCCGGACGACCACGGTCGGTAATAAAGACCGGCCCCTTGTCGGCCGCCTTCTTGGCCTCACTGGCGCGCTGGTTGAAATCCCGACTGGACAGCGTGGTGATCGCCGTGCGCCTCCCGGGCTTCGTCATAATGTAGATATGTTACTACATTAAATCGCGAACGTGTGCGGATTCCAGGAAATCCCGAGCTCCTCCGGCCCTCCCATATAGCCGAGCATCGCAGACGCGGCGACGACCGAAGGCGATGCGAGGAAGCCCTCGCCGCCAAAACCCATGCGATTTTGCCAGTTGCGGTTGAAGGAGGTGATGGCGCGCTGGCCTGGCGACAGCGCGTCTTCGCCCTGACCGAAGCAGGGGCCACACCAGGACTGCCGAATGACTGCGCCAACTGAGCGGAACACGTCGGCGATCGACTCGCCGGCCAGGCGCGCGTCCGGCGTTTCGATCTGCCTGCCCACGCCGCTGCTGCCCGGGAACACCTTGAACTCGGTGGCGGCCTTGACCCGGCCGAGGCCACGCGCTGCGCGCAGGACCAGCGCGGCCTGCAGCAGGTCGTCGTAGCTGCCGTTGGTGCACGACCCGATCATGGCCTTGTCGAAGGTGAGGCGCTCACGCGCCACGTCGCCGGCGTGAAAGGCATTGCCGGGGCTGAACGGCTTGGCGATCATCGGAGCGACCTCCGACAAATCGAACACCTCGTCGATCTCGTACACCGCGTCGGCGCCAGGCGTAATCATCGGGTACGGCAGATCCGTAATGCCCTTGGCGCGATACCACTCACGCGTGGTTTCGTCCGGGGCGAAAATCCCGTTGAGCGCCTCAGCCTCGGCCATCATGTTCGCAATGGTGTTGCGCGACACCATCGGCAGTTGGCGCGCGGCATCCACGAACTCCACCGACATGCCCTGCGACTGTTTGGCGCCCCACCGCCGCAACAGTTCAAGCACCACATCCTTGCCGCCGACCCACGGGTTCAGGCGGCCCACAAACGAGACGCGGCGCTGTTTCGCCAGGGTGAAGTAGATGTAGCCGGTGGACCAGCCGAAGCCCAGGGTTGTTGATCCCACGCCGATGCCCACCGCACCGTAGGCCCCGTACGCGCGGCTGTGCGAGTCGGCGCCCGGAATGAATTGCCCGGGCATTACGAGCCCCTGCTCGGGGAAATAGAAGTGGAAGATGCCATCGCCGGGCGTGGCGTAGTACGGCTTTTCCATGCCGTGGAACTTCGCGAACGCCCGGCCGATGGACGTCTGCTTATCGTCCTCGTCTTTGCCCGTGAAAACGAAGTGGTCGTTCGCTACCGCCGCTTGTCGCGGGTCAATCGTCCGGCCGCCCGTAATCTGGTTGAACGTGTGAATGGAGAATGGCGCGGTGCCATCGGAGGCCGGCAGCAGGTCTGCATAGGCCCGGAGCGTGGCACCAGGCTTGAAGTCGGCACGCGTCAGATCGCGATCGACGCGATGGGCCCAGATGATCTGCTCCGTAGTGGTCATGCCACGGGCCATCGCCTCGTCTGCCCAGTCCAGCGAGGGTGGAGTCTCCACCGAGCGCCGAAACTCGCGGCGTCCGACGGCGAAGATGCCGCCGCCTCGACGGATTTCCTCTTCCTTCACCGACAGCGGCACCGGCACGTAGCCCTTGCCCTGGGTGACGTTCGCGATCGCTCGCGACACGGGGTCAAACGTGAACTCGTCGCCATCCTTCGCTTCGGCCACGGCCTCGGGACACTGCACCACGTGCAGGCCGAGGTTGAAGGCGTTGCGGCGGAAGATGTCGCCCATGTTGTTGCCGGCGATGATGACCAGCTCAAGCCCCACCTCTTCGG
This sequence comes from Acidobacteriota bacterium, assembly GCA_016716905.1. NCBI lineage: Bacteria > Pseudomonadati > Acidobacteriota > Acidobacteriota bacterium. The sequence goes on along the minus strand of JADJUS010000004.1, from coordinate 1,077,630 downwards.
CGACCCCCTTGAGTCCGGCAGGGCTCATTTCGCGCGAGGAGCCAATGGCGAAGCGATCGCCGGCGATGAGAAACGTCTCGCCCCGATGCACGCGCGCCCGGAAGTCGGGCATCAGGTGGCGGAACGAGCCGGCTTTCCACCGTTCGTCCAGGGTCTCCAGGCTCTCTGACACGCAGTCGGTGGCGGGCGTGATCTGGTCGGTGTCGATGGCGTCGAGCTTCTTGGTGCCCACCGGCGCCTTGGGATCCCAGATGATCAGTGCGCGGCCGCGAATGAGCGTGGTGGAACCGGCCGCCTGTGGAGCGGGGGCAGGAATGTCGGCAGAAGACACGCCTGGCTTGAGGCGCGCGGGCGAAATGGTATGCATTGCGGCTATTTTACAGTGGCGCACAGGCAGCACGGGGAACTTCGGGAAATGCGGGTCGATATCCGACCAGCCGCATCGCAGGAAGCTGGAGCCGCGATCGTTCTGGATCCACCGCGCATGACGGCAGGCGCCACACAGACCGGCGCGTGCGGCTTGCCGACCGGCCTCCCCATGGTTCATCATCAGATCATGCTCCAGAGGGCCTATGTTCACATCTGAAGCCGTCACACGTCACGTCCGCGTGTCGGTGACGGCCGAGTATTCGCCCGAGCGGTCGAAGCCGTCCGAGACGCAGTGGTTTTTCATGTACACGATCACGATCGCCAACGAAGGCGCGGATTCGGTGCAGTTGCTGACCCGGCACTGGATCATTACCGATGGCGCGGGCCATGTCGAAGAAGTGCGCGGCCCAGGCGTGGTGGGCCAGCAACCCACGCTGGGGCCGGGCGAGACGTTCACCTATACGTCGGGGTGCCCGCTCTCCACGCCCTTCGGTCTAATGCAGGGCACGTATCAGATGACCACCAAGGACGGTGAGCAGTTCGACGCCACGATCGCCCCCTTCACCCTCAGCGAACCGTACACGGTGCACTAGAGCCTTAGGGCTTTCACCATGAAGGCCATGAAGATCCATGAAGAAATGCAGTCAGAAGGCGCGGGGTTGGGTGCCGCCTTCGGCGGCACGCGCGGACGAAGGGAAGTCAGGAACGAACGCAGACACGGATCGAAACGACCTCTGAGGTAATTACCGTCGGCGCTTACCGGTAATTTGTCTCAGAGGTCGTTTTGGTTCGTCTGTGTTCGTTCCTGACTTCCCTTCGTCCGTGCGGCCCGGGCAAAGCCCGGCCCCCAACCCCGCGCCCTTCATGGACCTCCATGCTCTTCATGGTGAAAATCCTGATCCTCCCTAACGGCGCTGGCGGGCCTCCCGGAAGCTGTTGAACCCCATCGCGAGGTACACCAGCAGGATCACCGCCATCGCGCTGCGTGACACGACGGCCGCAGGCATGGCCGCCTCGCCCGAGATGAGGGCCGGAATCGACAGCAACCCCGAGATGGACCCCAGCACGCCCACCATCGCAATGCCCATCGCCAGGTGCATCGCCGTCCGGCGATTGTCTTCATGGCGGGCATAAAACCCCAGCATGGAAATCACCAGGCCGAACGCCGCGGGAATGAGCGCCGTTGGACTCGCCATGCCGGTCATGACATAACCGCCCACGCCCACGATCATCAGCAGCAATCCTACGCTTCGACTCACATTCGCCAAGGCATCCTCCTCACACAAACGTACACGGAATGTCGATCGCCTGCGTGAGCCGACGCATGTAGTCGGCCTTCGCGATTTCCACGGCGCCGAACTGCGCCAGATGCGGCGTGACCCACTGGATGTCGAGCAGGGTCATGTGCCGCGCGCGCATGTGCAACACCAGGGCGACCAGTGCCACCTTTGACGCGTCCGTTTCATGGTGGAACATCGACTCGCCAAAAAACGCGCCGCCCAGGTGGACGCCGTAGAGCCCACCGGCGAGGCGTCCGTCACGCCACGCCTCCACCGAGTGGGCCACGCCGAGGCGGTGGAGCGCCACATACGATTCGAGAATATCTTCGGAGATCCAGGTGCCCTCATCGCGACCGGCCGCGCACGCACGCATGACGCCCTCGAAGTCGCCGTCGATCACCACGTCGAAGCGCGACGACCGCACCACCCGCGCGAGCCGGCGCGACACGCGCATCGACTCAAGCGGCAGGATCGCACGCGGGTCGGGCGAGAACCAGCCAATATCGCCGTCCTCCATCGCCATGGGAAAGTAGCCCTGCCGATAGGCTTGTAAGAGGAAGGGCGGTTCGATCACACATTTCCCTTTTCTGCTTTCAGAGCTTACCATCTGGGTTCAGGCGCATGCCTCGTTCCGTTTCACCCTGGCTTCCTGCATCGGTTCTTTCGTTCCGTGAATACAACCTGGCGACGTTCCGGCACGACCTGATTGCCGGCGTCACGGTTGGACTGGTTGCCCTTCCGCTCGGGATGGCGTTTGCGATCGCCTCGGGCCTGCCCCCGCAATCCGGCATCTACTGCGCCATCGTCACCGGCTTTCTGATCTCTGCGCTGGGCGGATCGCGCACGCAGATCGGCGGGCCGACGGGCGCGTTTGTCGTGGTCATCGCAGGCATCATTGCCGAGCACGGGGTACAGGGCCTGTTCATGTGCACGATGATGGCGGGGGTGATGCTGATCCTGCTTGGGGTCACCGGCACCGGATCAGCGGTGAAGTTCATTCCACGACCGGTCATCATCGGCTTTACCAACGGCATCGCGGTGCTGATCGCGAGCACGCAGATCAGCGAATTTCTGGGCGTCAGCGTCACTGAAAACGTCGGCGAATTCCTCGATCGCATGGCTGCGGTCTGGCGGCATATGGACACGCTGTCGATGTACTCGGTGGCGGTGGGGAGCGGTGCCCTCGCGGTAATTCTGCTGGTCAACCGTTTCGTCCGGGGCGTGCCAGGCACGGTGGTCGCGTTGGTGGCTGGGACGTTCGCGGCGTGGGCGCTTGAACTGCCGGTGGAGACCATCGGATCGCGATTCGGCAGTATCCCGGCGGGCCTGCCTGAGTTTCACATTCCGGCCTTTGACCCCACCCTCATCACGAAACTCATCTCCCCGGCCGTCACGGTGGCGATGCTTGGTGCCATCGAGTCGCTGATGTCGGCGGTCGTCGCCGATCGGATGAGCGGCGACCGGCACAATCCCAACGTCGAGCTCATCGCCCAGGGCGTGGCCAACGTGGTGTCACCCATGGTCGGCGGCCTGCCCGCCACCGGCGCCATCGCGCGCACGGCCACCAATATCCGATCGGGAGCCAGGACGCCGGTGGCCGGCATGATCCACGCGCTGACGCTGCTGGTGGTGCTGCTCGCCGGTGCCGAGCTTGCGGGTCTGGTGCCGATGGCGGTGCTGGCCGCCATCCTGTTCGTGGTGGCCTGGAACATGGGCGAGTGGCACGAAATTCCAGGTCTGCTCAAGCAGTCCAAAGCCGATGTCGGCGTCTGGGCCGCCACCTTCCTGCTGACCGTGCTGGCCGACCTGACTGTGGCCGTCGAAGTGGGCATGGTGCTGGCGGCGCTGCTGTTCATCCGGCGTGTGTCACACACCACCACTGTCTCGCGCGTGACCGATGACTACGTCGACGCAGGAAAGGTCCACGTCCTGCAGGACAAACCCATTCCGCCCTATGTGGCCATCTTCCGCATCCACGGACCGTTCCTGTTCGGCGCCACCGACAAGATCACCAGCGTGCTCGACCGGATCGACGATCTGCCGCCGGTGGTCATCTTCCGGCTGCGCAACATGACGGCGATTGACGCCACGGGCCTGCGCGCCTTGGAAGAAGTGTCGGCACGGCTGCGCACCTCCGGCCGCACGGCCCTGTTCTGCGGCGCCCTCGAACAGCCGCGCGCGATCATGCGGTCGTCAGGATTCCCGCAGCGCGTGGGCGAGGAAAACTTCTGCCCCAACGTGGAAGCGGCGCTCACGCGCGCTCGCGAGTTAGGAACTGAGGAAATTGGGAAGGAAGAGACCAGTTCCTAAGTTCCTAAGTCCCTAAGGTTCAATAACGTCCGCGGGTGTCCGCCCTGCATCTGCGCGGCCGGAGCCGGCCAGGCGGCTGATGGCCCGCACGGTCATGTCGTGGTTCATGAGAATCTGACACGACAGTCTCACACCGGTCAGGCCTCTGGACGAGAGCGCCGCAGTTTCGGCGTCGGTCCTCGTCTCGGGTTCACCGGAGATGAATTCCACACGGCACGTGGTGCACCGCGCCTTTCCACCGCAGGCGTGCAGTTGGTCAATATGTGCGTCCTGTTCGAGCGCCAGCACCAGGCGCTTGCCCATCGGCACCTCGAACGTACCTTCACCTTCAACGGTCAATAACGGCATCTCGGGTCAATCTCCACTCTGGAATCGGAATCGGGGGTCGCTTATCGATTCCGATCGTATCGTCCGCGAATTGTGGGAATGAGATAGTCCCGGAATGCACGTTCGAAGTCGAATTTCGGCGCGAAGCCCCAGTCTGTTCGGGCGGCTTCGTCATCGACGTCCGACGGCCACGAATCGATGATGCCCTGGCGCTTGGTGTCGACCACAAACGATACCTGGGCGTCGGGGAAGGCCTGCAGCACCTCGCGGTGCACCTGCTCGGCGGTCGGCGCGAAGGCGCCGAGGTTGTACGTGGTCTGGGTCAGCGTGGCTTTGGGCGCCGCCGCCAGTTTCAGCAGCGCCTCCACGCCATCGGGCATCGCCATGAAGGGAATCTGCGCATCGGGGCGTACGAAACACGCGTACGGTTCACCCTTGGCGGCGGCGTGGATCATCTCGGGCGCGTAATCAGAGGTGCCGCCAGACGGCACCGTGATCGCCGAAATGAGTCCCGGAAACCGGACCGCGCGAAAGTCCACACGACCGGCCATGGATTCAGCCGACAGCTGTTTGTAGTGCCGGGCGTAGTACTCGCCCAACTGTTCGCAGTACAGCTTGTTGCAGCCATACATCGTGGTGGGATGGGTCCACTCGTGCTCTTTGACGCGGCCGGCCTCGCGCTTGGCGTCAAGCGACGGCATCCCATACGCGGCAATCGAGGATGGATACAGGAATGTGACCGGACGCCCGTGCGACTCAGCTTCGTGTTGCGCAAACTCCAGCAGGTTGAGTGTGCCCTCCACGTTCACCTCGTGGGCCATGACGGGTGAAAACTCCGATCGCGTCGAGAGCAACGCGGCCAGGTGGAACACCATGTCCACTTCGAACTCGGAGTGAATCCGCTCCAGCAGGCCGCGGTCGAGAATCGACCCGGTGAACTCGCGCGCCACATGTTTCGCGAGTGCCCCCTCGAGCGGCGCCACATCCAGCGTCACGATCGGCCGCGTGCCATCGGCGGCCAGTTGTTCGATGAGGCCATGGCCAATTTCGCCACCCGCCCCGGTGATTACGACGACAGGTTTACGCATGAGTCATCCCAGCCACAATCCGTGCACCACCGAGACGACGATGGAGAGGACAGAGAGTACGATACAGACCAGAGCCCACACCATATGGTTGATGCGCTCGGGTTCCAGGGGATCCAGCACCCGACTCGCCAGATACCCGCCGATGAATCCGCCGGCGTGGGCGTAGTTATCGATGCTCGACATGACAAGTCCCATGACGAACATGAACACCGCGTAGTACACCGCCTGGCGGTAGATATCGCTTGAACCACTGCGCCGGCCATAGTGCACAAGCGCGCCCAGCAACCCGAAAATGGACGCCGAAGCGCCAACCGTAAACGGCGCGCCATGCAGGATCGGCAGCGGCAGGAAATTGAGGTAGTGGCCCGCGAATGACGTGAGCGTGAACCCGGCGATGCCACCCACCGTGTAGATAATCACCATGCGGCCCGGCCCGTACAGATCCGCCACGGCCGGCCCCAGCTGCCGCACCCAGTACAGGTTGAACAGGATGTGAATCAGGCTGCCATGCAGCCACGTGGCGCTCAGCACCGTCCACCATCGGTCGAACCTGAAGACCGGAATGGAGCCGCTCGCGCCAAACAGCAGCAGGCTATAGCTGTTGGGCGACAGGAACGAAAATCCCGCCAGGCCAATCTCGCCCCGCGACGCGACCAGGGTGATGACAAACATCAGCACCGACAAGCCGATCACGAACGGGATGAATCCCAGATCACTGCCGAGCCGCCGGACGGCCGAGGCGAATCCCCACAACCCGGGATTGCGGCGGCCACAGTTGTAGCAGCGGTCGTCGTTGACGCCCACCAGATACCCGCATGACACACAGACAACGGACCCGGTGGTTTGGCGACCAAACATTCCGCACGATTGTACATGGGGTCCTGAGGAACTGAGGAACTGAGGAACTGAGGAACTGGGGAACTGAGTAGACTGCTGTCGATGCGGGTGTTGGTCACGGGCGGCACGGGGTACCTGGGGCAGGCGATTGTGCGCGCGCTGGTGGGGCGCGGACATGAGGCGGTGGTGTTCGCGCGTGGTGTGAAAACGACCTCTGAGGTCGTTTCCGATCGCCGGCCTACGGAAACGACCTCAGAGGTCGTTTTCATCTCCGGCGATGTGCGCGACCGCGACGCGGTCGTCGCAGCCGCACGCGGCTGCGACGCCCTCATCCACACCGCCGCCCTCGTCAGCGTCTGGCGCCCGAACCCGCGCGACTTCGACGACATCAACGTCGGCGGCCTGCACCACGCGGTGGAGGCCGTGCGGACGCACGGCCTCCGCCGCCTCGTCTACACCTCGTCGTTTCTGGCGTTGCCACCGGCGGGACGGAACGTCCCGCTGGTGGCCAACGACTACCAGCGCACCAAAGCCGCGGCGCGCCTGGTCGCAGGCCAGGCGCGCCGCGACGGCATCCCCATCGTCTCCATGTACCCCGGGGTGATCTATGGGCCGGGGCTGCTGTCGGAAGGCAACCTGATCGGCCGGATGTTCGCCGACCACATGGCCGGCCGGCTGCCGGGCCTGCTCGGGGCCGATCGGCTCTGGTCCTTCGCCTGGGTCGATGAAGTCGCCAACGCCCACGTCTCGGCCCTCGATCACCCGAATCCCGAACCTGGGTATCAGGTCGGAGGCCCCAACCTCCCCCAACAGCGCCCGTTTGAGCTCCTGCGCGATCTGCGCGGCACGGCCCTGCCCCGCCGGCTGCCCCTTTGGGCCGGCACACCCGCCGCCTGGCTGGACGAAACCCGCGCGAGGATGACGGGCCGCCCTCCTCAACTCACCCGCCCGACCCTTCAGATCTTCCGCCACGACTGGCCCCTGGACAGTTCCGCCGCCGAGCGCGACCTTGGTTACCGACAAAAGGACCTCGCTAAGGGCATTGGGCAAATGCTCAGTAGTTAGGAACTGGCGGAACTGACGAAACTGACGGAACTGGCGGACCCACGGACCCGAACTAACTGTTTGCCCTCCATTCCCGTCATAACGGAGCAGATGCAGCTGGATGATGCGGCCGCAGTCGTACGGGCCAGGGAAGGCGATCAGGACGCCTTCAGAGTGCTGGTCGAGCGGCACAGCCGAAGCCTGTATCGACTGGCGTTCCGAATGACGGGCAGAGCCGAAGACGCCGAAGACATCGTGCAGGAGACGTTCATCAAGGCCTACAAGCAGCTCAGCCGCTTTGAGGCTCGGGCCAACGTGTCCACGTGGCTCTACCGCATCGCGTTTAACTGCTCGGTGGATTTTCTCCGGGCGAGGCCGAAGCGGCAGGTGGTGGCAGACGACCACGTGCTGGAAGGGCTGACGGCGTCACCAAACGCCCCGAGCATGGATGACCTGGTATACGCGGGACAGATCGGCGACCAGCTGCAACTGGCACTGGGCGGCCTGTCGGGACAAGAGCGGGCGGCGTTCCTGATGCGGCACTACCACGGCTGTTCGATCGAGGAAATTGGCGACACGCTCGGTCTGAAGACAAACGCCACCAAGCATTCGATTTTCCGCGCCGTGCGAAAAATGCGGGTGGCGATGCAGGGGTTTTGAGATGGACGACATGACACACGACACACACCAGGACCACCCGAGCGAAGACGACCTCGTTCTGCTGTTTTACGGCGACACCGAGCCGGCCGAAGAGAAGGCGCTCACCGCTCATGTGGACGCGTGCGCCGTGTGCCAGCCGCTCTGGCAGGAAATCCGGATCACGCTCCGTGCCGTGGATGCCGCGGCTGTTCCCGAGCCGCCCGCCGACTTCGAACGGGTGATGTGGGCACGCGTCCAGCGCGAACTCGACGACCTCGTCGTCCCGTACACCCCGTGGTACCTGGTGCGCCGCTGGATCCCCGCCGGGGCGATGGCCGCAATCGTGGTGGCGCTGCTCATCGCGAACCGCAACTGGCCCGGCCCAGGCGGAGAGTCCACGGCGCCGACCACGGCCGAAGCGGCCACCAGCCAGCCCGAGCGCGCGTTGCTTGTGGCCATGGATGACCACCTCGAACGAAGCGAGCTGCTGCTGGTGGAAGTGATGAATGCGCCGGCCGATGAGGTGCTCCGGCCGGGCTTTGAACGTGGCACCGCCGACGACCTGCTCTGGTCCAGCCGGCTGTATCGCCAGACCGCCACGCACACCGGCAACGCGCAACTGGCGGCCATGTTGGAAGACCTCGAGGGTGTGCTGGTGGAAATTGCCCGTGCACCCGGTGAACTGAAACGGGCGGACCTGGACGCCCTGCGCGCTCGAATTGAACAGGACGACTTGATCTTCAAGGTGCGTGTCGTGACCGACGAAGTGCGCGAACGCCAGAAAACCATTGTGACTGCTACTGAGGGAGACCTATGAAACGACTACTGATGATTGCTGCGGTGTTGGTGATTCCGGCGTCCGGATTTGCGCAGGTGGCCAGGCCGCCCGTGCCTCCGGTGCCGGCTGCCCCCCCTGCCCCGCCAACGGCGCCGGCCATTGCGCCGCTGCCACCCATGGCCGGCTTGTTGGGCGACGAGATGCTCATCGCCCAGGACGCCCTGGCTCACGCCCGCACAGCGTTTGATCAGCAGCGTCTGTCGCTCGACGAACATCGGCTCAGCCTCGACGGCATGCGGTTCGACATGGACATGGCGCGCAACTTCGAGATGCAGGAGGCGTGGTCGTTGACCACAGCCGGGGGCAGTGCCTACGACTCGGGCATCAGTCTCTTGCTGCGCCGCGACTACGAACGCGCCATCGGGCGATTCGACCAGGTCATCACACAGAAGGCGGCCAGGACCGATGCCGCGCTGTACCACAAGGCCTACGCGCTGTATCGGCTCGGCCGCAGCAGCGATGCCACGGCGGCGCTGTCAACGCTCAAGAAGGACCACGCGAAGAGCGCCTATCTGAAGGATGCCGGTGTGCTTGAAGCGGCCGTGCGCCAGTCGGCTGGCCAGGCCGAACGCCCCGAACAAGCCGCCGATGAAGAGTTGAAGATGCTGGCGCTGAACGCCCTGCAGCACTCGGATCCCGAGCGCGCGCTTCCGCTGATCGAGGGCGTGCTGACTGGCGCCAACTCCCTGCAGCTGAAACAGCGGGCGATCTTCGTGCTCGCACAGAGTTCGCAGCCCCGGGCACGCCAGATCCTCATGGACATTGCCAAGGGCGGCGCCAACCCCGACCTGCAGAAGTACGCGATCCGCTATGTCGCCACCGGCGGCAAACGCGGCGCCACCAGCGCCGAGTTGCGTGAGATCTACGACACGACCCAGGACGTCGAGATCAAGAAGGCCGTGCTTCAGGCGTGGGGACAGTCTGGAAACATGGTGGCGCTGATGGAGGTGGCCAGCGGCCCAGGCGTGATTGACCTGCGTCAGTCGGCGGTCGGCCAGATGACCAACGCCGGCGCCGCGCAGGACCTGTGGACGGTCTACCAGAAGGAACAGAACCGCGACCTGAAGATGAGCATCCTCTCGCGCCTGGGCTCGCTTGGCGCCGCCGACCGTCTCAGCGAAGTCGCCCGGGGTGAACGTGATGTGGAACTGCGCCGACGCGCCCTTCGCAGCCTCGGCAGCATGCGCGCTGACAAGTCGGGCGCCATCCTCGCGGACCTTTACAGCCGCGAAGAGGACGTGGAAAACAAGAAGACCATTGTCTCGGCCCTGATGAGTCAGAACAACGGCGAGGCGCTGGTCACGATCGCACGCAAGGAAACGAACATGACGCTCAAACGCGACATCGTGTCCAAGCTCTCGACCATGAGCCGCAACAAGGCGGCCATGGACTACATGCTGGAAATCATCAAATAGTCCAGGGCTTGCCCGCCCCCCCCCCCGCGCCCCCGGGGCGCCCCCCGGCCCGGGGTCCAGGAGTCCAGGAGTCCAGGAGTCCAGGAGTCACTAATGCACAAAATGTTGATGACGGGCTCACTGGTCGTGGTTGCTGCCGTCGTTGCGGCGCAGACGCCCCAGATTCAAAACGCCCAGGTGAAAACGCAGGCGGTCACGTCGCTGTCGCGCGACGTGGCCGCGCTCGCCGCACAGGCCACCACGCCGCAGTGGGTGGCCTGGCAGGTGCCCATGTCGGACGGAGAGCGGAATTTGTGCTGCTTCTACTCCGATGACGCCATGTCGAGCGGGGTCCGCGGCTGTCGCATCGAGCCGCAGGCCACCGACGCGCCGCCCACCCCTCCCCAGTTCCCCGCGCCCACCGGGCCTGTGCGCCTTGAGGCGGGCACGCAGGTGACGATCTTCGTGCGATTGGTGGAGAAACGCATCGAACGCATGCGCGCGCTGACGGATGATTGCCCGGTGGACGCCGGCGGCCTGTCACTTCACTGGCTGACGGGCGTCTCTGGTGCCGACAGCGTGGCGTGGCTGAAGGCTCGTGCCGTTGACGAAACGATGGAGGTGGACGTGAAGAGCCGAATCGCGAGCGCGGCCGTGAGGGCCATCACACTGCACCGCGACCCAAGTGCTGTGGCAACGCTCATCGAATTTGCCCGCTCGACCCCGCTCACGCCCACCGCCACAAGCGTGCGGCGCGAGGCGATGAACGGCTTGGGCCAGTCGCGAGACCCGCGCGCCCTGCAGTTCCTTCAGTCGGTCATTACGAAGTAGGCGCGCGCGAACGGTTCGTACGGGCGTTTCGGTAGGGCAGCCGGGCGATCACGGTCAACCCCTTGCCCTGCACGCTCGTGATGCTCTGGATCGTCCAGAGGTCCTCAAGGTTGTCGCCGTCGACGACGCTGCCGCTATAGTCGCCCCAGGAAGTGCCGTCGGTGGCGCCAAGGCCTTCGCCGAGCCGGACGATGTCGCGGACGGTGCCCCGCGGATCGTCGGCGAACCGATAGGCCAGGCGCGGGCTGATGAACATGTCCGCATGGGTTTCCTGAAAGCCGATCAGCACGTCGTGACTCTTGTTCACCGCAATCGAGGTCTGGATGTAGTTCGTCGTGCTGCCCCGGATGAGGCCTGTCTGGACGATGGTCCCGTCGAGCGTGAGCTGGTGCCATTGGACCGCCGCGCGGCCCTCGTCATTGATCGTCTGTGAGAACCAGAGGAACCCGCCCTGGAGCACAACATTCTTCGGGTTGCGATCGCCAGACGCCGTCTTCACCGCCGTGCCCTTCTGCGGGGCCTGAGGCGGGGAGGAGATATTCGTCAGGTTGTGCGCCTTCCGCGCCGCCGGCATGATGACCGGCGTGCCGTCCTGGCCCTCGGTGATCCGGCTGATCACGAAGTCGCCTCGCTCGATCCTGAAGAAGTAGAGGTCGTCAACCGGGTCCTGTGAGAACACGGGCTGGCCGAGACTCCCTTTGAAGTGGAAGACCGTCGCCGGTTTTCCCGCCTTCGCCTCGGCGGTGCGGACAACCAGGGTGTTCTCGTCACCGCCAGGGAACGTGTAGCCAATCCACTTCCGGCTGAATCCAATCCCCCCGCCGTCCACTTCGTTGGGCGACGGAATGGGATAGGTATTCCAGGCACCGCGCGGATCGCTGGTCTCCGAGATGGACAGGTTAATGGGCTTTACCTGCGGCTTGTCCCAGTAGTACCAGAGGTCGAAACCGAAGACCTTGTTGTGGGGATCGTAGAACATCTTGGGATCGATCCCGCCGTTGAAGCAGGCCTGCGAGGCACCCTGCACGAACTCACCCTGCTTTGTGTAGATGATGAGCCCGGTGTTGGTCCCCGTGAGCACGTAGCCGCCGCCGACGGCCAGTTGCGGATCGACCTGGCGGTTACCGTCCGTCGCGCCGTCGAAGACCAGATAACCAGAGACCAGCCGGGGGTTGCCGCCCTGCTTCTTCTCGGGGCACGTCCCGCGATCGTTGAAGGAGTCCTTTCGCTTCGGGGCAATCACCTCGACCCGGGAAGGCGGCTGGATGCCGGGGGCCGTCTCTGGCTGGACCTGGGTCGTCTGGCCGGCAGCCGGCATCAGGAGGATGGCGCAGCCGAGCGCAACGCCCCAGGCGAGGCGGTTAGAAGGTCCGGACGGCACGCACGCGAATCTCATAGAACTTGTCGTAGAGAGTGTACTGAAAACCATTGGCGAAGTTCTGGGGCCAGGCATTGTTCACGTCCGCCTCGCTGGACGTCCAGTAGCGCTGCTCGGCAAACCCGGTGATCGCGCGCTTGTTGTCGTAGATGCGGTCCAGTTCATCTTTGCTTGGCAGGTACCAGTCCCTGTATCCGCCGATCTCCAGATCGGCACACAGTCTGGCCGCATAGTTCCCCGGGCCCTGCACGGCCACAATGGCTGCTGTGTTGGCCTTGCCGGTGCCCAGGGCCGTACCCGTGGCGCCCGTCACTACATAGCGTCCGTTGTACCAGGGAACGGCCGTGGCTTGATCGCTCGGCGCGACGATCAACCCGTGGGTAACCCCCTCGACGTAACCGGGGTCTCCAGGCGCAAAGATGTAGCCGATGATGCCTCCTTGATGGGGCTGCCCCACCTTCAGCGCACCAGTTGCGGCAGACTGCGGGCTGACGAGCATCAGCCCGAGCGCAAGTGTGATCAGGGTGGTCATCGGCACAGGCGGCTGCCAGTCATCACGATGGGAGCCGCGCTACTTCCCGCCGGCCATCTTCTGTTTCAGGAACTCGAACCAGTTGAGCACCACGCGCAGCTCGTTGGTCTTCGTCTTGTCAATGACGGGCCGAATCCTGACGAACCGGTCGCCACCTGTGGCGATGTCGATCACCTGGCTAACGTCGGTGTCAGGGGCCAGCATCAGCACCGGCTTCCCAAGTTGGCCGTTGGCGGCAAGATCGACCCTCCAGATGCCGCCGCTCTCGCGGGTGCCGGAGTAGAAGATCGTGCGACTGTTGGCGGCCCATACGGGCCGGGCGCCCCCGTTGATGGATACTTGCACGCGGCTGTCAGTCACGTTGGGGAACGGGCGCAGGAACACCTGGCCCCCCCCACCGGACCCGACCCTCACCGTGTAGGCGAGCCAACGGCCGTCTGGAGAGACCCGCCCGTCCTCCGACCCGTCTGGATCAGCGACCAGGCGTTTCGGTGACGGTGTCCCGTCGAGATTCAGGATCTGAACCTCGGTTCTTACGCCGGCGTTGGTCCGTAAAAGCAGCGATCGTCCGTCAGGCGTCGCGCCTGTCGGGGTCAAGGTGACATTGTCCTTCTCGACCAGTATCAGCTCGGGCGAACCCCCGCCTGCGGCCGAGACGCGGGACAGCCCGAAGCCGCGGCCCCCTCGGGAATAGCTACGGTAATAGACGAAGCGGCTATCGCTGCTCCACACAGGCGCCGAGCCGAACTCGTCGGGCGGCGTGAGGCGGCTGAGCGTTCCGCGCGTCAAGTCGTACACATGGATGCTCGACTCCCCACCGTCAGTCAGGGTCACGACAGCGCGAGTGCCGTCGGGCGACAACTTGAAGTCCTGGTATCCACGCTCAGGCGCGGACATCGGCGTCTCGACGCCGTGCTGATCAATCCAGGCGAGCGACCTCACTGTGACCGATCCTCCGGCGATGTACGTCAGCACCCCGGCGTTCGACACCTCAACGTCGGCGCCTCCTGACGAGGGCTTGACGACCGTGTCCTCAATCACTCGCACAGCCTCGCCGCGAAACTCGCAAGCGACCGGATCGAATGGTGCGGCGAACACCCCACGGTCGGTCACGAAGAGCAGGTGAGTTGTCGCGGCCAGTCGCGGGTAGGACGCACCCTGCTTGATCACACGCACGTTGCGGGTGGCCAGGTCCAGGACGGCGATGTCTCGCTGAAGCTCGAGGGCCCCTTGCGTTGAAACTCGGGAGACGGTGAACACCACGTGCCTGCCATCCGGCATCATCGCCGGCCACTGGTGATCGACCTCGCCGGCCGCTGTATCTGGTTTTGTCAGTACCTCCGGGTCCCCGCCCTCGGCAGACACCCGCAGCAGACCACTCTCCCAGGCCGTGCTTGCGAACACGATGGTGTTGTCGCGGCCCCACGAGGCGCCGCGAAGATTGCCCTGGACTGTCGCGATCTCGAGCGGCGCCCCGCCCGTCGGCGCCACTTTCATCAGGCGGGCGCCCCCGCCGCTGCTGGACGCCGCAAAGTATCCCAGCCACTGGTCATCGGGGGAAAAAAACGGCGACCGTGGCTGGGTCCCGAGGTTCGTGAGCGGCAGGTCGGCGAACTGGTCAAGCGACCTGACCACGAGCGTTTTTCCGACGACCCCAATGGCGTACACAATCCGACGGCCGTCATTCGAGATCGCCAGAGCGGGTTGGTTGACGTTGACCTGCAACACTTCCCCTAGCGGCGGCGCCAGGGCGAAAGCGATCGGCTGTGCCGGCGCAGGCGTCCGTACGCGCCAGACGACAAATCCGGTAAGGGCGGACGCGGCGATCACGGCGACAGCCGCGATCAGCATCGTGCGCGACCGGTTCGGCGCAACGGCGGCAGTCGCTGCCGGCGCATCATCGCTGCCCGGCGCCATCGCGTCGGCGATTTCAAGTCTCGCCGTGGCCATGGAGTCCAGGCGATCGGCACGGTCCTTCTCCAGGCATCGCCGCAGCAATCGGCGAATCGCCGCCGGTGTCTCAGGGGGCACTCCGTCGAGCGGCAAGGTGTCTTTCAGTACCGACGCCAGCACATCCGACACCTCGCTGCCGGGATACGCGCGACGGCCCGACAACATTTCGTAGAGGACGACGCCGAAGGCCCACACGTCGGCTCGCCTGTCGACGGCTTTCCCGCGCGCCTGCTCCGGGCTCATGTACGCCGCCGTGCCGATGATCATCCCAAAGGCCGTGGCCGGACTCGTCATCGTCGGCGAATTTGCGATTGAACCGGAGGCGTCACCTGAGCCGCCCGGGCGGGCCAATCCGAAGTCGAGCACCTTGACCGTTCCGTCCGGCCGCACTTTCACGTTGGCCGGTTTCAGGTCGCGATGCACGATGCCCTGTTCGTGCGCAGCTTCGAGAGCACTCGCAATCTGGCGCGCGGTCTTCAGCGCGTCAACCAGCGGCACCGGGCCGCGCGCGAGCAACTCAGAGAGGTCCTCACCCTCCACGAGTTCCATGACGATGGCGCTGCCTTCAATTCCGTAAATGCCGGCGATGTTCGGATGATTCAACGAGGCGAGCGTGCGGGCCTCGCGTTCGAAGCGCGCCACCCGGTCGGCGTCAGTGAGGAACGCCTCGGGCAGAATCTTGATCGCGGCGTCGCGGCCCAGCCGCGCATCGCGCGCGCGATACACCTCACCCATGCCCCCGGCGCCCAGGGGGCCGACCACTTCGTAGCTACCGATGCGCGTTCCCGGAGGGAGTCCCATGAGCCGCCAATCGTAGATCGGTTTCACACGTTTTCCGCTATGCTTCTCTGTTGGAGGAGCACATGGCTCTGGTTATCCGTCGTCCCCATTCTGTTGTTGCCGGTGTCACGCTGGCGTTGGTCCTGGCTGGTGTGTGGTCGCTGCCGGTTTCGGTCGGTGGAGCGGCGCGAGTGATGGCCGCGCAGGCTGCGTCCGGCCTTCCCCCATATCTGAACCTGTTTCAGTGGCGAGGCATCGGACCTGATCGTGGCGGGCGATCACTGGCCGTGTCCGGTGTGGTAGGCCGGCCGAACGAAGGCTACTTTGGTGCGGTGGGAGGTGGCTTATGGAAGACCACCGACCGCGGTGAGACCTGGGCTCCGGTGACCGACGGCCAGGTGGGCACCTCGTCCGTCGGTGCCGTGGCCGTGTCGGAGTCGAATCCCGACATCGTCTATCTCGGCATGGGCGAGACGTGCATCCGCGGCAACATCATGTCGGGCGACGGCGTCTACAAGTCCACCGATGCCGGCAAGACTTGGACGCACATCGGCTTCCGCGACGCGAGGAACATCTCCAAGATTCGTATCCACCCGAAGAACCCTGACATCGTTTACGTAGCGGCCTTTGGTCACCATGGGGGGCCGAACGAAGAACGCGGCGTCTACAAGAGCACGGATGGCGGCAAGACGTGGAAGCGCACGCTCTTCCGCGACAACAAGACGGCGGCCATCGACCTCTCGATGGATCCGAAGAATCCGAATGTCATCTTCGCCGCGATGTGGGAGGCCTTCCGGCTCGAGTACACGATGTCGAGTGGCGGCCCCGGCAGCGGCCTGTTCAAGTCCATCGATGGCGGCGAGACCTGGACGGAAATCACGCGCGCACCGGGCATGCCCACTGGGCTGATCGGCCGCGTTGGCGTGTCGGTGTCCGGCGCGGATTCCAACCGCATCTACGCCCTCGTTGAAAACGCCAACGGCGGCCTGTTCAGTTCGAGCGACGCGGGTGCCTCGTGGACGCTCGTCAACAGCAGCCGCAACATCCGCCAGCGCGCGTTCTATTACACACACGTCACGGCCGATGTGGCCGATGCCAATACCGTCTATCTGCTGAACGTCGGCACGTTCAAGTCCACCGACGGCGGCAAGACGATGACGAGTTTTGCGGGCGGTGACTCGCACGACCTCTGGATCGATCCCGCCGATCCGAAACACATCCTGCACGCAAGCGACAGCGGTGGCGCGGTGACCTACACGGGTGGCAACCCTTTCACCGCGCGTGACTATCCGACGCCGCAGTATTACCACGTGGTCACCACAAAACACTTTCCGTATCACGTCTGCGGCGCACAGCAGGACGGCAATACCGTCTGCCTGCCCAATGAGGCTGGAGGCGGAGGCGGGCGTGGTGGCCGTGCGGGCGGCGCGCCGGTGGATACGACGTACAACCCCGGCGGCTTTGAACCGGGGTACATCGCCCCGGATCCCAAGGACCCCGACGCGTTTTTTGCCGGCGCGGTGAACGGCAGCTGGCTTCAGTACACGAATCGACGCACAGGCCAGCAGCGCGAGGTGCACCCCTATCCGCGCATGTTCTCTGGTGAACCATCCAGCGCGCTGGTGGAACGCATCCAGTGGACGTTCCCGATCATCTTTTCGCCGGTGGATACGCGTGTCCTCTACACGGCGACGCAGCACGTCTGGCGCACCACGAACAATGGCCAGAAGTGGGACCGCATCAGCGAGGACCTGACGCGCCACGATCCCAAGACGATGGGACACTCTGGCGGTCCGATTACCGGAGACATGAACGGTCCCGAGGTCTATGCCACGGTGTTTACCCTGGCACCCGGCAAGACGGACGCGAACATTCTCTGGGCCGGATCAGACGACGGGTTGATTCATGTCACACGTGATGGCGGCAAGACCTGGACAAACGTCACCCCGAAGGACATGCCGGACTTTGGCCGCGTCAGCCTCATCGACGCCTCGTCATTCGCACCTGGCACGGCCTACGCCGCAGTGAAGCGGCCCCTGCTCGACGACTTCAAGCCGTACATTTTCCGCACGCATGACTTCGGCCGCACGTGGACGAAGATCGTCAACGGCATCACGGATTCCGAGTATGTCAACGCCGTCCGCGAGGATCCAAAACGCAAAGGCCTGCTCTATGCGGCCACGTTCAAGGGCGTCTACCTGTCCTATGACGATGGCGCCACATGGCAGTCGCTCTCGCTGAACCTGCCGAGCCTGCCGGTGTCGGACTTGATCGTGGAGGCTCGCGATCTGGTGATCTCCACACACGGGCGCGGGTTCTATGTCCTGGATGACATCGCGCCGATTCGTCAGTTCAGTCCAGCCGTGCCGTCCGCCTCTCCGGCCTATCTGTTTGCACCCGAGGATGCCATCCGATCCACGAACGGCGCGCAGATCAAGTACTGGGTCAATGGTCCGGTCACGAGCCTCACGCTTGAGGTGCTCGATAAGACCGGTGCGGTGGTGCGGACGTTTGCAGGCGCCGCAGGCGGAGCGGCCGCTGCCGCGCCAGCGGCAGGCCGCGGCGGCGGTCGCGGCGGCGGTGGTGCGGTCAACGCACCGATGGCGCAAGGCATACAGAGCGTGACGTGGGATCTGCGGTATCCGCCAGCCACCAGCTTCCCGGGGATGATTCTCTGGGGCGGCGGGGTGCAGGGGCCCGCAGCGGCGCCGGGTGCGTATCAGGTGCGGATGACCGTGAATGGCGTGACGCAAACGCAGCCGTTCCTGGTCAAGCGGCATCCCCTCCACATCGACGAAACCGATGCGGATCTGCAGGAGCAGTTCGACCTGGCCATTCGTATTCGCGACAAGACCAGTGAGGCCAATCAGGCGGTCATCGATATCCGCCGGGTCAAGGCGGACGTGGCGGACCGCTTGACGAAGTCACCCGATCCGAAACTGAAGGCGGCGGCCGACGCTCTGGTCTCCGGCCTGAGCGAAGTGGAAGGCGAGATTTACCAGGTGAAGAACCAGGCCGGCCAGGACCCGCTCAACTTCCCCATCAAGGTGAACAACCGGCTGGCATCGTTGGGGTCGATGGTCAACAGCGGCGATGGCAAGCCGATCGGAAATGCGGCTCCAATCCTGGCAGCGCTCAGTGCTGAATTAAAGGTGCTGACCGACAATCTCGATCGCATCCTCACGAAAGACCTCGCGGCGTTTAATGCGGAAGCTGCGCGCCTGAAGCTGGAGCCGGTGAAGGGCCGCTAGGCGGAACTGGCGGAACTGGCGGAACTGGCGGAACTGGCGGAACTGGCGGAACTGGCGGAACTGGCGGAACTGGCGGAACTGGCGGAACTGGCGGAACTGGCGGAACTGGCGGAACTGGCGGAACTGGCGGAACTGGCGGAACTGGCGGAACTGGCGGAACTGGCGGAACTGGCGGAACTGGCTCTGATTGTGTTGCGGAAACTGCGATGTCAAGGGGGTGCCCCCGCGCAGTTTCTGCAAGGGTCTTCTCGGAATGTGCAGTTTGCCCAGCTCGGTGACGCGGAACGGGCTTTGCGAGTGCCCAATGGGTGGACGACGCGACTGTCAGAGAATTGGAGGAGCGCACCCGGGCGTTCGCGATCGCGGCGATTCGCCTTGGTCGTACCTTGAGGAATAAGCACGACCTTCAGGATCTGCTCAGGCAGCTCACGCGGTCGGCATGCAGCATCGCGGCGAATCACCGAGCCATGAGCCGGGCCCGTTCAACCAGGGAGTTCGCAGCAAAGCTGCACATCGTTCACGAAGAGGCCGACGAATCGGCGCACTGGTTGACGCTACTGCGAGACTGTGCCGACGACCCGGCCGCAGCGGGCGGCATCGCCGCGCTGCTCAACGAGGCCACGCAACTTCGTAATATCTTCGGCCACGCCCGAGCCACAACCCGCCGGCGTTACTTCTCCAAGTGACCACCGCCAGTTCCGGCAGTTCCGCCAGTTCCGCCAGTTCCGCCAGTTCCGCCAGTTCCGCCAGTGAATAGCGTCAGATGCCGATTCCACCAGTCAATCGACGTCCAGGGCGAGGGGTTGGAGAAGTCCACCTCGCCCTGCACGACTATCGGCGTCCCTGGCGTCGTCACCGTGCGGCGGTCGGGCGAGAGCACCCACTGCTCGCCCCATTCGTACAGCCACATGGCGTCGCGCGTGAGCAGCCGCACGCAGGCATGGCTGGCGGGGTGGCCGGGCAGGTCGAATTCGTGAAACGAGACGCCGCGACTGTTGATGAAATTGAAGTACCACTTCAGCAGCCACGCATCATTGTCGGTACTCCTGCGGCTCTTTGACTTCCATGTGAGGTTGTAGGAGCCGGCGGGAGTGGCGGTTTCCTTGCGGCCGGTACTGACGGGCCCCCAACGCACCAGTCGGCCGTACTCATACGCGCCAAACACCTGCGCCGGCTGATGCACGACGATGGCCTTCGGGTGCATCTCGGCCCACGGCCACACAGCCGGCAACGGACTGTAGGCCAGCTCTTCGTCAGGCCACGTATCAGGAACGATCAACTCCGTTAATCGGGCGAGGTGTTCAATATCCCGCCGATTGATCTTCTCGAGGACAGCGAGCTGACTCGGCGAAAACCGCTTCGGCAACTCCCCCGCAACCAGGGGCTCCACGTGATACGTGACCAGTACCGCGGCCACCGGCGTGGGCGCCTGCGCGATCACGGGAGCGGCGGCTGCGACAACGGCGACAATTAGGAACTGGCGGAAGTGTCTGAACTGCCGGAACTGCGGATTCACTTCAACCACGTCACCCAATTCCCCAATTCCGCCAATTCCGCCAATTCCGCCAGTTCCGCCAGTTCCGCCAGTTCCGCCAGTTCCTAAGTTAATGAACCCCATGCCCCATCTGGAGCAGGTGCGGGTCGGCGCCCAGGCGGCGAATGGCCATCTCCCACGACACGGCGGGAGGGATCTCGAAGATCAGATCGAGTTCGAGTGGCGCGATGAGCCACGCGGAGTTCGACAGTTCCTCATCCAGTTGGCCGGCGTCCCATCCGGCGTATCCCGCGAGGACGAGCGTCCGCCGTGGTGCAGGCCTCGACTCAAGGGCCTCGCGCAGCAAAGACGGCGATGCGGTCAGGTACAGGCTGCTGCCAAGCGACTTGTGCTCCACCGAGGGTTCTTTCGTCGTGAGAATCCAGCCGCGGCCCGGTTCAACGGGACCGCCGATGAGCAGTGGCAGATCATTTGGACTCTGCACCGGCGGCTCCATCTGGACCGCCTCGGCCGCCTTGATGTCCGACGGCCGGTTCACAACAAGACCGAGCGCGCCCTCGGAACTGTGCTCACACAGCAGCACCACCGTCCGCGCAAAATTCGGGTCGGTCAGCTGGGGCATGGAGATCAGGAGCGTTGGCGCTAAGGACATACACGGATCTTACGCGCGTAATGGCGAAATGGCACAAATGACCGAAATGGCGAAATGTCTGCAATGGCCAAATGATCGAATGGGTAAATGTCTATGGGCGAATGGTCGCCCACTCTATGGCTTCCGACACTACTGCCGCGCTCGCACTCGGGTGCTCGCCTAGTGCGGCAAGAGCCTGACCACGATCGATCGGCGGGAGTCCCGAGGCGGCATACGCGAGTGACCGGCGGATGCGGTGCAGGCCGGCGCGCTTCATCGCGCTACCCTTCAACGCCGCAACCCACGCATCGTCTGACATCCGGCAGAGGTCGATCAGGCGCGGGGACTTGAATACATCCCGGGGTTGCCACGCGGGGTCGGCGGAGACGCCGGCGCGACGATTCCACGGGCACACGTCCTGGCAGATGTCGCAGCCGTACACCTGTTCCTTCATCGCGGGACGGAGCGCCTCATCCACCGCTCCACGCACTTCAATCGTCAGGTACGACAGGCAGCGTGTGGCATCAAGGTCATAGGGGGCGACGATGGCGCCGGTTGGGCAGGCGTCGAGGCACTTCGTGCAGGTGCCGCACTGATCCACGCCAGGGGTGTCGGGCTCCAGGTCGAGGTTGGTGACGATTTCTCCCAGGAAGAGCCACGACCCGAGCGACGGATTGATCAGGCACGTGTTCTTGCCGATCCACCCAAGACCCGCAGCCTCGGCATACACCCGCTCCTGCACGGGGCCATCGTCTACGCACGAGAACGCTTCGAGTCCGGGACCTGCGTGCTCGGCGAGCCACACTAACAACTGCCGAATCCTGGTGCGGACCACCACGTGATAGTCGTCACCCCAGGCATATCGCGCGATTGAGACGCTGCCATGGCCCAGCTGTTCCGTGGAATACGGCTGATCGGTGTTGTACAGAACCGCGACCGAGATGACGGACCGTGCGGTCGTCAGGGCCTGACGCACGTCGCGACGTTCGTCGAGCGACTCGGCGAGGTATTGCATCTCACCCGCCCGCCCCTGCGTGATCCACTCCGCCAATCGCGCCAGCTTCGGATGCCGGTCGGCGCGTGCAATGCCGCAGAGGTCAAACCCCATCTCTGCGGCCCGGGCCTTTATGTCAGCGCCGGCAACGCCCATTGGCTCATTTCGTACGTGCCAGGCGACGCAGCACGTACGGAAGAATGCCTCCGTGCCTGAAGGCCACGAGCTCTTCCGGCGTATCCACCCGCACGGTCACGAGAAATTCGGTCACGGCGCCGTCGAGTTCGGTGGCGCGCACCACCAGGGTGCCGCGGGGCAACATGGTGGCACCCGAGCCAATCAGCGTGAAGACTTCCTGCCCGGACAAGCGCAGCGAGGCCGCCGAATCCCCATTGCGGAACTCGAGCGGCAGCACACCCATGTTGACCAGATTGCTGCGGTGAATCCGTTCATAACTTTCGGCGATGACCGCCTTCACGCCGAGCAGCATCGTGCCCTTCGCCGCCCAGTCGCGCGATGATCCCGATCCGTATTCCTTGCCCGCGAGCACGACGAGCGGTACGTCGGCCGCGCGATACTTCTCGGACGCCTCAAAAATGGACATCACCGCCGGTGTGTCGCCGATGAGGCAGGTCGTCCAGCCTCCCTCAGTGCCTGGCGCCAGCTGGTTGCGCAACCGCACATTGGCAAACGTGCCGCGCATCATGACCTCGTGATTGCCGCGTCGCGCGCCGTACGAGTTGAAATCACGCGGCTCCACGCCCTGTGCGATGAGGTAGGCGCCAGCCGGCGTGTCCTTCTTGATCGATCCCGCTGGTGAGATGTGATCGGTGGTGATGCTGTCGCCTAGAAGCGCCAGCACCCGGGCGCCGGTAATCTCGACCGGCGCTGCCGGCTCCA
Organism: Acidobacteriota bacterium; assembly: GCA_016716905.1. Classification (NCBI taxonomy): domain Bacteria; kingdom Pseudomonadati; phylum Acidobacteriota; species Acidobacteriota bacterium. The sequence goes on along the minus strand of JADJUS010000004.1, from coordinate 1,054,759 downwards.
ACGTGAGGTTCTCGAGGAAGGGTGGGCGCCTGATATACGTGGAATCGGCATCCCACGCAAACCGGTCACCGGTCGGCACCGGCAACGTCCTCCATCGCACATCGCCCTCAAAGACCTTGCTGTACTGCTCGCGGAACATCTCGGCCGACAGCGACGACAGCATCGTCTGCTGAATTTCCGCCTGCGTGGGCCAGATGTCCTTGAGGTAGACCGGCGCGCCATCCGACCCAAGCCCGAGCGGATCGGTCGTCACATTCAGGTTCATCGTTCCGGCAATGGCATAGGCCACCACGAGTGGAGGGGATGCCAGATAGTTGGCCCGCACATCCTGCTGAATGCGACCCTCGAAGTTGCGGTTGCCCGATAACACCGAGCAGACCACGAGACCCTGTTCCCGGATTTCGTCCGCCACCTCTTCGGGCAGCGGGCCGCTGTTGCCGATGCAGGTCGTACATCCATAGCCGACGACGTTGAAGCCGAGGGCATCGAGTGGCGCCTGCAGATTGGCACGCTCCAGATAATCGCTCACCACTTTGGAGCCGGGCGCCAGGCTTGTCTTCACCCACGGCTGGCTCTTGAGGCCACGCTCCACGGCCTTCTTCGCGAGCAACCCGGCGGCAATCATCACGCTCGGATTCGATGTGTTGGTGCAACTGGTGATGGCCGCAATCACCACCGACCCGTGCTCAAGCTGCGTGACCGTTGCGACCGAAGCGCCGGGCATCGCAGGCACGGCCTTCACGCCCTTCTTCAGGTCGTCAAGCACGGCCGCGAACGATTCAGGCGCCGCAGACAGCGAGACGCGGTCCTGGGGTCGCCGCGGTCCTGCCAGGCTTGGTACCACCGTCGACAGGTTCACTTCGAGCGTGTCGCTGTAGATCGCGTCCGGCATCGTGTCGGTCCGGAACAGGCCCTGGGCGCGTGCATACGCCTCCACGAGCTTCACCTGTTCCGGATCGCGGGCTGTAAAGCGGAGGTAATCCAGGGTCATGTCGTCGATGGGGAAGATCGCGACGGTGGCGCCATACTCGGGACACATGTTGCCCAGCGTGGCGCGGTCGGCAATGGTCAGGTGCTTGAGGCCCGGCCCGTAGAACTCCACGAAGGTGCCCACCACCTTCTTCTTGCGAAGTGCTTCCGTGATCGTGAGCACCAGGTCGGTGGCCGTCATGCCCTCACGAAGTTCACCGGTGAGGTAGCACCCGATGACCGGAGGGATGAGCATGGAACTTGGCTGGCCCAACATGGCCGCCTCGGCTTCAATACCTCCCACGCCCCATCCCACGACGCCAAGTCCGTTCACCATCGTGGTGTGGGAATCGGTACCAAACACCGTGTCGGGATACGCCAGTGACCGGCCACCCTGGGTGTCGCGGCACACGACCCGCGCCAGGTATTCGATGTTCACCTGATGGACGATGCCGGTCTCGGGCGGCACCACGCGGAAATTCCGGAGCGCATCCTGTCCCCAGCGAAGGAAAATGTAGCGCTCGCGATTGCGCTGGTACTCGAGCTCCGAGTTCAATTGCAATGCGTCAGCCCGGCCGAAGTGATCCACCTGCACTGAATGGTCGATGACCAGTTCCACCGGCTGCAGTGGATTGACCTGCTCCGGTCTGCCGCCCAGCGCTACGACGCCGTCGCGCATGGCCGCCAGATCCACCACACACGGCACGCCGGTAAAGTCCTGGAGGAGGACCCGCGCCGGCATGAAGGAAATTTCCTTCTCGGATGGCGCCTTCAGGTCCCATGCCGCGAGCGCCCGGATGTCGTCGGCCTTGACGAAGCCGTTATCTTCGCGGCGCAACAGATTCTCAAGGAGGATCTTCAGTGAAAACGGGAGGCGCGATACGCCTGGAAACCCAGCCGCCTCAAGCGCAGGAAGACTGAAGAAATCAACGGAGTCCTCACCAACAGTGAGCGTTTGACGAGTGTGAAACGAATCGAGCGACATGATGTATGCGTCCTTCTACGACTATCAACTAGCGACCAATAACTAAACCTGCGACGAACGCCGGCGATACACGCGCGCCGTCATTGCCAAACTTCACCCCGCCCTGGCGCACAACCGCACGCGCCTCGAACCGCAGCGCGATGCGCCCGAACAATCCCGAAGGGGCCTGCCGCACCAGAAAATGCGCCACGCCGCCCAGGCTCGCGCTCGTGCCGTTGCCCACCAGAGCCTTGTCGGTGGTGATCTCCCGAAAGCCCCCGGCCCCTCCCCGCACAAACGCCGACCACCGCCCACGCTGCAACAGCCGGTACGCCACAGCCACTTCACCACGAAACTGCTGCAGGCCCTGCGTCAGCGACACGTCGACCACGTCTTCGAAGTCTCCGGATACTCGGCTCTCCAGGTCGGCCCTCACCCACCCAAAGGCGATCTCTGCCCGCAGCCGTTCACGCAACCGCCACGACAACTGGCTCTCCACGCCCAGGCCCGACGTGATGCGGTTGGTGGTGCGGAACAGCGTGACGGTGTCACCGCCAGGGCTGAGAAGACTGGCGTTCGTGGTGCCCGCCGATTCGCGGCCGGTCAACAGGGCTCCGATCCCGAACTCCCATCGAGGCGTCTGCGCCGCGGCCGGAGTGACCAGGCCGGCTGACAAGAGGACCGCTCCGACGAACGCCCTCACTTCGACACCACTTTGATCTCAATCCTCGGTCCCGACCCACCGCGGGGCACGGCCACCAGCGACGAATAGTACGCCGGCTTGAAATTGATATTCACCGTCGTCTCCTCGTCAAAGTAGCTCGTAAGATCCGCGTCGTCGAGTGGTTCGGCTCGCACGACGTACACGCCCGGCGCCAGGTGACCGATGGCGAAGTCGCCGTTGTTGTTGAGCGTAAAGCCACCGACAAGGTCACCGGTCCTGGTGTTCAGCGCGGTCACGTGCGCGCCGAAGAAGCCTACGCCACCGAGCGTGACCCGGCCCCCGATCGACCCCAGGCCCGCCGACACGGCTCCGCTCGAATAGATGTCACCGATGCCCGCGCGGTCGTCGGCCTCCAGCGTGCGGTCCTCGACATTTCCTGGCGGAAACGCGATGGGAAACATCACCGCGCGTTTGCCCAGAACGCGCCGGCCGCCCTCCGGACGAATCTCGGTCTCACCCAGGCCTGAATGACCGAGTCCCAGCAGGTGTCCTACCTCATGCAGCCCGACAGACTCCAGGTCGTATCGCGGGGCCTGTCCACCGGCAGAGACGGACCACGCAAATGCGGTGTTGAAAAAAATGTCCGACTCGATGATCTGGCCGGTTTGCTCATCGATCTCGAACGTGGCCGCCGCGAGCGTGCGCTCAAGGTCTGGTCGTGCGCGAAAGCCGACCACGTTGATGCCGTCAGCCACAAACGGCTCCGACACGGTAAAGCCCGTGAAGCTATGCGTCAGCGCCACCCCAGGCACGGAGCCCCAGGTGCCAAAGACACGCGCGACGGTCGCCTGCAATTGGGGAGCCGTGACGCCGTCCACGTCACGGTTAGTGACGAAATATTGAATGGGACGTGTCCAGCGGATGCCGACCACGCCGCTGGGAGTCAGCACACCAAGTTTCAGGTACGCCTGAGTGGTGGCGACTGCCGTGACACTCAACGCACAGAGAAGGAGCACTCCGGTGAGGCGGCGGCTCAACGTGCACCTCCGGCGACCACAAACCGCACGAGCGATTCGAATTCGCCAAGAGGCAGCGCCTTGCGTCGGGGGTCACCCCTCACGACGACACCCGTGGTGTTGGTGGTGGAGCCGGCCAACACAGGCGAAGCGACTGTGGGTGCGCCCGTAGTCGACATCGTCACCCGGTAGATGCCCTGGGAGAGCCCGACCGGCCAGTAGGCGTTACCCGACGCACGCTTGAGGAAAAACACCGCTTGCTGGCCCACGCGCATGACTGGCGCAGCGGTCATCACGGTGCGGTAGCGGCCGATGACGCCGCCGGGAATGCGCATCGAGACAAACGCGTCGGCTGAGCCTTTCAAGACGGCGTCCACACCGATGGTCACGACCGACTCGACTTCGCCGGCCGCCGTTCGCATGGCGCGAACATCTGTCACACGGCCGCGGACAACCGTGGCCGCTTCGGACACAACCTCTCGAAACTCAGCGGATAGAAACGTGGACGCCCCGAGCGCCCCCTGCGTGAGAACGAGCCCCACGCCAATGACGACGACCAGGAGCATGCGATGCATGCGTCCAGTTTAGTGCACCCGGAACTCCATCTGGAGCACGACCGTCATCGGCACGGCCTTGCCGTTGAGCGTGGCGGGCGAAAACACCCATTCGCGAGCGGCGGCGATGGCCTGTTGGTCCAGGCCATGGGCCGTGTCGAGCGACCTGGTAACCTGGGCGTCCCTGACGGTCCCATCAGCCCCCACCACGACGCGCAACTCCACGACCCCTTCGATCTTGGCGCGCAGGCCTTCAGGTGTGTACTTCGGATGGGACTGGCGCACCAGCCTCGGCGCCACCACTCCTGGCGAGTCGATTTCATACGGCTGTTGAGCGGCCTCGTCGTCTGTGCGCGGCGTCACGACCGGATCTCGGACCGGCGGCCACACTTCGCCGTCTGTGAACTCAACGTGCAGGACACTGAAAGTGGCGCGCACGGGCCCACCGGTCGCCAACCTTGATGCACTTCTGGTGTCCAGCAGCCCACTGTTGAGTTCGACAGTGTCGCCGGGAGCAATCAACGTCGGCAGGGGCGCGCTGTTGAAGACCCTGGGCTTTGCCGTTGGCTCCTCGACCGAGGCGACGCGCGCCTGCAAGGTCACGCGACGAATGGGTCTGGCCCCGCTGTTCTGCACCTTCACTCGAACGAACTCGCCGGGCTCCACCGACATCGTCATACCGACTATCGAGACAGGAGCGCCAGCGACCGGCATCATGAAGTCAAAACTGACCTCTCCCCGTCCCGGCGCAGCGGACTGCTGCTGCCGCGGCTGCTGTTGCTGTTGCTCCGAGGCCGGTGTGATGTCGGGCGCCGAGATCTCAACCGGCGTACCTTTCTGCCCTGCCGTCAGCACCATCGTCGGAAGGCCGGCCACAACCACGACCGCCGCAATCGCGCACTTCTTTCTGAACGTCAGTCCCATGTGTCCCCCGCCTCTCCATTCAAGCACTTGCGCAATTCGCCGTTCGGCGTCGGCGGCGCCCGGCCGTGCCATCGCCAGATGCCACGCGGCACGCCCTGTTGCCCTCGGCCCAGTTGCCATGAACCCGAGCAACATCTCCGCGTAGGTCGCACGATCGGCCCCAGTGGCGAGCACGGCTTCGTCACTCGCCGCCTCGGCCAACGATTCAAGCCGCCGCCGCAGCCACCAACTTGCCGGATTCACCCACGTGAGCGCGCGATACAGCGCCGCCGCCCTCATCGTCGTCACATCGCGGCGCGCGATGTGGGCAAGCTCATGCACGAGGACCGCGTTCAGGGTCGCTTCATCCCAGGTTCGCCACGCTGCGGGCAAAACCAGACGCGGACGCCAGATGCCGCACGCAAACGGCACACGCACGAGTTCACTTTCCAAGACTCGCGGCGCGACGGGAATTCCCAGCTCGGGGCCCAACTGACTCACTCGGTTCCGCAGATCGGCATCGGGTACGTCACGGGCACTGCTGATCAATCGATGGGTCAACCGCCAACCCCATGCCATGCGCAACAGAAGGAAGGCCACGCCGAGCAGGTACACGACGCCGCCGAGCCTGACGAGTTGCTCGACGGTCCACGACGATGGCGCGGTGGAGAGTGATGTGCCGAGCGTCGTCACCTCGTCGAGCGGGTTGTCGGCCCCGGTCACGACAAACTCGGGAGCTGAAAACGCCGCGAGCAAGGGAATCGTGACCTCGGGCATGAAGGCTACGGCGAGCGGCATGAGCCAGGCGACAGAAAGCACCAGGGTCCAGACGTAGAGTCTCGTGCGCGCCAATGCGGGCCGGACCACTGCCAGGCCGATGCCGACGACCGCGACAAGAGCGATCAGCCTGAGCGCGTACTCCGCCGCGAACGTCGTGAACGTCATCGCTTCTTCTCCCCCGGCTGCGCCTTCGCCTCGGAGATACGACGCGTGAGGCGTTCAAGCTGTTTGGGACTGAGCACCGCGTGATCCACAAGCCCGGCCACCAATGCCTCGGCCGAGCCGCCCCAGAATCGATCGATGAGATGCTGCACCGCCCGTGTGGCCACCGACGCCGGTCGTTCGGCCGCGCGATAGACGTATGTCCGCCCCTCGGTGGTGTGCGTCACGTAGCCCTTGGCCTCAAGCCGGCGCAGGACGGTGCGGACGGTGGACTCCTTCATGGGCCACACCGAGGCCAGCGCCTGCCGGCACGCATCGGCCGTCACGGGGCCGTTCGACCACACGTGGTCCATCACGCGCTGCTCCACGTTGCCAAGGGGACGAGGCTGGGTTCGAGTGTTCATCGCTGTAATGCTACATCTTGTAGCAGTACGCGGAGGCGGGTGTCAACTGAGCCGCCACGTCCCGCGGCGTTGAGGTGCACGCCGCGCTACGAAATGCGCGTCACACTCCTCGTAGGGCGGCCTGGGTCTCAAGGCCGCCACGTCTCGCGGCGTTGAGGTGCACGCCGCGCTACGAAATACGCGCCCCGCTCCTCGTAGGGCGGCCTGGGTCTCAAGGCCGCCACGTCTCGCGGCGTTGAGGTGCACGCCGCGCTACGAAATGCGCGTCACAGCTACCGGCAGGCGGCGAGAATGGCGGCCGCCGCGCGGTCGGACGCACCGGAACCGCCGAGTTTTTGCACGACCTCGGCCAGGTCCAGACGCATCTGATCGGCGCGGGCCGCGTCAACCAGCAACGTGCGCGCTTCGTCGGCCACAGCCTCTGGCGTGCAGCCGTCCTGGATGAATTCCCGCACGACCTGCCGTCCGGCCACGAGGTTGACCATGCCGTAGTTCGCCACACGGACCACACGTTTGCCGATCGCATAGGTGACCGGCGACACGCGGTAAACAATCACCATCGGGCGTTGGTGCAACGCCGTCTGGACCGTCGCAGTGCCTGATGCGGTAATCACGACATCAGATGCCGCCAGCACGTCATCGGTCGCTTCGGCCATCATGGCCAGCGGCACACCCGCAGCGCGCAACTGGTCGAGTGGCCCGAAGAACACATCGTCGAGGGCGGGAGCGCGCGCGACCAGGAACTGCACGCCCGGCACATCGCGCGTGACCCGCATCGCGGCTTCCACCAGCACGGACAACAACAACCGCACTTCGTTAGGCCGGCTGCCGGGCAGGAGGGCCACAATCGGCCGCGCCGGATCGAGTCCGGCCGCACGGCATGTCTCTTCCCGCGAACGGGTGGCGACCGCCAGATCGATCAGGGGATGCCCGACGAACTCGACGGGCAGGCCCACACGTTCGTAAATCGCCTTCTCGAACGGAAAGATGACCAGCATCTTCGACACATATTTCTTGAGTGTCTTCACGCGCCCGGCGCGCCACGCCCAGAGCTGTGGGCTGATGTAGTACACGATGGGGATGCCGAGCTTGTGGACGCGCGGCAGCAGTCGAAAATTGAAGTCCGGAAAATCAATCGCCACGAACACGTCCGGGCGCCGGTCGCGTGCAGCGTCACTCAGAGTCCCGAGCATCTTCCAGGATCGGCGCACCACAGACAGCGCCTCGGTCAGTCCGGTGACGCTGAAGCCGTGATAGTCACCGATGAGTTCAGCACCGGCATCGGCGAGGTGCGAACCGCCAAAACCGAACGCGGTGGCGCCGGGCGCCTGCTGCTGGAGTGCACGGACCAACGCGCCGGCGTACAAATCGCCGGAGGGTTCGCCGCACGAAATCATCACGCGGCGGGCGGGCGCGGCAGACACAGGCTCAGTCACGCCTGTCGCCGCCGGCCTTACGGAGGTTCGGCGCACTCAGGTCCAGTTGCGCGATCGGAATGCGTTCGAACTGTTCGAAGCCCATCGCCTTGAGCTGGCCGACAAACGTCGAGGCATCACCCACCAGGACGATCGAGAGGCGATCGGGAAACAGAAACTGTTTGGCCACCCGCTGAATGTCGGCCACAGAAACCGTGGTCACCTGCTCGCGATACGTTTCGAGTTCATCCAGGCTCAGGCCGAAGAACAGCTGGTTGAGCACCTGCATCGCAATCGCAGACGGCGTCTCAATGGCCAACGGGAAGTTGCCCGACATGTAGTCCTGCGCGCCGCGCAACTCGCGCGGATCCACCAGCTCCTTCTGAAGCTTGAAGAACTCGTCCACGGTCAGGCGCAGAACCTCTCCGGTCGTTTCAGACCGCGTATCCGTTTCTGCGATGAAGCTGCCACCAAACTTGAAGGCCCGGAAGTTGGCCGACGCGCCGTACGTGAGCCCCCTGTCGCTCCGAAGCACGCCGAACAACCGGTTGGCGCCCTCGCCGCCGAGGATGCGCAGCGCCATGTCGATCGGCACGTATTCCTTGTGCGTACGGCTGACGGCGATCTGTCCCACACGCACTTCCGTCTGCACGGCGCCTGGCCGGTCCACGACCACGAGTCGCCGTGTCGGTGGCGGTGGCTCGTCAAAGGCCATCACGGGAACATCAGCCTTCGCCCAGCTCCCGAAGGCCTTCTCTGCCGCCGCAAACGCCTCTTCGTGCGTCAGGTCGCCGACGATGGCGAGCAGGGAGTTGTTGGGCACAAACCAACTGCGGTGAAACGCCACAAGGTCATCACGGGTGATGCGCTGGATCTGTTCCACGCTATTCGGCCCCGGGCGTCCGTATGGATGGAAGCCGAACACGAGCCGGTCAATCAACGCGTTGGCGACGTACTCGGGATCCTCGGCACTGACCTGCAGTCCTTGAATCGCCTGGTCCATCTGGCGCCGAATCTCGGCCGCCGCAAACGCCGGGCGCCGCGCCACTTCCGACGCCACATCCAGCGCCAGTTCCACCTTGTCTTTGACGATGGCGCCGTTGATGAACGTCACCTCGTTGGCCGCACCCACCGCGAGGATGCCGCCCGCAGATTCGATCGTGTTCGCAATGACTTCCGCTGAGCGCGTCGCCGTGCCCTGGTCCAGCAACGCCGCCACGAATGACGCAACACCCGGCTTCGCCGGTGCGTCCTGCGCAGCGCCCGCCCTGATCAGCAGACGGAAGCTCACCGACGGCTGCTCGTTCTGCGACACCGCCAGCACCTGCAGGCCGTTGGGCAAGGTCTTGAGCTTGTAGTCGGGAAAGTTCACACGCGGCGCCTGGAACGGGCGCGGCGGGGTCTCGGTGGGCCACTGACGAACCTGAGCCCCCTGAGCCCCATGAGTAACGACCGATGCGCCGGCGCCTGCCACCAGCAGCGCCACCGCTAGACGCATCGACAACGCTCGCCAGCCACGCAGGCTCATCGGACACCTCCCGCGGCCTGGGCGGGCGTGCGCGCTGCGCCTGGGTTGATGGTGATGAGGAACCGCGACTCAGGCGTGAAGTAGGTCCGTGCCACACGCTGCACGTCTTCAACCGTCACCTTCTGGAAGAGGTCGAACTCTCCATCGGCGGTCTTGATGTCGTCGTGAATCACCACCGCGTGCGCCAGATGCAGCGCCTTCTGCTGAATGGTTTCGCGGCCCAGGATGTAATCACGCGCGAACTGCCGCTTGGCCCGATTCAACTCCTCGGCCGTAATCGGCGTCGTCTTCATGGCATCCACCTGGGCTGTCAGTTCCTTGAGCGCGGTTTCCGTAGAACGCCCCTGGGGAATCACCGCCACGGCGTAAAACAAATTGGGATGTTCAATCAGCTTCGCATCGCCGAACGCCGCAAGCGCAAGCTGCTTCTCGTACACCATCGAACGATAAATGCGTGAACTCTGGCCGTCAGACAGAACCTTGGCCAGGATGTGCAGCGGATACGCATCCGGGTGGCCGTCGTTGGTAATCGGATATCCCACCACCACCGCCGGCAACGGCCACGGCTGCTCCACCGTGAAGCGGCGCTCGGCCGTCGGCTTCGGTTCTTTCGGAATGTCGCGCGGCACGGGCTTGCCCTGCGGGATGCGGCCAAAGTACTGCTGCACCAGCGTGAGCGCCTGCTTGGAGTCAAAGTCGCCGACCAGCGTCAGCGTGGCGTTGTTGGGCACGTAGTAGGTCTCGTAAAACCCCCGCACATCGGCGATCGAGGCCGATTCAAGGTCCTTCATGCTGCCGATGGTCTGATGCTTGTAGGGGTGCGTGGTGAACGCCTTGTCGAAGATCACTTCGGACAAACCGCCATACGGCACGTTGTCCACGCGCATCCGGCGCTCTTCCTTGACCACCTCACGCTCGCTGAGGAACTTGTCTTCGCTCACCTCGAGCGACCCCAGCCGATCCGCCTCAAGCCACAACACCAACGGCAGGTACTGCGCAGGTACGGTCTGCCAAAAAATGGTGGCATCTTCGTCGGTGGACGCGTTTGCCTGCCCGCCAATACTTGTGATCCACGACGGATGCTGGTCGGCCCGGACGTTCTTGGATCCCTTGAACATGAGGTGTTCAAACAGGTGCGCAAAACCTGTGCGGCCGGCCTTCTCGTCCTTGGACCCGACGTGATACCACACCGACAAGTGAATGATGGGCGTCGAGTGATCTTCAAGGAACACGACCTGCAGCCCGTTGGGCAGCGTGGTCATCGTGTAATCAAACTTGGGCGGCCGGACGATGGTGTCCTGGGGCGTCGCGGCCAATGACAACAACAGAGCGCCGGCCACGGCCAGCGCGCGACTCGTTTGGTTTCGCAGCATTACCGCTGATTATAGCGGTCCCTTGGTGCCCTTGCGATACTGCACGGCCCATCGTCGCCACTGCCCGATGGGAATGGCGGGAATGCCTGCGTACGTCTGCCCGCCGGCCAGGTCACTCATGACCGCGGATTTGGACGCCACTTGTGCGCCTTGTCCCACGCGGACGTGATTGATCACGCCCACCTGACCAGCCAGCACCACGTCGTCTTCCAGCACTGAACTGCCGGCGATGCCGACCAGAGCGGCGAGCCGGACATTCTTCCCGATCTTCACGCCATGCCCGACATGGACGAGGTTGTCGATTTTTGTTCCCGCGCCAATGCGCGTCTCGCCGATCGCGGGCCGGTCCACAGTGGAGTTCGCGCCAATCTCCACATCGTCTTCGATGACGACGATGCCGACCTGGGGGATTTTGGTGTGGGTGCCATCGGGCCGCGTCGCGTAGCCGAAGCCCTCGCTGCCGATGACGGCGCCGTCCTGAAGTGTCACGCGGTTGCCGACGACCACCCGATCGCGCACCGAGACGTGGGCGTGAATCACACAGTGTTCGCCGATACGCGCCTGCGTCCCGACGGACGCGTGCGGATGCAGCACCGTGTGGGCGCCAATCGTGGCGCCGGCACCAACAACGGCGAAGGGACCGATCGCCACGCCGGCCCCCACATCCGCTGTCGGATCGATCGACGCCAGCGGGTGGATCCCCGGCGCAACGGCCACCACCACGGGCGTGAGCAGCGCAATCGCCGCGGCGCATGCCACGGCCGGCGTCGGCGTACGCAGGATTGGGCAGGGCGCGGCAGTGAGGGCGTCATCCGCAAGAATTGCCGTCGCACGCGTGCCCGCCACCTTCGAGGTGAACTTCGGATTGGTCAGGAACGTGAGATCGCCAGGACCGGAATCATGCAGATTGTTGACGCGGAGGATGGGCCGCGACTCATCAGCCGCGGTAGCGTTTTCGATGCGGCATCCCAGATGTGTCGCGAGTTCAGCGAGGGTCACGCGCGAAGAATAACACCGCGCTCGACCACGCGCCGCATGAACGCCGCCAATCGAGAGAGGCCCAGCGCGGCGGCCACGGCCGCGATGCGTTCGGTGCGGGCCGCCGGCTCAAGCGTCAGCGCCTGTTGAAGATCAGCGAGCGGCTCGGAGGGGTGGGTCGTCCACAAGGCGGGGTCCATGCCCTTCTGTGTGCCCCGCATCGAGAAGAAATGCCCGACGGCACGGAAGATGAAGTAGTAGGCAACAAAGTTCGGACCGGGCACAAATGCGAGCGGTGTCTGGGCCACGACGATCACGGTGTCGATGATGCACCAGAGCCGGTGCTTGGCGAAGTCCTTCTTGAACTCGGCGATCGCCATCTCCAGCGCCTGCGCCGAGGTCATCGTGGTTGGGTGGTGCAGCCTGGCCGCGGTGGCGTGACGCAAGTGCCAGAGGAGGCGTTGCTCGGCGACGGCCGCAGCCAGTTTCCGTTTGATGAAACGGGTGAAGCGACTGCCGGACTCACTCGGCGCGTGGCCCTCTTCCTGACGCCGCTCTTCGGCTTCACCTTCGGCCAGGGCGCGGCGAAAGCCGTCCGCCAGTCGCCCGAAGAACGAGCGCCCCTGAGTCTGGCCCTCTACGTCATCGGGAACAGGCTCAGGAGGCGGTTCACAGTACATCTGGAACCCGGGTTCGCCGCCGGGCTTCGCCGGTCCAACCGGCAGGAGAAATACATCCATCAGCGGTACGCCACGTAACGATCTACCGCCTGATGCGGGCGGGAGCACGGACGCCCCCCGCCGGCAGCACCGGCCGGCCGGCCTCGGCCCACGCCGAGAACACGGCGCTCGCGACGCCCGACGCCGCCTCGCTCAGGCGCCGCTCAAGCACGGGCTTGACGCCAGTGAGCAACACATCAAAGTACGCATCGTCGTAAAACTCGCGCCCCTCGGTGGCCTTCCGGTCCGCCGCCAGCACACCTTCCGCCAGCGCCTGGCTATCGAGGAGTGTTTGGAACATGTAGTCGCGGAAGACGGGAATCGCCGTGATCTTCACAGGCTCCAGCTTCAGCGTCTTCTGGTTCCGCAGGACCAGTTCGGTCTCGAAGCGCGAATGGATGCCGCGCTGATTGGTGGCCTGGCCGTCGTAACTGATCACCGCGTGGAACGGCTGATGCGCGTCTTCGATGTAGTGCGCAAGGACCGCGACATAGTAGCGGGCATTGTCGGCCGCATACGGCGCATTGGGTTGCCCGATCTCCTTGAACGCCCCGACAAGCTTCGTGTAAATCTCTTCGGCCCGCCAGGGCAGGCGCCCGTAGCGATTCGCCGGGCCGACGCCATACTTCGCCACATAGGCGTCGTACTCACGCGGAATATTGAGGAAGGGCGCCTTCGACCCTTCCTCGAAATCCATATCGAGGAAGTGGTTGGGTGGTTCTTCACCACGGTCGCCGCGCAGATCGACGGTGCGCCAGAGATCCGGGTCCACCGAATGTTCAGAAATAAACGCGCGCTCGGCCACAAAGAACGGCTTGATCGGTTCCGGCAATCCGTCGATCGCACGCTCGGTGATCCACCGGTGCACGTCCATGCCCCACGCGCCCGTACCGGCCGTGGACACGAGCACACCCGCTGTTACACACGCGGTCCAGAGAAGACGCGTCATCACTCGCCCAGGCACTCTCATGCGCCCATGCTAGCATCCCCGGATGGCGTCGACGCTTGAGCCGAAAGATGTGGACCGAATCGCGACACTGGCGCGACTGACCCTGACGCCGGACGAACGCCTGCAGTTCGCCCGGCAGTTAAACGACGTGCTCCGGTTCGTGGAGCAGATCCGCCAGGTTGACACCACGGGCATCGCCGCCACGTCCCACCCGCTTCCAGCCGACGCCGCCTGGCGCGAAGACGTGCCGCACACTTCGCTGCCGAACGCGGACGCGCTGGCCAACGCGCCAGATGCCAACCGTGAGGCCGGCCTCTTCCGCGTGCCGAAGGTGATCGGATGAGCGGCAGCATCAAAGCCGGGGTCGAAAGCGCTCTCGCCCGCATCGCCGCCGCCCAGCCCGCGCTTCAGGCGTTCCAGCACGTCGCGGCGGATCGCGCGTTAGCCCGCGCCGACGCTCTCGACCGTGCAGACGCACCTGCAGGGCCGCTCCACGGACTGCCCCTCGCCATCAAAGACAACATCGTCGCCCGGGGCATTCCGACAACGGCCGGGTCGAAAATTCTGGAAGGGTACCAGTCGCCGTACGACGCGGCGGTGGTCGAACGCCTCGAGGCCGCAGGCGCGGTGATTGTCGGGACCACGCGATGCGACGAATTCGCCATGGGGTCATCCACCGACAACTGCGCGTACGGGCCGGCGCACAATCCATGGGACCTGGCGCGCACGCCTGGAGGATCCAGTGGTGGATCCGCGGCAGCAGTGGCCGCGGCGCTTGTGCCGATCGCGCTCGGGTCGGATACCGGCGGCTCGATCAGGCAGCCGGCCTCGCTCTGCGGCGTGGTTGGCGTGAAGCCCACCTATGGCCGCGTATCGCGCTACGGCCTGATGGCCTTCGCCTCGTCGCTCGACCAGATCGGCCCCTTGACGCGCACGACGCGTGAAGCGGCGGCCGTGCTCGAGGTCATCAGCGGACATGACGCGCGTGATTCAACATCCGCCCAGCAGCCAGTGCCGGCGTTCGTGAACGCGCTCACCGGCGATGTGCGGAACGTCCGCATCGGCGTGCCCCGGCACCTGATTACCGACGATGTGGATGAGGATGTGCGGGCGGCGTTTGAGGCGGCTCTGGCCGTCGCGCGATCACTTGGCGCCGACGTGCGGGACATTGAACTGCCAAACGCCGATCAGGGAATCCCGGTCTATTACCTGATTGCCACAGCCGAGGCGAGCGCCAATCTGGCGCGGTATGACGGCGTGCGCTACGGCTATCGTGCCTCGGACGTCACGTCACTGGCCGATCTGTACGAACGGTCGCGGCACGACGGATTCGGCGCAGAAGTGAAGCGCCGCATCATGCTCGGCACCTACGTGCTGAGTGCGGGCTATTACGACGCGTATTACCTGAAGGCCCAGCAGGTGCGCACGCTCATTGCCCGCGACTTCGCGCGCGCGTTTGAGACGGTGGATGTGGTGGCACTGCCCACCTCGCCGTGTGCCGCGTTCGCCCTCGGTGAACGCGTGGACAACCCGCTCCAGATGTATCTGGCGGATGTCTATACGGTGGGCGCGAACCTGGCCGGCCTGCCAGGTGTCAGCGTGCCGTGTGGATTCACGGCCGAAGGCCTGCCCATCGGCCTGCAGTTCATCGCGCGTCCGTGGGACGAAGCCACGATGCTTCGCACAGCGGATGCCTACGAGCAGGCGACGGCGTGGGGCGAGCGGGTGCCGCCCGCAATGGCGAAATGACGGAAATTGCCGGGTCTAAAGACCCGGCCTCCATCCGGACAGAGGCGAGGTCGTTCCGGAAGGGCCGCCGAGAAGGCTCACGAGCGGCACGCACCGCAGGGCGCGAAAGGATCAGCGCGCCACATCAGGGGGCGCGCCCCACGACCAGTCCGACGCCGATGGCCACTGCGGTCCCCACGAGCATCGCCACCGCGCCCAGGCCCCAGAACAGCAGGCGGAACGGCAGCAGGACGAGCCAGAAGGCCGCCTTCACGAAGACGACCACAAAGGCGAGCATCAACGAGAAAAACGCGAAGCCCGCCAGCAGCACTCCCCCGAGCGTCAGCAATCCAGTCATATGCAATTCGACGAACGGCCTGCGGCGGGGTTCAAAAAAAGAAAGGCGCCGGGCTGATCGCAACCCGGCGCCTCCGTGTGCCAGGCCCCTGGACTCTGGACCCTGGACCCTGGACCCTGGACGACTACCCCTCGACGGCGATCTGGCGCGGCTTCGCTTCCGCGCGCTGCGGCAAGGTGATGGTCAACACGCCGTCGGCATACGCGGCGTGCACCCGGCCGCCATCCACCGAGGACGGCAGCGTGAAGCCACGGCGGAACGTGCCGTAGACGCGTTCGCGGCGGTGATATTCCTCGCGCTTCACGTCGTCCGACAACTTGCGTTCGCCGGCCACGGTGAGGACGTTGTTCTCAAACGTCACCGTGATGTCTTCGCGCTTCATGCCGGGCACTTCCAGCTTCACCACCAGGTCACGGGTGGGCGTCTCGAAGATGTCCACCGGCGGCAGCCACGCGCTGACGGTCGAGTCGGCGTCGCGGGCCTCTTCGCCAAACACACTGCCAAACATCCGATTCAGACGATCGATTTCGAGCGCTGCAAGGTTGTGCGCAGGGCTCCAACGAGTCAGGGTCATGGTCAATCTGCCTCCTTAAAGAAGAAACGAACTGAATCAATAATACCGAATATATGTTTGTTGTAAAGGCATATTTTCTTAGTGTTGAATACTCATATACGCCTTCATAGGACTATAGCCACCCAAAAGGCGGAGCCGATAAAGGTTGTCGCAGGTCGATCGCCCGTAGAATCGAAGATGAAATGGCAGATTCACGGCGCGGGCGGGATGCAGAAGAACTGGCGGAAGACGCGCGGCAATTGCTGATGGAACTCGACCGGAGCGTTCCGGGCGCGGCCATGGCCACGGGTGAATGCCGGCCGGCGCTTGATGTGGTCGACACCGCCTCCGGCGTTGAAGTGCTCATGGACATCCCCGGAGTGCCGATCTCCGCCGTGCGTGTGTGGGTGCGGCAGAACACGGTGCTGGTGGTCGGCGCCAAGCTTGGCGCGACCGGGCCGGCCGACGCCCGGTATCACGTGGCCGAACGCAGCTCGGGGCGGTTCGCGCGCGGCGTTCGTTTGTCGGCGGCCGTGGACACCGGGGCGGCCAGGGCGTTTGTGTCTGCCGGCCAATTGCGGGTGGTGCTGCCCCGCCTTGTGGAACGCCGCGGGCAGCTGATCCAGATCCCGATCGAGACCCCATGACCAATCTGCTGTTTATCGGCGACATCATCGGCCGGCCCGGCCGGGATTTGCTTCGCCGCGGCCTTGCCGCGATCTCGTCGCACCACAACATCGATCTGGTGATTGCCAACGTGGAGAACTCGGCGGCGGGTTTTGGGGTGACACCGGACATCGCACACGAGTTGTTCGAGTACGGCGTGAACGTCATGACCGGCGGCAATCACACGTGGGACAAAAAGGAGATCATTCCGTACTTCGCGAAAGAACCCCGGATGATTCGCCCGGCGAATTTTCCCGAGGGCACGCCCGGCCTGGGCCGGCACGTGGCGCGCGCGGCCAATGGCGTCCAGGTAGGCGTGATCAACATCATGGGCCGCATCTTCATGAATCCCCTCGATGACCCGTTCCGGGTGGTACTCGAGCAGATTCAGGCCGTGCAGGAACAGGCGAAGATCATCTTTGTGGATTTCCATGCCGAAGCCACATCGGAAAAAGTGGCGATGGGCTGGCATCTCGACGGCCGCGTGGCAGCGATGGTTGGTACGCACACACATGTGCAGACGGCCGACGACCGTGTACTGCCCAAGGGCACCGCGTACATTACCGACGTCGGGATGACCGGTCCGCACGACTCGGTGATCGGCGTCGATCGCGCCGCCATCATTCACCGATTCCTGACCGGCTTGCCTCAGCGCTTTGAGACGGCCACGGAAAACCCGCGGCTCAACGGCGTGGTCATCCAGGTCGATGAAACCACGGGACGGGCACAGAGCATCACGCGCCTGAATCTTTCGTTGCAGGAACTGGACGTCATGTCCGTCACTCCGGTCGCCGCGCGCTGACCATGGCAGATTCGTGGGGCCTGCCGTTTGATGATGTCCCGGAGGTGGCCAAGGCGCCGCCGCTCCCCGAGCCTCCGCTCAGCGTCGGCGACCTGACCGCTCGACTCAAGTCGCTGGTCGAGTCCGGGTTCTCCCGGGTGGAAGTTGAAGGCCAGGTCAGCGGGCATCGGCCCCACTCGTCGGGCCATCTGTATTTCACGTTGAAGGACGACCGCTCGCAGATTCGCGCGGTGATGTTCCGGACCGACGCGCGCAAGCTGACATTCCGGCTCGAAGACGGCCAGCACATCGTGGCGCGTGGCCGCATCAGCGTCTATGAAGTCCGCGGCGAATATCAGATCATCTGCGACCGCCTCGAGCCGCATGGCCAGGGTGCACTGCAGCTCGCCTTCGAACAGCTGAAGCGGCGCCTGGCCGCCGACGGCCTGTTCGACACGGCGCGCAAACGCCCGCTCCCAATCCTGCCACGCAAGATCGGCGTGGTGACGTCGCGCTCCGGCGCGGCGCTGCAAGACATCCTGCGCGTGCTCATCGCGCGCTACCCTTCCGCGCACGTGGTGGTACGCGATGCGCGCGTGCAGGGCGATGGTGCGGGGGAGGATTTGGCGCGGGCGATGCGGGCCATCACCGGAGTCGCGGGCGTGGACGTCGTGATCATCGGCCGGGGCGGCGGGTCGGCCGAAGACTTGTGGGCCTTTAATCACGAAGGCCTCGCGCGCGCCATCGCCGCGAGCCCGGTGCCGGTCATCTCGGCCGTGGGCCATGAGGTGGATTTCACCATCGCCGACTTCGTGGCGGACCTCAGGGCCGCCACACCTTCGAACGCGGCCGAGTTGGTGGTGGAACGCGCCGATACGTTCCGTCACCGGATCGATCGCGCGGCCGAACGCCTGGCCGCCGCCACGCGACGGGCTCTGGATGGCCGGCGCCAGCGGATCCTGCGAACCGCATCCCGCCTGGACGGCTACCCGACGCGCATCGTGCTGCAGCAGCGCGACATTCAGGAATGCATGTTGCGGCTGCGTCATGCGCAGGCCAACCGGATCGCGCGCGCCCGCCAGGTGTTCGAACGGCTGCGGCGGCGCCTCGAAGCCCGCGACATCAGGCGGGTCACGGCCGACTGGCAACTGCGATTGGCAAAAGTGGACGGCCGCCTGGGACAGACAGCGCGTACCGGCGTTCAGCAGGCGTCCGCGCGGTCGCGCGAGCTGGCCGCTCGCCTGCACGCCCTCAGCCCGCTCGCCGTGCTCGGTCGCGGATATGCGGTGTGCTGGGACGACACCCGCACGAGTATCATTCGATCGGCCGCAAGCGTGAGCCCCGGTGAGGCGGTTCGCGTCACCGTCGCGGACGGCGAGCTGCGCTGCACGGTTACAGGACGGACAGATTCATGAGCACTGCCATCAAAGACTTCGAATCCGCCATCGCGGAACTCGAGACCCTCGTCAAACAGCTCGAGGACGGCGACCTGCCCCTCGACACATCACTGAAACTCTTCGAACGCGGCGTCGAACTGTCGCGGTACTGTCACGACCAGCTCGGCGCAGCGCAGAAGCGCATCGAACTGCTGACCGAACGCGGCGACCTGAAAGACGGCAGCGGACTTCTCTCGACAGACGACTCGGCGAGTTGATTGTGAGCGCGACCCAGGACCTCGCTGCCTATCTCACCGAACTGCGCGCGACCGTGGACGCGGCGCTGGGCCAGGCCCTGCCCGAAGGCGCGGCCCCCACGCTCCTGATTGATGCCATGCAACACGGCCTGATGGGCGGCGGCAAGCGGCTGCGGCCCTGTCTCACGCTCATGACCGCGGAAGCCGTGGCCCCGCTGGCGGGCGTGACCACGCCCCGCGCGCGACTGCTGGCTCTGCCCGGCGCGTGCGCGGTCGAGATGATTCACTGTTACTCGCTCGTGCACGACGACCTGCCCGCCATGGACAACGATGCGTTGCGGCGCGGACGGCCGACGACGCACATCGTGTACGGCGATGGCCTCGCAATCCTCGCGGGCGACGGCCTGCTGACCGAGGCGTTTGGCGTGATCGCCGAGTCCCCCTCTCCCGTCTCGCCTCCGGGCGCGCCCGAAGCCCCGGCTGAAAGGCGGCTGCGGGTGATGAGTGTGCTGGCCACGGCCGCCGGCGCAATCGGCATGGTCGGAGGACAAGCCGTGGACCTGCGTGCCGCCGGCCGCGTGCCGTCACACCCGCCCCAGCCGATGGGCGAGCGCGAACTCCGCGACATGCACGCGCGCAAGACCGGCGCGCTGTTCCGCGCCGCCGCCGTGTCGGGCGCGATGATCGTCGGCGTCGATGACGCCGTGGTTGCCGCTGTCGATTTTTACGCGCAGGAAGTGGGCCTCGCGTTCCAGATCATCGATGACGTGCTGGACGTTGAAGGCTCCGCGGCCGGGCTGGGCAAAACCGCCGGCAAGGATGCGGCCGCCGGCAAACCCACCTATCCCGCGCTGTATGGGGTGGAAGAATCGCGGCGGCTGGCCACGGACTGTGTCGCGCGCGCGAAGGACACTCTGAAGGCCGCCGGGCTCGACGGTCGGCTGACCGAACTGGCCGACTGGAGCCTCACACGAACGAAGTGAAGGCCGGCCACACGTGAAGGTCCGCCTGGATCAACTGCTGGTCGACCGCGGCCTGGCGCCCTCGCGTGAACGCGCGCGGGCGCTGATCCTCGCCGGCGACGTCAACGTGGACGGCCAACCCGCCGCCAAGGCCGGCACCGCCACCTCAGACGCCTCGCTCGTCACTCTGCGTACTCCCGACCACCCCTGGGTCAGTCGCGGCGGACTCAAACTCGTCCGCGCACTCGAAATCTTTGCGATCGACCCCGCGGGCATGGTCGCGCTCGACATCGGCGCCTCAACCGGCGGGTTCACCGATGTCCTCCTCCAGCGCGGCGCCGCACGCGTCGTCGCCCTGGATGTGGGCCACAACCAGTTGGACTGGAAGATCCGGACCGACGCCCGTGTGCAGGTCATCGAAGGCGCCAACGCCCGCTACCTGAAGCCGGAAGACCTGCCCGAGGACGCGCGGCAATTCGGACTGGTGACGATCGACGTGTCGTTCATCTCCCTGCGTCACATCCTGCCGGTGGTGCCGCCACTGCTCGCGCCTGGCGGTCACGTGATTGCACTCGTCAAGCCGCAGTTTGAGGCGGGCAAATCGGACGTCGGCAAAGGCGGTATTGTGCGCGACGAACGCATCCATGCCCGGGTGGTGGAGGAAGTCGTCGAAGCCGCGCGTCAGGTAGGATTGTCGCGATGCGGTCTTGAACCGTCGCCGATTACCGGCGCGGAGGGCAACCGCGAGTTCCTGCTCCACCTATGTCCTTCACCCGCTTCGGCCTGATCGCACGGCCTCACGCCTCGGCACTTGCCGCGATGGTGGATGCCGCCGAGTGGCTGACCGCGCGTGGCGCGTCCGTCGTGGTCGCTCAGGAAGAAGCTGAGGCCGCCGCCACCGGCACGCGCTGGCCGACCGCACCACGAGAAGGCATTGCGAAAGACGTGGACGTGGTCATTGCGTTCGGCGGCGACGGCACACTGCTGTCGGCCGCGAGTGCCGTGGTGCATTCAAATGCCGGGGTGCCGGTGCTGGGCGTGCACCTGGGGCATCTGGGTTTCCTCACGGAAGTTCGTCGCGCTGAACTCACCGACGCGCTCGCGTCCATCCTCGAGGGACGGACGTGGACGGAAACGCGGCTGCTGCTTGAAGGACGCATCGAGCGCGGCGACACCGTGGCCGCATCACGCTTCGCGCTCAACGACATCGTCATCACGCGCGGAACGCTGTCACGGATGCTGGAACTCGACGTCTCGGTCAACGGCGAACACGTGAGTCACGTGCGCGCCGACGGGCTCATCGTCGCCACGGCGACCGGGTCAACGGCGTACAACTTGTCGGCGGGCGGGCCCGTGGTGCATCCGTCGGTGGACGCGGTCATCCTGACGCCGATCGCGCCACACACGCTGACGAACCGGCCGATCGTGCTGCCAGCATCGGCTGAAATTGTGCTGCGGCCGCAACTTGAAGGCGCGCCCACCGACGTCGTGGCCACGTTCGATGGCCAGTTCGGCGCGCCGCTGCAAAGCGGCGACGCGGTCATCATCCGCCGCGCCGACCGCGTCCTACAGCTGCTACGCACCACCACCCGCACGCACTTCGACATGCTGCGGGAAAAGCTCAATTGGAATCGATAACCGACTACCGACTACCGCTGGGTTGATGGCCGATTCCTGAAATACCGTATCTGCCACTGCTGAACGTTGCGATTGTGTTCGGCCAACGTGGCGGCGAAGGCGTGGGTGCCGTCGTTGCGGCTCACGAAATATAGGTACGGCGCATCGGCGGGCCGCACTGCGGCTTCAAGCGACGCGCGACCAGGCGAGGCAATGGGGCCAGGCGGCAATCCCGCGTAGCGGTAAGTGTTGTAAGGCGAATCCACGCGCAGGTTTTCTCGCGTGAGGTTGCCGTTCCACCTGCCGGCGAGCTGCAATGCGTAAATGACAGTGGGGTCACACTGCAGACCCATACCGATACGCAACCGATTCTGATACACCGCCGAAACGACCGGCCGCTCCGGCGCGGCTGCGGTTTCTTTCTCCACGAGTGACGCGATCGTCACTACCTCGCGCGCACTGAGGCCTCGAGCGGTCGCGGCTGCGCGCAGGTCCGCATCAAACGCGCGCAGGAAGCCGGCCACCATCGCATCGACAATGCCCTTGGCGCCGGCAGACCGAGGCAGTTGATACGTGTCAGGAAACAGGTAGCCTTCCAGGGACGAGGCCTCGGGATCAATCGTGGCGATGCGCGACACGTCGCGCGCCTCGCGAAGGAATTCCTCCTTCGTGCCAAGGCCGCCCTCGACGAAGACGTCAGCCATCTCCCAGATCGTCAACCCTTCGCGAAAGGTCACAGCTCTGGTATAGACGTCGCCCCTGGCGAGGCGATCCGCGACTTCGCCTGGCGTAGCGGCATCGGCAAAGCGGTACTCACCCGCCTGCAGGCGCTTGTCCACGCCGGCGAGGCGCACGGCCGCGCGGAAGATCAGCGGATGCGGCACCACGCCGGCATCGGAGAGGCGCGAGGCAATCGCGGCAACGCCGGTGCCACCCGGAATTTCCACAAAGATTTCTGGTTCGGCAAACGACTTGTACGGCGTGCGCAACAGCTGTTGCCCCCACCACGCTGCACCGGCAGCAATGATGACGAGGAGAAACACGGCCGAGAGGAACTTCTTCATGCGTGCTCTTTCTCCGATAGGGCGACCCGCGCGCGAGCATCCAGGAAATCCTGCAACACGATCGACGCCGACTCGGCGTCGATCAGCGCCTTCCGCTTGCGCCAGTCGCGCTCGCGAGTGGCCAACCGCGCCTCGGCCTCCACGCTGGTCAGCCGTTCGTCCTGAGTGTCCACGGGAATGCCGGTGAGTTCGGCCAGTGCCGTCACGAACTGCCTCACCACCGGCGTCTGATCGGTGTCCTCGCCGTTGAGCCGCCGGGGCAAACCGACGACAATGCCGTCAAGATCCGGGTCGGCGGACCCACGCAATCGTGACACGACGTCCGCGATCACCGACGCCGCCCGTCGCGGCCCAGCAGCCGACGTGACCATCTGCCACGGTCGCGCCATCGTCGCCGTGTGGTCAGACAGCGCAAGCCCAATTCGCTTCGCCCCGTAATCCACGCCAAGGAACCGCACGAGAGAAAGCTTACACTCCCAGTTCCGCCAGTTCCGCCAGTTCCGTCAGTTCCGTCAGTTCCGTCAGTTACAATCCGGTGTGGTCAAGCGCGTTTGTCTTGTTGGTGTGGTCGCGGTCGTCGGCGCCGCATGGGCCTGTGGCGGCCCGCCTCCTGCGCCCGATGCTGGTCGGCAAAAACTGGTGATCATCGGCTTCGACGGTATGGACCCAGACCTCGTGCGTGAGTTCATGGCGGCGGGACAGTTGCCGAACTTCGCCAAGGTCATGAAGACCGGCGGTCTGTACGACCTGGAAACGACGGTGTCGCCGGAGTCGCCGACGGCGTGGGCGTCGTTTGCGACGGGTGTGAATCCGGGCAAACACAACATCTACGACTTCCTCGTGCGCGATGCGGCGATCTACAGACCGGACCTGGGCATGGTGACGCGCACGCCGCCCACCTTCCTGTGGAACTGGATTCCCAGGTCCCGGCCGCAGATTCACACGATGCGCGGCGGCACGTCGTTCTGGGTTACCGCCGGGCAGGCGGGCGTGCGCAGCAGCATCCTCACAGTGCCGGTGACGTTTCCACCTGAGGACGTGCCGAATGGCGAATTGCTGGCCGGGTTGCCGCTGCCCGACATCCGCGGCACGATGGGCACGTACCACTATTACGGCACCGACGTGAGCCGCTTCGAGGAAGACCCCACCGAAATGGGTGGTATCGTGCGGCGCCTGCCCTTTGAGGGCGATACGGCGCGTGCCACCTTCTACGGCCCCCCGAATCCCATCGTGCGTGCGCAACTTGCGGAGCTGGCAGAAAAAGCCCCGCTCACCGATGCCGACCGCACGGCGCAGGCAGAGCTTGAGGCGAAACAGGATGTCACGCTCCCGCTGACCGTCACGTGGACGAAGGGACGTGCCGCCGCAGACATCGATCTGGGTGGCCAGAAGATGACGCTGAAGGCCGGTGAGTGGAGCAAGTGGATCAACCTGAAGTTCAGGGTCAATCTGTTTGTGTCGATCGAAGGGATGACGCAGGTACACGTCCGGAAGGCTGATGACGACCTGCAGATCTACATCGCGCCGGTGAACTGGAAGCCGGATGCGCCGCCGTTGCCCATCTCATCACCTGCGAGGCTGGCGCGTGACCTCTACAAGAGCGTCGGTCCCTTCCGCACGCTCGGATGGGCTGAAGCCACCTGGCCGCTCGACGAAAACCGGATGACCGAAACCACATTCATGGACGACCTGTATCGCGCATTCGACGACCGCGCCCAGGTCATCCTCAACCGGCTCACGTCCGGATCGTGGGACTTGCTGGTTGGTGTGATTGAGGCCACCGACCGCGTGCAGCACATGATGTGGCGGCACCGCGACACCACGCATCCCTCCTACACCGCGGAGGGCGCTGCGCAGTTTGGTGACGAGATCCTGCGCGTCTACCGGCGCGCGGATCAATTCATCGGCGAGGTCCTTGACCAGACGGGCGCCGACACCACACTCATGATCGTGTCCGACCACGGCTTCCACTCGTGGCGCAAAGCCGTCAACCTGAACACCTGGCTCGTCGAACAGGGCTTCATGGTGCTCAAGGGACAGACCACATCCGCCGACAAGACGCTGGCCGATTTGTTTGGCGGTGGCGGCGAGTACTTCGAAGACGTGGACTGGTCGCGCACGCGCGCCTACGCGATGGGCCTGGGCCAGATCTACTTCAACCTCCGCGGCCGAGAGGGTCAGGGTATCGTCTCGACGGGTGAGGAGTACCGGACCCTGGCCGACGATCTCAGTAAGCGCCTGATCGCCTCGCTTGTGGACCCCGACACGGGCGCACCGATCGTCACCAACGTCTACAAACGAGACGACGTGTATACGGGCGAATACCTGCACAACGCATCGGACCTGCAGGTGGGGTTGGCCGATGGCTATCGCGTGTCCTGGCAGACGACGTTGGGCGGATCGCCGAAAGGGATCGTCTACCCCAATATGAGGAAGTGGTCGGGCGACCACGGCGGATACGACTTCGCGACCACGGCCGGCATGCTGATCTCCAGCCGTCCGATCACGGTCAACAGCCAGGGGCGCGCCAACATTATCGACATCGCGCCCACCGTGCTGCAGCATTTCGGGGTAACGATTCCAGCCGGCATGGACGGAAGACCTCTGGCGCCAGGACCTCTGAGGTAGTTTCCGTCGCAACTCAGGCGGAAACTACCTCAGAGGTCGTATTATTAAACGCATGACATCCAAGTCACGCTGGCTCGTGTTTCTGGTCTCGACGCCTCTGGTCGCGCTGATCGCCATCGGCGGTCTGCTCAGCGCCAAGGCCGCGCCCAGGACCGCGCCGAACGCGAACGCGAACGCGAACGAGCAGGCCTTCCCGCATCTGCGCGTCTTTGAAGACGTGGTGTCGCTCATCATGTCGAGCTACGTGGAAGACGCCAATGCCGACAAGGTGATGGACGGCGCCATGCGCGGCCTGGCTGACAGCCTGGACCCAATGAGCGCGTACCTCACACCTGAAGAAGTTTTGCTCGCGAAGAACCAGGCGACCCTGCCGGCGGGTGACGTCGGGCTGGTCGTCTCGCGCCAATTTTATCTGCGCATCGTTGGCGTGCGCGACGGCTCGCCAGCCGCCCGGGCCGGATTGCGGACGAACGATTACATCCGCGGGATCGACAATAAACCGACGCGCGAAGTGTCGGCGTTCACCGGTGCCCGCCTGTTGCGCGGCGCGCCGGGCTCCAAAGTTGAACTGACGGTGCTGCGCGGCAATGCAGTGGACCCGCATGTGGTGACACTGGTGCGCGAAGTGCCGGCGGGCGCGAACGTCACCACCGTCAAGATGCCCTCGGGCGTGGCCGTCGTCCGCGTAACGAGCTTCAGCGAAGGCACGGCCACGGCACTGGGAACGGCGATTGACGGCCTGCAGAAGTCCGGTGCTTCCGGCATGGTCATCGATCTGCGATCCACGGCGGATGGCCCGATTGAGGAAGGCATCGCCGCAGCGCGGCTCTTTGTCAAGACAGGCACGCTGGCGATTCGGGCTGAGCGAACGCAGCCGCGCGTCACGACCTCCGCCGTCGCGGGTGACGGACGAGTGACGATGCCGGTGGTGCTGCTGGTCTCCAACGGGACGGCCGGGGCGGCCGAAGTATTTGCCGCGGCCCTCAACGGCAACAAGCGCGCGGACCTGGTGGGCGAACCCACCGCAGGCCTTGCGGGCGCGCAGCGGCTGGTGCCGTTGTCTGAAGGCAGCGGCCTGTGGATGACCTATGCGCGGTACCTGGCCATGGACGGCGAGTCTATTCACGAGCGAGGACTCCGGCCGACGGTCGCGGTGGAATCGCCGAGTGTGGCGTTCGACGCCGTGCCCCCCGCCACCGACGACATGCTCGCGAAGGCCATCGAACGCCTGAGTGCGAACAAGACGCCGCGGTAGTCGCGCCCTGCACATCCTTGACAGTGATTGGAAGCGGAGCGTATAACCGCGTGGCGGAGGAAGCATGAACAAGCAGGATCTGATCGCAAAAATCGCGAATGACGCAGGGTTGACCAAGTCGAGTGCAGCGGCAGCCGTGGAATCGTTTCTGGACGGTGTCGCCAAGGCCCTCAAGAAAGGTGGCTCGGTCACCCTCGTTGGATTCGGCACATTCAAGACCTCCGCCCGCAAGGCCCGCATGGGCCGCAACCCCCAGACGGGCGCCGCCGTGAAAATTCCCAAACGGAAAGTCGCGCGCTTCACCGCAGGCAAAGCCCTCAAGGACCTGTTGAATTAAGCGGTATACTATCTGTTCGCCTAGGCGCGTAGCTCAGCTGGTTAGAGCGCCTGCTTGACATGCAGGAGGTCGGCGGTTCGAGTCCGCCCGTGCCTACCAACCTTCGCGGAAGCGCCGCCTTCGCTCACCGCTACGGCTGGCAGGCCGCGAAGGTTGTTACATCATGTCTCACGTCACCATTACCCTGCCCGACGGATCCGAACGTAGTGTGCCAGCCGGCACACCCGTGACCGACTTTGCCAAAGAGGCGCTGCCAGGCGGTGTCGTTCGCCGTGCGTTGGCCGCGTATGTCGATGACACGTTGGTGGACCTGAGCTTCCCGCTCACGGCCAATGCCCGGCTGCGCATCGTGACGCCCGACGGGCCTGACGCGCTCGCCTTGTACCGGCATTCCACAGCGCACTTGCTGGCCGCTGCCGTCACGCAGCTCTTTCCGAACGCGCAGTGCGGGATCGGCCCCGCCACCGACGAGGGGTTCTTCTACGACTTCGTCGTGGACCGGCCGTTTGTGCCTGAAGATCTTGAGCGCATCGAAGCACGGATGAAGGAGCTGGCCGCGCAGGACCTGCCCTACGAACGGCAATCGTGGGATCGGAACGAGGCAATCGACTTCTTCACGAAGCGCGGCGAGCCCCTCAAGGTGCAGCTCATCCGGGAAAAGACCGAAGGCCAGAGTCACGTGTCCTGCTACACCATCAAGGACCGCGAGACCTTTGTGGACTTCTGTCTTGGTCCGCACGTGCCCAGCACCAGCAAGCTGAAGGCGTTCAAAGTGCTGAACGCGTCCAACGCGTACTGGAAGGGCGATGCGCAAGGTACGCCGATGCAGCGCATCTACGGCACCGCCTTCTTCAAGGAAGACGACCTCAAGCAGCACCTTCTGCGTTTCGAAGAAGCCAAAAAACGCGACCATCGTCGTCTCGGAAAAGACCTGGGCCTGTTCACGTTCCACACGTGGGCGCCCGGCGCGGCGTTCTGGCTGGGCAAGGGCACCACGCTGTACAACACGCTGGCCAACTACATGCGCGACGTGTTGTTCCCGGCCGGCTACAGCGAAGTGAAGACGCCGCTCATCTTCAACAAGGCGCTCTGGGAAACCTCCGGCCACTGGCAGCACTACCGCGAAAACATGTTCCTGGTTGAGGGCCGGAGCGAGACGAGCGATAAGACCTCTGAGGTCGTTTCCCCTGGAGCCAAAGGAAACGACCTCAGAGGTCCTTCCGATGCAACGGCGATGGGTGTCAAAGCCATGAACTGCCCCGGCCACATGCTGGTGTTCGGCAGCGAGACCCGGTCGTATCGCGATCTGCCGTTGCGCCTGCATGAACAGACGCCGCTTCACCGCAACGAGGCTTCAGGTGTGCTCGCCGGCCTCACGCGCGTGCGCCAGTTCTCGCAGGACGATGCGCATTGTTTTGTGATGGAGTCGCAGATCGGCGAGGAAGTCGAGCGGTTGCTGCGTCTGGTGCAGCGCGTGTACGGCGACTTCGGCCTGTCGTACGAAGTGAAGCTGTCCACACGCCCCGCGGAGTTTCTGGGTGAGAAGGCGACGTGGGACCACGCTGAGGCGGAGTTGACGCGCGCCCTGCAGTCCACCGGCACGGCCTATCGGGTGGACGAAGGCGACGGCGCGTTTTACGGGCCGAAGATCGACTTCGACGTCACCGACGCCATCGGCCGGAAGTGGCAGTGCGCCACCATCCAGCTCGACTACCAGATGCCGCAGCGTTTTGGGCTGAAGTACGTGGGCCCCGACAACCAGGAACACCAGCCGGTGGTGATCCACCGTGCGATTTTTGGCAGCTTCGAGCGGTTCATCGCGATGCTGATCGAGCACTACGCGGGGGCCTTCCCGTTGTGGCTGGCCCCGGTCCAGATGGCCGTGTTGCCGCTGGCCGACCGGCACCTCGAATGGGCGGAAACCGTCCGGACGCGACTGTCCGAGGCGGGTTTCCGGGTGCAGGTGGACGGGCGCGTCGAGAAGATTGGCTATAAGATTCGTGAGGCGCAGCTGCAAAAAGTGCCGTATATGCTGGTCCTGGGCGACCGGGAGGCGGCCGAACAGACGGTTGCGGTGCGGAGCCGGACGGGCGGAGACCAGGGCGCGAGGGCGTTGGAAGATTTCCTGACCGCGGCACGTGACGAAGTGCTCAGTCGGCGGTAAGATAGGGGTTTGCGTTTGGCACAAAGGAGCACGTTATAGCCTACGACCGAGGTCCCCGACGCGACGACCGCGTACGGACCAATGAACGAATCCGGGTTCGTGAAATTCGGGTGATCGACGATAACGGCGAACAGCTGGGGATCATGCCGCCGCCACAGGCCGTCGCAATCGCGCGGGCCAAGGGGCTGGATTTGGTGGAAATTTCACCAACGGCGGTGCCTCCGGTGTGTCGCATCATGGACTTCGGCAAGTACCAGTACGAGCAACAGAAGCGTACGCGGGCGGCCAAGAAGCACCAGAAGGTCATCGAGGTCAAGGAGATCAAGTTCAGGCCGAAGGTGGACGAACACGACTACCAGTTCAAGAAGAAGCACATCGAGCGGTTTCTTGAGGACGGCGACAAGGTCAAGGCGACGGTATTTTTTCGTGGCCGCGAAATGGCCCACCCGGAGATTGGCCGCCGCATCCTGGAACGCCTGACCGGTGAACTGGGCGACATGGTGGTGATTGAGTCGATGCCGTTGAAGGAAGGCAACCAGATGCACACCATTCTGGCGCCCCGGCCCGGCATGAAAAAGGCGAAGCCGGCGACGGATTCGAAAGACTCGAAGGACGTGAAAGAGGCCAGGGAAGCCCGGCCCGTGGAAGGCACATCAGGGGATGTGCGATCGGAGTGAGTAGGAACGACTATGCCGAAGTTGAAGAGTCATCGGGGCGCCGCAAAGCGCTTCAAAAAAACTGCCACCGGTAAGTTCACGAGGTCCAAGGCGTTCAAGCGCCACATCCTCACGAGCAAAACCACCAAGAGCAAGCGCCAGATGCGCGGGTCGCACGTTGTCGACAAGACAGATGCCCCCCGTCTGAAGCGCATGCTGCCGTACGACTGAGACTGAAAGGACTGTCATGCCGCGCGTTAAGAGAGGAACCGTCCGCGTCGCCAAGCGCAAGAAGCTGCTGAAGCGCGCCAAGGGCTACTTCCTCAATAAGAGCAAGTTGTACCGCTCCGCCAAGGAGTCTGTTGATAAGGCCCTCAACTACGCCTTCGTGGGCCGTCGCCGCAAGAAGCGCGACTACCGCCAGCTGTGGGTGGTGCGCATCAACGCCGCCGCTCGCGAAAACGGGCTGACCTACGGACAGCTGATCAACGGCCTGAAGGCCGCCACGATCGCGCTGGATCGCAAGAGCCTGGCCGAACTGGCGGTCAACCACCCGGCGGCCTTCGCCAAGGTGGCGGCACAGGCCAAGGCCAACCAGCCGGCGACCGCGACCAAGTCCAACAAGGGCACACGCGCGCCGCGGTCCGTCGCCGCGTCCTGAGTCCAGAGCCTGCCCGCCGTAGCGCGCAGCGCGAAGGTGGGTCGGGGTCCCGGAGTCCTGGGGTCCCGGGGTCGTGAATTTCGTGAGGGCCGAGGCGTTCCGTCTCGGCCCTTTGATTGTCTGCCCTGCTGCTGACGCGCGTCTGCCGCGTACAATGCCCTGACCACCATGGCTGCCTCGTCCATCGAAGATCTCTCCCGTCAATTTCGCGCCGCGCTCGACGCGGCGTCGTCTCCCGCCGATCTCAAAGCACTGCGCGACGACTTCCTGAGCCGCAAACAGGGGCGCGTCACCGCGCTCGTCAAGTCGATCGCAACCGCGCCGCCCGAAGAGCGGCGATCCCTGGGATCGATGGCCAACGCCCTGAAGCAGGAAATTGAGCAGGCGCTCGACGCGCGCGATGCCGCGGTGCTGGCCACCGCGCGCCCGAAAGATGCCGTGGACGTCTCGCTGCCGGCCAGGCGCCCGTGGGTGGGCCGCCGGCATCCGCTCACGCAGGTGCGCGAGCGGGTGGAAGACATCTTCATGGCCATGGGCTATCAGGTCATTGCGGGCCCGGAGATCGAAGACGACTGGCACAACTTCGAGGCGCTCAACATGCCCGCCGCGCATCCGGCGCGCGACATGCAGGACACGTTGTATCTGTCGTCACCGGTGCCGGTACCAGACAACGGCCGCGCGGCCACGCTGCTGCGCACACACACGTCAGGCATGCAGATTCGATACATGGAATCTCATGACCCGCCGGTGCGGATCATCGCGCCAGGGCGCGTGTACCGGCGCGACAACTTCGACGCCACCCACACCCCGATGTTCACACAGGTCGAAGGCCTCGTGGTGGATACACACATCAGCCTGGGAGACCTCAAGGGCACGCTGAACGCATTCGCAGAAGAATTCTTCGACGCCAGAGTGGCCACACGATTCCGGCCGAGCTTCTTTCCGTACACCGAGCCGTCCGCCGAACTCGACGTCGAGTGCCAGGGCTGCAGCGGGCGCGGCTGCGGGTTGTGCAAACACACCGGGTGGATTGAAATCCTCGGCTGCGGCATGGTGCACCCGGCCGTGTTCGAGGCCGTCGGATACGACGCCAACCGCTACACCGGGTTCGCCTTCGGCATGGGCATCGAGCGTCTCGCGCTGCGCCTGTACGGCGTGGATGACATCCGGATGTTCTACGAAAACGACCTCCGATTCCTTGAGCAGATCGCACTATGAAGGCCCCTGTCAGCTGGATGCGTGAATTCGCCGACCTCCCAGCGTCGGCAAGCGTGAACGACATCGCGGCCGCAGTGGCCGGCGTCGGATTCGAGGTGGCCGGCATCGAAGGCGACGTGATCGACTTCGAGATCACCGCCAACCGCCCGGACTGCCTCAGTGTTCGCGGGCTGGCGCGCGAGGCGGCCACCGCCTTCGCGGTCCAGAGTCCAGGGTCCAAGGTCCAGGGGCCAGACCTCGGAGGTCGGGTCTTTAGACCCGACGGAGCCGCCGGCTCTAAAGAGCCGGCCTCCGAAAACCCATTCGTCCCCGTAAACATAGAATCGGAACTGTGCGGACGGTATGCGCTGGCGATTGCCGACGTCACGGTCGGCCCATCGCCGGCGTGGCTGGCGGATCGGCTGACCGCGTGCGGGATTCGGCCGATCAACAACGTGGTGGACGTCACCAACTACGTGCTGCTTGAGATGGGCCAGCCGATGCACGCGTTCGACGTGGCACGCCTCGCGGGGCCGGAGATTCGCGTGCGAATGGCGCGCGTCGGAGAAACCCTCACCACACTCGATCGGCAGTCCCGCACACTTGATGCGTCAATGCTCGTCATCGCTGACGGCGCGCGCGCGGTAGCCATCGCCGGAGTCATGGGCGGCGCCACGTCGGAAGTCTCCGCGTCCACCACCCGCATCGCGTTGGAAAGCGCGTGGTTCCAGCCGGCATCCGTCCGCACCACCAGCAAGCGGCTGGGGTTGAAGACCGAAGCGTCCGCCAGGTTCGAACGCGGCGCCGACCTTGAGGCGGCCACTGCCGGCCTGGCCTGCGCGTTGGACCTGCTCGAGCGCATCGGCGCGGGGCGTCGCGTCGGCGGGATTACAGACCGTTACCCATCGCCGGCCGCTGATCGCGATCTCGTCCTTCTGCGCTCGCGTCTGGACCGCTTGCTCGGCGACCAGGTCCCGGATGCAGACGTGATGCGCATTCTCACGAGCCTGGGATTTGGCGTCACGCCCGCGAACACCGACTGGCTCGTGCGCGTGCCGAGTTGGCGTGTGGACGTGGCCCGCGAAGCGGACTTGATCGAAGAAGTCGGCCGCCACTGGGGCGTCAATCGCGTGCCTGCGACGTTCCCCGCACTTCGAACACCTCCGCACCGCGCGGACGCCGCGGTACTGCGCGCAAGGCGCATCCGGCGGTTGCTCTGCGGCGCGGGCCTGCAGGAGGCCGTGACCTTCACATTCATCGAGCAGGTTGCCGCCGAACCGTTTGTCGCCGGCCCTGCATCGCTTGTCACCATCGCGAACCCGCTGTCGGAAAAATTCGCGGTGCTTCGACCGTCGATGCTGCCCGGCCTGCTCGACGCGCTCAGCTACAACCGGCGTCGCGATATCGCCGACGTGCGGCTGTTCGAAGCCGGCTCCGTGTTCTCGACGCAGGGCGAACGGCAACGCGTGGGCTGGGTGCTCGCGGGCGCGCGGCAGGTGCATTGGAGCCAGCCGGCGGCGGAGGTCGATCTGTTTGATGCACTCGGCGTTGCCGAGTTGTTGACCGACGCCTTCGGTGTCACCTGTCGATCGGAACCAGCCGCAGACGTGCCGTGGTGTGTACCGGGGCGGGCCGCATCGCTGCTTGTGGATGTTGCGGGCACATCCCGGCGTGTGGGTGTCGTCGGTCAGTTGCTGCAGAGCCTCACCTCTGCGCGCGGTCTGCCGGCCGGAGTCACGGTGGTGGCCGGTGAGTTGGATCTGGACCAACTGGTTGCCCTCCAGGGGGCAGACGCCGCGCCGCGGCGCGTGACTCCCCTGCCGCGCCACCCATCGGTGCAACGCGACTTGTCGATCCTCATCGACGCCGGCTTGCCTGCTGCGGCGGTTCGTGGCACGATTCGAGCCAGCGCACCCGCCACGCTGGTGGATGTGCGCGAGTTCGATCGGTATCACGGCAAGGGTGTGCCCACCGGTCAAGTCAGCCTGTCGCTGCGGCTGACATTTCGCGATCGGGACCGCACGCTGACCGACGCTGAAGTGCAACAGGCGGTTGAGGCCATCATCGAGGCCCTGGCCCGGACACATGGAACGACCCTGCGCGGCAACTGACAAAGGACGACCGGATGGCGACCACGACAGAACTGCAACCGATTGACCGGCTGGAAGAGAAAGTCAAACAGCTGGTCGGCATGATTGAATCACTCCGCACCGATCGCACCAAGGCGCTCGACGCGGCCGCGCGGCTCGAGCGCGACCTTGACGCCGCCACCACACGCATCACGGAACTCGAGGCCCACACGGCCGAGACCGCCGCGCTGCGCGAGGAGCGGGAGAAGATTCGCCATCGTGTCGTGGACATGATCTCGCACATCGACATGCTGAAGCTCTAGCCCCACACTCATGGGCACACGCGTCGTCACCGTCGAGATTCACGGCCAGCGGTACGCTGTGAAGAGCGATCTGGATCAGGCCTACATCGCCGAATTGGCGACGTACCTCGACCGGAAGATGCGTATGGCCGCCGACGAGTTGGCCAGCGCCGACACGTTGCGCGTGGCGATCATCGCGGCGTTGAATCTGGCAGACGAACTGTATCGCGCCCGCGCCGCCAGCGGCGAAGCCGACAGCCGCGTGCTGGAAAAAACTGTTGAGATCGAGCGCCTCGTAGATACGGTTCTGGGTGCGCAACGCCGCATTGCGGTGTAGGATGGGACCAGCTCCTGCTTTGTTCGTGATGGTTTAGAAGCGTCGTTTGAGCCGATGCTTTTCTTCCAAGTGAGCTGCAAACGCCGCGTGGTGTGCATGCCTCCCGCGAGGAGGAAGCCTGAAGCGCGGTACAAGCGGTTCCACCTGTCTAACAGGTTCATTCGACCTTCCCACACGGCAAAGCGGGGCTCCTTCCACCATTGGCTATCGTGACCATCACTGAACTGGGAGAACGCGCCCTGATCGCGCGGCTTCGGGCCCGCATGCCTTCCCCGCCCGACTGGGTGGTCACAGGCATTGGCGATGATGCGGCCGTGCTGCAGCCTGAACGCGGCATGGTGGATGTCGTCACTACCGACGCGATGGTGGAAGACATCCACTTCCGCCGGGCCTGGTCGGCACCTGAGGACATCGGACACAAGGCATTGGCCGTCAATCTGAGCGACCTCGCAGCCATGGGCGCCGCACCGCGCGCACTCCTGCTGTCACTCGCGTTGCCCGAAACGCTGCCGCTCGATGACTTCGATCGCATCCTGGACGGATTCCTGGCGCTCGCCGCTCAGGCACGGGTGCCGCTGGTGGGTGGCAACATCACCCGGTCGCCGGGCCCAGTCGTGATTAACGTGACGGCCATCGGCGTGGCGCGGCCCCGGCGCATCCTGCGCCGCTCGGGCGCTCGCCCGGGCGACCGACTCTATGTCACGGGGCGTCTCGGCGCGGCCGCGACGGGCCTCGCCCTGCGTGAATCCGGAGCCGACCTCGCCGGGCTCGATGACGACGGGCGCGCCTGCGTGTCGAAGTACGACCGGCCTGACGCGCGCCTGCGCACGGGTCAGATTGTGGCGCATAACCGCGCGGCGTCGGCCTGCATGGATCTGTCGGACGGCCTCGCAGACGCGCTCACCCAGGTTGCCGAAGCGAGCGCCTGCGGCGTGGAAGTATTGGGCGACGCGCTGCCCCTGCACCCGGGTGCCCTCGCCTGGGCCGCAGCCACGGGCGCCGATGCCCCAGGACTGGCGCTCTCTGGTGGCGAAGACTACGAGCTGCTGTTCGCCGTCCCCAGGCGCCGCACACGATTGTTTCTGGCCGCAATTCGACAGGCCGGCGAAACCAGCGTCACCGAAATCGGCGTGTGTACAAAGGAACGGGCGACGTGCGTGGTGGCCGGTGGCGCGCGCGCCGACCTGCCGACCGGCTTCTCACATTTCTGATCGATTCCAGCTAGAGTGTTCGGCAGCACATGTCGTTCCGCCTGTCCCGGTCTCTGCGGATGAAGCTGCTGGCCACCGGCGCCGCCGGCGTCCTGTTTCTCGCCATCTACGAGGGCGTGATGATGGATTCGCGCACGGCCCTCGTCGAGACGGCCAGCGAAACTGCGGCACCATCCCCCGGCCGCCTGTTGCGGTTTGACGTGACCGCCTACTGCAAGGGCGAAACGACCGCATCCGGCGTCAAGGTCAGGCCAGGCATCGCCGCATCCGACCCCGCCTTGCTCCCGGCCGGGTCAATCATCCGGATCGAGGGGGTGCCGGAGGCCTACGAAGGCATCTACACCGTGCTCGACACAGGCCCAGAGGTGCAGGGGCGGGAACTGGACATCTACATCTGGAGCTGCTTCGAGGCACTCGATTTCGGCCGCCGCAAGGCCGCCGTCACCGTCCTCCGCATGGGCTGGGACCCGAAAGCCTCGGTTCACTAGATCACGTCGGATCACAGGGAGACTCCGAGTCTTTGAGGCTCTTTTCTTTAGGTTTAAGCAGATCTGACCTCTGAGCCTCTGCGCCTCCCTGTGATCCGTCGTGGGTCCTTCCCTGTGCTCCGTCGTGGATTTTCGTGGCCGCGAGGTCTATTCCCTGACAGCTGAGCGGCCGATACCCCCCGAAACGGAGGTTTCCATGCGAGGTTGTACGTTGCGGGCACTACTCTTTGGCGCTGGGCTCATGGCCGCTGTGGCGCTGCCGTCCACGGCACTGGCGCAGGCCGACGACCGCCCGCCGTCCACCCGGGCGATCGGCGAGGAGTATCACATCGAAGTGGGCGGCGCCATCTGGCGCCCGGGCCTGTTCGGCCTCATTGCGTCCGAACAGTTCGGGATCGTCGGCACCCAAATCGACTTCGTGTCCGACCTGGGATTCAAAAAAACGCAGTTCATGGACGGCCGTCTCGTCCTGCGCCCCAGCAAGAAGAGCAAGTTCCGCTTCCAGTACACGCCGGTCAGCTACACTGCCGACTCGACGTTGAAGCGGCAGATCATCTTCAACGGCATCCTCTATCCGGTGAACGTGCCGATCAAATCGACGTTCGACTGGAAGGTCTGGCGCGTCGGATATGAGTTCGACTTCTTCTACACCGACCGCGGTTATGTCGGCTTCCTCATCGAAGGACGGTACACGCAGATGAGTGCGAGCCTCAAGTCGCCGATCAACGACGAAGCCACCGTGGCCAAAGCCCCTCTGCCGGCCTTCGGCCTGGTCGGCCGCGCGTACCCGTTGAAGAACATCTCGATCACCGCCGAAGTCAGCGGTTTCCAGTTGCCGGATATCGATGAGAACTACCAGGCCAATTACGTGGACATCGACATCTACGGGACCATGAACTTCTCACGGCACCTCGGCGTCCAGGTGGGCTGGAGGCGCATGAACACATTCCTGCGCGTGAAGACAGACCAAGGCGACTTCCGCTTCAACGGACTCTGGTTCGGCGGAGCGCTTCGGTACTAGATCGATTAACGGTTGAGTGGGATCCACACGCCAAGGAATCTGGCGTCCTGCCCCGCCGTGTCTGATGGCCGGAAGCCGGACGATGAGGTGATGGTGATCGGCCAGCTGCCTAACGCGTCGGCGGCCGGCAGCGTCACCGGGCGCACTTCGCCGGCAGCCATCGTCAGGACCTCCTGCCATCCGCCGACCTGAATCGTCACCGTGTTCGCGGCGCCGCCGTTCTGCACCTGCAGCACGTGCCCTCGATTCGCAGCAGCACCGCCGCGAGCCAGCACGAAGCTGGTTGAACGTCCGCCCCGCACCCAGAATCCCTGCGTCTCGGGAAACACATTGCCATCAAGGAAGAACACACCCGCGTCGCCGTAGGCGGCGAACTGACGCGCGAAAGCGCCTGGCGCCTGAGCGACTGACGCCGGCGCGAGACTGGCGTGCACCTGCCGGGCGAACTCGGGGGCCCCACCTTCCACAACCAGCGCAGCGGCACCGGCGGGCAGGGTCACCTGGAAGGAGTGTGACGATGACGCCGGTACGTCGAAGCGGTACAAAGCCGGCGCGGGTGGCCGCGCGATGCGAACGGTCAGGGTACCGGCGAGACTTCCCGACGTAACGTCGAGGCGATAGAGGCCGCCGGGGACATTCGCGAGCGAGATCACCGCCGCAGACTGACGGTCCGAGATCGGCGGCCGGAAGCGCTCAAAGCGAAGCGGTTCGGCCAGCGCGTCCCACCGGCGCATCCCGCTGCCCACCCGCCAAACAGACGCGTGCGCCCCTGCGGCCGCGTGGATGACAAGTTGGGCCCGAGCCGCGTCCAGAGGCGCACTGCCTGTCACCCACCAGCCCACCTGGGTGAGCAGCATGAAACCCACCAACATCCCGGTGGCGACGATGGTGCGCGAGGTGGCAAATGTGCGGAGCGCAAGCCACCACACGGCGAGCACCGCGAGCGAGGCTGCGGCATGCCGAAGAAATGCGACTTCCGTGTCCCAGAAGAAACTCGGCCACGCCCCTGGGAGGTTCACAAGCGGGTTCAGCCACTCGAGCCAGGCCGCCTGGGCCGCTCGGCGATCGTTCCAGGCCATCGCGCCTCGATCGACCGATAACACCAGGGCAGTGATCGCGAGCGACACCAGCAGCCCGGCGAGCAGCAACCGGCGGTTCGCGACGCCAGACCGCGACCACGCCACGGCGAGCGGAAGTACGAGCAAGGGCAGGGCCGCGGTCATGAAGCGCGAGGGCAGCCCAGGCACGCCCGCCCACCACATCCAGTAACTGGCCACCGCCATCGCGTACACCATCACGATGCCGATCGACAGCGCGCTCAGCAGGCGCAACCGGCGCGGGGCGTTCACCATCACACCAAGGCCTGCGGCGAGCAGAACGGGTGCAAACGTCATCAGGCCGAACTGCTGGTCGACGAACAATCCGGTCACCGCACCCCAAATCCACGACCGGATTTCTGGATTGGGCCCGTACGGGACGCGGGGGTCGAACGAACCGTAGAGCACATAAAACGTGGTGAGCCACGCCAGGGCGCTGATCGCCGGAAGCGCGCTAAAGAGCGCGACTCGCCGCAGACGGCCGGCCATTGGGCGAGCTTTGTCGCGGAGCATCAGCACGAGCAAGGCCAGGCCGAGCGCGCCGGCCAGGACGCTGAACCGCGTGTGGAGCCACGGCAACGCTGCAAGAGCCGCGGACACCGAGACCACAGCGCGACCGGGCGCGTGTGGCAGTGCCACCAGCAGCCAGACACCGGCGGCCACCGCACAGGCGCCCGGCGCGTCTGGAAACACCATGAAGCTCAACACGGCCATGGTGGTGGACCCGGCCACGGCCGCCCAGGCAAACCACGCGGCTGATGCGTCTCCTGTGAGGCGCCACGCCGATTGCCAGAGCAAGGCGCCGGTGACCGCGAACAGCAGAATGAGAGTCGCCTGCGCGCCTCGAAACCCGAAGAGGGCGAACCCCGGCAGCACCAGGGCCGACACGCCTGGCGCATGGATCGAAGGGATGCGCCCATCCTTGCCTCGCACCAGGTAGTCTGGGGCGATCGAGCCCCCGAAATACGACGCGTAGTCGCGGGCCGTGTGATTGTTCTCGATGAACAAATCGCCGTCCTTGAGCAGGCTCTGCGTGATGACCAGGTAGTGCGGCTCGTCGCCGCCTGGCACGCGCGGGTCGGCCGCCCATGCGGCGCCGAGCGCGATGACGAGCGATCCCAGCGCCGCCACACGGGTCGCCCGGTCAGGCGTCTGCGCGCCAATCGCGCTATTGAGCCACCCGAGCGTCCGGCTGCCTTCTGCCGCCAGCAGCGATGCGCCGATGGGCACCCAGGCGAGCGCTCCCGTCCACACCAGGGCCGCCGCGGGAAGGGGGATTGGCCACCACGGCATCGTGCTCAACAATGCGGGAACAGCTGTGATCGGGCGTGCGCGCCAGGTGGGCACACACGCAGCGAGTGCGAACGCGAGAAGGCCGGCCCACCATGGAGCAAATGCGAGCAGGCGACCGGCTCCGGAGTCGCTGGAGATCACACCGACCGTGCCGGCCGCGCACCATGCTGAAATGCCGATGATGGCGGGTCCCACACCCGCGCGCACACTGCGATAGAATTCCCGCATCCGGCCGTCATTCTTTCATGCCTTCACGACTCCGCGACGCATGCGTCGCCTCCCTGATTGCGATTGTCGTGGCGGCGATCCTGACGTGGCCCATCGCCGCCCGCCTCGGGTCTGCCGGACGGGTGGACAGCGGCGACGGCAGGCATGGTGTGTGGAATGTGGCGTGGGTGGCGCACGCCCTGACCACGAATCCGGCATCGCTTTTTGACGCCAATATTTTCTACCCCCACAAGCAGACGTTGGCCTACTCAGAAGCCAACATCATTGCCGGCATCGTCGCGGCGCCCGTCTGGGTCGCCACGAAGAATCCGTACGCCAGCTACAACACCGTCGTTCTGCTGGCATTCGCCGGAGCCGCGCTCTCGGCTTTTCTCCTGGTCCGGGTGCTTGGCGGCAGCCAATTGAGCGCAAGCATCGCCGGGCTCATGTACGGCTTCAGCCCCTACATGTTCGCGCACGTGCCGCACATCCAACTCCTGATGACGTTTGGCCCACCGTTATCACTTGCGGCGATGCACCACTTCACCAAGGCGCCGTCAATGCGACGCGGCGCACTCCTTGGCGCCGCCCTGAGCGTCACCGGGCTGGCCTGTGCGTACTACGGCATCTTTGCCGGGCTTGCGACCGGGTTCGGCCTTCTGTGGAACGCCATTGCGCAGCGCCGGCTCCGCCAGTCGCGCTTCTGGCTTGGCGCGCTGATGGCGGCGGGCGTCGTGGTGGTCATGGTGGGTCCGTTTTTTGTGCCCTACATCGGAGTGCGCGAAGCGGGCTTCGCGCGGTCGCTCGCCGAAGCCCGACTCTACTCCACGCGCGGGCCCGAGTATCTGGCCTCGGCCGCCTGGGTGCACCGCTGGATGCTGCCCTACCTCGGTGACTTCAGGGAGGTGCTGTTTCCGGGATTCCTCTCAGTGCTGCTCGCCACCGTGGGCGCCGGTCTCGCCCTTCGAGCGAAGGCGCCACATCGACAGACGATGGTGTTTTACGTGGCGGTGGCGCTCCTGGCGCTGTGGATTTCGGCAGGCCCGGATGCCGGCCTGTATTCACTGCTCTACCAGGTGGTGCCGGCGTTTTCGTTCCTGCGCGCACCGGTACGATTCGGCCTGCTCGTCGGGCTTTCGGCCGCAGTGCTGGCCGCGTTTGCGATCACGTGGCTCGAACGACGCCAGGTGAAGCTGGGCCCATGGCTGGCCTCCGCGCTCGTCGTCATCGCATTGGCCGAGTCGTGGGTGGGTCCCCTGCAACTGGCAGACGCACCGGCGGTGGCGCCGGCGTATCGCCGGCTCGCCGTGATGCCGCGAGCGCCGGTGGCCGAGTTTCCATTCTTCAAGGACGCGTCTGACCGGCACCGGCACACCGAATACATGCTGATGTCCACGTTCCACTGGCAGCCGCTGATCAATGGCTATAGCGACCACACCCCGGCCGGCTTCCCGGAGGACGCCGCGGCGCTGGCCAGTTTTCCTTCACCTGAGGCGTGGGCGGTGCTGCGCGCGCGCGGGGTGCGATGGGTCGTCGTGCATTTCAACGACTACCCTGCCGACGTGGGCCCGGCCTTGCGCCTGCAACTGCAGAACATGCCAAATCAGCTGAGGCTCGTCGTGGACGAACACCCGGTGTCGCTGTACGAAGTGATCTGGCCCACGCCGGGTCTAAAGACCCGGCCTCCATAGGAGGGACGACTGTCTTCGGAGGCCGGGTCTTCAGACCCGGCTATGCCGATGTCTAGCGCCGGGGAGTGGCGGCCGGCGTGCGGCGATACAGCAGCCGGTAGTCCTCGGCGGTGCCGAGGATTTTCTTCACGTAGCCCTGTGTTTCGGGGAACGGAATGCCGTCGATGAACTCGTCGCGATCGACGCCCGGTCGTTCGGCCAGCCAGCGCGACACGCGGCTTTCTCCGGCGTTGTACGACGCCAGCGCCGGCGCGACGCCGCCGAAACGTTTGACCAGGTCAGCGAAGTACGTGGTGCCGATGCGCACGTTGATTTCGGGCTTGGTCAGGCTGGCGGTGTTGAACGGCCGGATCTTCAACGAGCGGGCATACTGCCGGCCGGTGGAGGGCAGAATCTGCATCAGGCCCCACGCGTCAGCGGCCGACCGGATCTCGGGGTCGAACGTGGATTCCTGCGCGACGAGCGCCGCCACCAGATACGGATCCAGTTTGTGGAGCGCGGAGTGCTTCTGAATGAGAT
Source organism: Acidobacteriota bacterium (assembly GCA_016716905.1). NCBI lineage: Bacteria > Pseudomonadati > Acidobacteriota > Acidobacteriota bacterium. The sequence continues at coordinate 1,012,886 of JADJUS010000004.1, read as the reverse complement.
CCCAATAGGCCACCGGGAACAGGACCGTGAGTAATTCGCGCGGCAGCGTTTCCCCGCCATCCGCCATGTATTGCGGGTAGGCGCGCTTCATGGCGCTGATGCCGAGGCGCAATTCCCCGTCGCGGTTCAAGGCATACGCAAGGGTGGCCTCAATCAGCGGCGAGTTGCCCTCGAGCCGCTGGACTCGCTGCAGTTCGCCGGCAGCATCGGCATAGAGTTGCGACGTCAGGAGCGCCTGGATGAGCGGAACATTGCTTGGCGGCGCGCCTGGGGCAAACGCCACTCGTGATTCGCGGCGCACCGGCTTCACCGCCCCTGCGGCCGTGGGGCGCGATGCCGCGAGCATCTGACCGAGGACGCGTTCGGCTTCACGGCCGTAATACGAATTGCCGTAATCGGCCATCGTCTGCTGGTAGCCGGCCACCGCGCGCTCACGGTGGCCAAGGCGCTCATTCGCGCGTGCCGCCCAGTAGACCCAGCCAGAACGATAGTCGGCGCGACGCAGCCCCTGCGCGGCGCTTTCGAAGAGGCGCACGGTCTGGGCGTAGTTCCCGCTCGAGAACGCCCACCACCCGGCCTTCCAGGCTGCACGACCGGCAAACGCGCCCGTGGGGAAGCGATCGTACTGCTCCGTAAACACCGCCGCGGCCTTCCCATCGTCATCGGCCAGGATGAAGTGCGTGCCCAGATCGTTGAGGGCGGATTCGACGAAGACCGGGTCGCGGCCGCGATCGACAAACGCGCGGACGTCGCGCAGGTACTCTGCGTGGCGTCCCATATCGCGGAGCACACCCACTCTGAAGTACTCGGCTTCGTCGCGATTGGTGCCGCCGCCGGCAATGTAGGCGTCGAGCGCCGCGAGTGCCGCGGGATACCGCTTCAGGCGCGCGTCGCACTGCGCCAATCGCAGGTCCACGAGGTCGCGATCGATCTTGCCGGCCAGCGGCCGCACGCCTTCATACGCGATGCGCGCCTCGGGATACTGCCGCGCCGCATACAACTGGTGTGCGCGGCTCATGGCAACGGTCAGACGTTCGGCGGTGGCCGCCTGGAATGACGGCGCCAGGCTCAGGAGCGCTTTGGTCGCGTCAGACGCTTCTGGAGACGAGGGGAATTCGTCGTGGATGCGCGTCAACGCCTTCACGGCACTGTCGAGCTGCCCCGCTTCCCGTGCTGCCAGGCCCAGGCGGTACAACGCCTTCGCCATTGACGATGCGACGAGTGGTTGGGTGGTGAGCGTCGCCAGCGCTTTGGTCGCGTCAGTCCAGGCCAGTCGTGCTTCGGCCGCGTCGGCCGCCAGCCACAGCGCCTGTTCGAGCAAATAGCCTTCTGGTTTGGTGGCGAGAACGGCCGCAGCGGAGGCGGCCGCGTTGTCGAATTGTTTGTCGGCCAGTTCGGCTCGTCCCAGTTGCAGCCGAACGTAGCGCCCGACGACCGGTTGGCCGATAGAGCGTCGCAGTGCGGGTAGTGCGAGGGCGGGTTTGCCGTCTTCGAGGTGTGCGAGCGCCGTGGCAATCGCATTGGGCCGGGCGTCTGCCGGCGTTGGTGCCAGCCAGAGTCGGTCCTGCGCACCAAGCGCCGCCACCAGCGAGAGACCGAACGCCAGTGGGAGGAATCGCATGTCAGTCGGCCCGGGCCAGCACTTCCACCGTGCGGGCCGACGTGACGTTCTCAAGGCGAATCGCCGCATGACGTGCGAGGAGTTCCAGTTCCTCAGTCCAGAGCGGCGCGTCTTCGTGCTCCACCGAGCGCGACATGTCGTCTGCGTACAGCACCGCCACCACTTCCCCGCCGACGGTGAGCGGCACGACCAAGCCGGTGTGTCCCGCAGGCACGCGCATGAAGGCAGGCCCTTCGCCGTCACGGCCATCAATGACCGGCGGTACGAAACACGTCTGTTTGAGCGCCACGGCTGCGGCGAGCGTTCCCGATGCGCCAATAGGCATTTCAGTGGGGCCGGTGCCTTCGGCAAACCCGAAGTGGCCCCAGGTGCGGAACATGTAGCCGTCCACGAGCAGGATGGCGACGCGCGACGTTTCAGCGGCCGCGCCGCGGGCCAGGGCTCCGAGGATGGCGTTGAGGCCATTGGACTGGTCGATTCGTCGCACCGACCCCAGCAGCCGTTCCATGGTTTCCACACGCGCTTCGCGCGTTGCGCTGGCGGGCACGGCCGACAGGACCGGGGCCACCACCTGTTCAGGAACCGGTTCACCAACCGGCGCCGCGGACGTGACTTGCTGGCGGAGCTGCTCGAGTTCGCGGGCGTGCCTGGCTTCCTGGTCGATGATGAGCCCGATCAGGTCTTTGGTCAGGGCCTGCACCCGCGCCTCCAGGTCATGGATCGTCCGGTCCAGATAAGCGTCAACCACCTCGCGCACGCGCTGCTCGTTTGTCATGTGGTCTGTCAATTATGAACCAAAGGGCGGGGCTGTACAACTGGGGAACTGGGGAACTGGGGAACTGGGGAACTGGGGAACTGGGGAACTGTTAAGATGGTGGAGCGACACTGACCTTGTGGGGGCGACACGGCTTCGACGGGGGCAAGGGATCGTGGGATGCATGCCGAGCCATTTCCACCCGACTCGTTAAACCGGCGGAAACACAATGCAACTGCGGACACGCAGCTCGCACTCGCGGCCTAATCCCCGCGACGTGCACCCTCACCAGCCTGCGGGTGGGGAGTGCACGCCATTTAGCAGGCTGGTTCTCTAGCGCGTCCGGCGCCTGAGGACGAGACTTCACGGACTAGCGGCCGGCACGTTCGTCGAACTTCGATGACGGTCGCGAACCTTTAAGTTCGACTACGCATGTAGACGCCTACGGTGACAGGCCTTTCGGACGCGGGTTCGACTCCCGCCGCCTCCACCATCTAACCTGTTCTACCGAGTGATGTTAGCGGACTCGGTAGAACCCGTTGCCAACATGTTGCCAAAGGCCGAGCCGGTTCTCGGTGCATCGAGAAGCCGAATCGCTCCTTCAACCGCGGCCGGGCTCAGGTGCATGTAACGCTGTGTCGTCTTCAGATCCTGATGCCCCGCGAGTTCTTGAATTGCCCTCGCCGGGGCGCCCAACATCGCTAGACGAGAACAGAACGTGTGTCGGAGGATATGCACCCCAGGCCGCACCCCCGCTATTCGGGCCGCGCGGGCTACCCAACTCTGCACGATCTTCATCGTGAGGGGTTCCCCACTCGCCTGGACCAATACCTGTTTGCCACGCAGGTGACGATGCGCTTTCATGGCGATCGCCAGGCGCTCCGTCATCGGCACGTGTCGCAACCGGCCTCCTTTCGTCGTGGTGAGATGCCCTTTCCATTGCGAGTGCTCCACGCAGAGTTGACCCTTGTGGAAGTCGACATCCGTCCATTCGAGCGCCAGGATTTCCCCCAACCTCAGCCCAGCGTCTCCACCGAGGAGCACGATAAGGGATGTGTCAGGTCCCAGCCCGTCGGCTGCCTCAACCAGTCGCTCGTAGTCGTCGAAGTCATGGAACGCCATCGACGGCGTCGGAACGGCCAGCAATCGAATCGTGCAGGGCACCTTCTCAATGACGCCCCATTCGACCGCCTTCTTGGTCAGCACGCCCAACACTGTGAGCACGTTGTTCACGGTCTTGGGTGACTTCATCCGCAGTTCGCGCTTCAGATCCTGCACCGATTCCGTGGTGATCGTGTCGAGTCGTCGACTTCCTAACATCGGAATCAGGTGCCGATTCAGGATCGTCTCCTTGGCGGCAATCCCGCTCGGCTTCTGACGATTGGCCCGCGCGTAGCCATCCAGGAACCTCTGCGCAAATTCTTCAAGCGTTGGAACCTCCTTCGTGGGTTTCGGGAGGCCATGGAGCACAAAGTGCCTCTCCCTGTCCTGCCCCCATCGCTGGGCCGTTGACTTCGACACCGTCTTGAGCAACTTTCGCTCGCGAACCTCCTTTCCGTCTGGCAATTTGAGGCGGATGTCGACATGCCAACCACCCCGTTTGTACGGTCTGACTACTACGCTCATCGCTGTCTACCTTTCCAACGATGACGTGGACTTCTGGCCGAGCCAGTCTACCAAAGCCCTCTCCTGGACGAGGACACGGCGGCCGAGCCGGACCACTCCAGGGAGCTGCCCTCGCTCGACCATGGCGTACACGGCCTTCCTCGTCGTTCGCAGCAACTGCGCGACCTCGCCGCTAGTCAGGAGGACGGGAAGTTTGCGCGTTTCTGGATCGCGTCGAGTGGTGGTTGATCCGATGCCAGCCGAGTCCATTACTGGTACGAACGCGATCTGACAGGCCATCCTGACCGCGGCACCGAGGCACATGGTGGCGCGCCCGAGCAGGTGGCCGGCGAAGTATAACCCTCGACACATTATTCCTTATATGGCATACTTTAAGCCGTGGCGTGGGAAGTTGAGGGCACCAACGAATTCGCCGGCTGGTTCGGTGACCTCAACGACGAAGAACAGGTCAGCGTCGGTCGCGTCGTCGAGTTGCTGGTCGAACATGGACCAGCGTTGCCGTTCCCGTATTCATCCGGTATCGCCACGTCGCGGCACCGCCACATGCGTGAGTTGCGGATTCAGCACGAGGGGAGTCCGTATCGGGTGCTGTATGCGTTCGATCCGCGACGGGCGGCGATTCTTCTGTTGGGTGGCGATAAGAGCGGAAACGACCGTTGGTACGACGAGCAGGTCCCGCTTGCCGACACCCTGTGCGACGATTACCTCCAGGAACTGAAACGGGAAGGGTTGATATGAAGCGACACAAGTGGTCTGACATCAAGACTCGCACGAAGCCGGAGACCCGCAATCGGATGGAGGCGGAGGCGCAGCGTCTGTCCGACGATTTGCACTTGTCGCAGCTTCGGAAGGCCCGAGGCCTGACGCAGGAGACGATGGCCGAACTGCTCGGCGTGAGCCAAGCAGAGGTGTCCAAGATGGAGCGGCGGACGGAGCTTTACGTCGGCACGCTGCGGAAGTTCATCGAAGCGATGAACGGCGAGCTGGTCATCGCGGCGCGCTTCGCTGACGGAGTCGAGGTGCCGATTCGCCTAGCTGAGGAAGAGGACGCGGCCTGACCTCGTCCGCCGATCCCGCTAGCCCAGCATGTGAGCCTGTCCTCGTGTCGCCAGCACGAGCGGGAGCCGGCAGGTGGCCGCAGTGGCGCACGCGCGATAGAGGCGACGCTACTGCCCAATCGTGACAATGTTGCCAGATGCGATCGAGCGTGTGCCCAGGCGTCTTCTCTGACTGGTCCAGCAGACTCTCCGGGCCATCGATAGGTGCCAAGACGGGCTCGACGCTGACGCGGTCAAGACCGCGAGCCCGGCGTAGCCGGGGCCGAGCCTTGCGAGGAGTCTTGACGGCGTCAGCGTCGAGCCTGACAATCACGTTTCGTTGGCCCGGCGCTCAGGTCCCCGTCAGTACGAACGCAATTTCACACGCGGTTCTGCGCGCAATGCAACCCATCGGTGTCGCACCGATCGCGGCCTGATTCGTACCGCCCAACGGCGATCAGTTCGTCGACCACGCGTGTGTCGCGTCGGCGATCAAGGCGGAGCACGAGGCTGACAAAGTAGAGCACGAGGCGTGTTTCGCTTGGACTCCTTCAGGCGACACATGTAGCGCACGACGTGGACGCGCTTCGGTCGGGGTTTGATAAGCGGCATGGATGCACTTCTGGTCGCCGAACCGGCCACGACGGTGACACGGCGGCGGCTGACAGACGGGCCTCGGCCGTGTCCGAGGCCAGACACGGTTGCGGCTCATGCAGGCGAAGGGGGAGCGACCCCCGGCTTGGCCCGGCGCCGACAGGCGCTGGGTCAGGGGCCAGCGCGAAGCGGGGGGTCGCTCCCCCTTCGCTCTCGACCCCATCCGCAACCCAATTCGCGACCGAGGCGCTGGCCCAAGCACTCGTTTCGAGGCAACCGCGTGGAGTTCACAAGTCGGTATCAGTAAATGAGTTGCTCGTGGCTTCGAGGGCAGACGTGATGGCCACCGTGGGGGTCAGATGACGAGCCAGCCCCTGAGCCACACCGCGAGCCATCGGATTGGCGATACGGTGGCCCCATCAAACGCAGGTCGTGAGCGACTAGAAGTCAATCTGTTCCCGACCTCCCGCCGACCTTACCGTCCGATGTCGAACATAGCGGATGCCAAGCCTCGTGGAGCAGCCGCGCTGCCGCGGCCAGCTTTTTCGCTGCCACCATCGCGTACCACTGCGTGGTCGGCGCCCACTTGTGCCCCATCAACTCCTGAACGTCAGCCAGATCCATGCCCTGTGCTCGACGCACGGTCGCATATAGGTACCGCAGCTTGTGCCTGACTCATCTGTCGCACACCACGCTCATCACCGGGGTCAGGCCACGCCTGCACGGGGTTGTCGGCAACCGCGTCACCGTACGGCGCACGGGCGAGCGGCTGCTCTTCACGAACCTCACCAGACGTGAGTCGGTGAAGGCCGCGACGATCTTCGATGTCGTCAAGGCGAGCGGGCGACGCACCGCCGCGTTCTTCCGGCCCGAAACGCGAAGTGATGCAGCCATTGACGACAACGTGGCGGAGGTCTTCAGGGTCGAGGGCGGGCCCGACCCGCGCGAGGTGACGCCCGGGCTGCCAGACGAGCTGCGCAGCGCCGACGTGCCGATCGATGCGTACTACGCGTTCTACGACAACCCGTACGCGCAAGGCGCGGGCGACCTGGCGCTGACCCAGGCCGCCGCCCACGTCTTCGAACGACGGAAGCCGGCCTTCACCGCCATCCACCTGCTCGTCACAGACAAGGCCCAGCACGAGTTCGGCCCGTCCCACTATCTGTCGTGGGGTGCGCTCACCGCTGATATCGAGACCCATCTGACGCTCGACCCGAAGAATTCGTCCACCGCGCGGCGCCTGATGGACGAGCCGTATCACGGCCACGGCTTTCTGCCGGATTATCCAGAGATGTATCCAGTGCTCGTGCTGTCGGGATCGGGGATTGCCCGGGGCGCGCGGCTGGGCCACGTCCGGAATATCGACGAGCCGCCGACGATTGCCGCGCTGCTCGGTCTGGAGATGCGCGGCGTCGAGGGACTCGTGCTGCGCGAGGCCATCCGACAGCGCGCGTTCAGCGCAGCGCCTCCTCGACGGTCCGCCCATCGCGGATGTGGTAGGTGCGTTTGAAGGTCGGGATGATCTTCTCGTCGTGCGTCACGACGACGATCGCCGTCGCGTACTGGCTCGCCAATTGGTGGAGGATGCGCATGACGGCGAGGCCCCGCTCGCTGTCGAGTGGCGCCGTTGGCTCGTCGGCCAGAATGACAGGCGGCCGGTTGGCCAGTGCCCGGGCAATGGAGACGCGCTGCTGCTCGCCGCCCGACAGCTCCGCAGGCAGTGCGCTGGCGCGATGTGCCATGTCGAGGGCCTCCAACAGCTCTCGTGCACGGGCCCTCGCAACCGCGTTTGATTGGCCGGCCAGCATCGGGAGCAGGGCCACGTTGTCGGTGGCATCGAGAAACGGAATCAAGTACGGCGCCTGAAAGATGAATCCGATCCGGTCGCGGCGCAAGACACGCAGATCGGCGATCTTCCAGCCGCCGTCGTAGATCACCTGGCCACCCAGCGTCATGCGGCCGCGCGTCGGCTCAATGACCGCGCCGAGGCACTTGAGCAGCGTGGTCTTGCCCGAGCCGCTCGGCCCGATCAGCCCGACGACCTCGCCTGGCGCCACAGACATGTTGACGTCCTTGAGCGCATCGACGGCGGTCGGCCCTTCGCCGTAGCGTTTGCTCAATCCTTCTATCTGGATCCCGTCGACGCTCGTCATGTCAGCCCCCAATCGCGGCCGCCGGGTCCACGCGCAAAGCCGCGCGAATGGCCAGCGTGCTGGCGAGGACGCAGACGAGCATGACGATGACGAAGCCGATCACCGCGTCCCGGGGTTCGAGCAGCACGTATCGCGGGAACGCCGGCCCCCAGAGTGTGGCTGCGATCTTGCCAACCGCAAACCCGATCACGCCCAGCCACAGTGCCTGCTGCAGGATCATGCCGGCGATGGTCGAGTTGTGGGTACCGATCAGCTTCAGCACGGCGATCTCCCGGATCTTGCCCAGGGTCATCGTGTAGATGATGAAGGCCACGATAGCAGCGCTCACGATCGTCAGAATCACCAGGAACATGCCGATTTGTTTTGCTGCCGTGGCGATCAGTTTGGCGATCAGAATGTCCTCCATCTCCACGCGCGTAAAGGCTTCGACGTGTTTCCACCGGCGCAGGTCCGCCGCCACACGATCGGGGGCGTGGCCGCTGGCCACACGGACCAGCACGGCGTTGACGGTGTGGCCGCTGGTCTGCGAGGCCTCGATCGCGTCCAGCAGTCCCGGGACGCCGGGACGATTGAGCGCGGGGTTGTCTGCCGTACGCGCGCGCTCGTTGACGATCGCATCGTTGTCCTTCAGGAATTGCGCCTCCTGCGCATCCTTGAGCGGGATGAAGACCATCGGGTCGCCTCCGGAGGACACCATGCGCCGCGTCACGCCCACCACGGTGTAGTCGTGCCGACGAATGCGAATCTGATCGCCAACCGCGAATCCGGCGCTCACATCGACGACGGCTTCGTAGTGACTACGCGTCACGCGCCGTCCGGCGATGAGGTAGCGCGGCTCGCCCGGCTCCCCCGGGACGAACCCGACGACCATGGCGCGGACGTCCGTCTCGCCCTGGCGCACTTGCATCGTGAGGTACGTGACGTTGGCGGCCCGCGCGACGCCCGGCATCCCCAGGATCGTGCGGTACACATCGTCGTGCACGCTGGACGGCTCGGCGTAGGGGCCAAGCGTGTCCTTCTGCACGACCCAGAGGTCTGCGCCGCTGTTGTTGAGCAGTACCTTGGCGTCATCCACCATGCCGCGATAAACGCCCGCCATGGTGAACGTCACACCGATCAGCAACCCGAGTCCCACACCGGTGAATACGAACTTGCTCCACGAGTGCAGGATGTCCCGGCCTGCGAGGCTGATCATGGCACCGCTCCTCGCAACGCCGGCACAACCGTGACGCGGCTGCGGTCGCCGAGGTCGCGCTCGCTGTAGACGACCACCTGGTCGCCCACCTGCAGCCCGTCAAGAATCTGAACGGTCCCTTCGGCCCCCTCCACTCCGGTGATCACCGGGACGAACCCGAGTTGACCGTCCACGTACCGCCATACGCCCTGTTCAGAACCCCGATGCCGGAGGCTGGCGTTGGGGACGACGACGGCATTCCTGATCACGGGCAGGGTGAGGGTAACCTCGGCCATCTCGCCGCTCGATACGTCCGTGGGCGCGCGGTCAAACGCGACCTTCGCAATGCGTTCCTCGGTGACCGCATCGCTGATGGGCTCCACGCGCACAACCGTGCCCGCCAGCGGGGCAAGTGGATCCGCGCGACGTGTGATCCGAGCGGGCAAACCGGCCTGCAATCCCGCAGACCGTGCCTGGTCCAGACGCACGCTGATCCAGAGGCTGCCAGGATCCTCCAGCTTGAGGACGGCCTGACCGGCCACGACAGTTGACCCGGGTTCGGCGTCTCGCGCCGTGACGACACCGTCCACAGGGGCAACAAGGCGAAGGTTGCCGCGCTGCTGTTGCGCGCCTCCGGTGTCGGCCTGCAGGCGGGAGAGGTCCCGTCGGGCCGCCGTCAGTGACGCCTCCGCGGCGGCGAGCTGCGCCTGGGCAGACTGCTCGGCCTGTCGCGCGGCGTCCACTGAGCTCTGGCTGGCCGCGCCAGCGGCTCCCAGGGCTTCGGCTCGCCGCGCCTCGGTCGCAGCCCAGGTGTGACGGCTCCTGACGTCCTGCACCTGCGCATCGGCTGCGGCGACGGCGCTCCGGCCGCGATCGGCGGCTGCAGTTGTGGCGGCCACCCGGGTATCGAGATCCACAGGTTCCATCTCAGCCAGCAACTGTCCCGCAGCGACAGAATCACCAACGTCGGCGAGCACACGCCGGACGCGGCCGGCCGCCGTGGGTCCGATCACGTAGGCGCGGCGGGCCTCGACGGTGCCAATACCGAAGAGCGTAGGGGCCACATCCGCCCGCACCACTTGCGCCACCGTCACTGGAATCGGCGCGAGCGGGCCGCTCTGGGTGGCCACCCACCCGAGTGCCAGAAGCAGCCCGAGTGCCACCACCACAACCCAGACTTGGCGGGGAACTCTGAAGCGCCATGTCATACCGTGTCCTTCAGCGTTCCGTGAACTGGGTCAACAGGACGGAGACGGCCGGCGTCCCCACGATTTCATGCACGACGCCGGGCTCGATGGTCACCAGCACGCCGGGCGTGAGTGGCACCGGTTGCCCCTGGCCGGAGACCGTGAGTGTCCCGCTGCCTGCGACGCACTGAATCGTGATTGGCACGGGCGCGTTGTGCGCGGCGAGTGTGCCGCCGTTGCGCAGGGTGATCTGGACCAGCTTGCGCCCCGGTCCGGTGAACAACGACACGACCTGCTTGTCCGGTCCAGGCGCGATATCGATCAGCAAGGGGATGACGGTCATGGGGTCCTTTCTGATGGCAACGTCTTGTGTGGTGAGGCTCGCAGGGGCGTGCGAATCGGCGGCGGACGTCAGACCCGCGCCGAGCACCACCGCGACCGACACCGCGACACCTGTGATGAACGAGTGACTACCCATACAGCCGCCTCCGGGTTCAGTATGACGCCCCCCGTCAGGCCAGCGCAGTGACTTTAGTCACTCGACACGGGGTGCCGGTCTACTCGGACTCGAGGTCGGCTTCCAGGCCTTCGGGATCGAGGATGGTGAGCTCTCGCGCGTCAACAGCGATGAATCCCCGTGCCTGGAGTCTGGTGAGGTTGCGCGACACGAGCTCACGCACGGTGCCGACATGCGCGGCAAGTTCCTGATGACTGGCTGGCAGCGTGATCGTCGTGCCGCGCTCGGACGGTCGGCCGTTGGTGGCGGCCTGTCGCAGCAGCCAGGAGACAACTCGTTGGCGAACCGTCGTGAAGGACAACTCCTCGATCACGGCCACCACCCTCCGCTGACGTGCCGCGACGACCTGTAGGATTTTCAGCGTGACCTCCGGGCGTTCCAGACACAGCGCGCGGACATCGGCGCGCGAGATGAACAGCGCCTCGGTGTCGGATATCGCGGAGGCCGACGCCGGATACGGGCCGCCGTCGAACACCGGCAGTTCGGCAAAGGAACTCCCCGGTTCTTCCACGGCCAGGACTTGCTCTCGCCCGGAGGCCGAGGTCTTGAAGATCCTGACCCTGCCGGAGACGAGGACGTAAAGCCCCTGACAGGCATCGCCTTCTGCGAACAGAACCTCGCCCATCGCGTATCGGCGGACGTGTGCCCGGCCAGCCAGGGACAACAGCTCAGCCTGATCCAGAGCAGCAAAAAGCGGCTGCGCCTTGAGACAGACGACAGTACTCGACACGGATCCCCATCTTGCCACGGGGCGGCGCAAGCCGTCACCTGAGGTCGGCGAGGAGCGGCGCAAGCACCTCGGGCACGTCGGTCAGGATGCCGTTGACGCCCATCCGAATCAGGGCGTTGAGCTCCTCGCGCGGGAGCGTGCCCGCCGTCGTACCGAACACACGTCGCCGTACGACGCGTTGGTCCTCGTGCTTGAGGGTGAATTTGTCCTGGTCATCGGCGGCGTGGAGTATCGCGCGCCGCAGGGGACCATCGTTCGACTTCCGGCGAATGTGCCACACGCGCCGGTGCGCTCGCGGATGCTGCTGATGATGGTGAAGTGAGCTAAGGTTTGAGCACATGAGCTCAGGATCCGCGTCCACGCTGGAATCCGGAAATACACGGGCGCTCATCCTTGCGACGGGCGCCATGATGGTGTCGTTTCTCGGCTGGGCGCTGATTGGCGGCCTGGCCCCGCAGTTTGCCGCGCTATACAACCTGAATGCGTCGGCGACGGCATTCTTGGTGGCCGTGCCCGTCTTGCTCGGCTCGATCGCTCGGCTGCCCGTCGGCATGCTGACCGACCGGTTTGGCGGCCGGATCACCTTTTCGGCGGTCCTGCTCTGCGGTGCCGCCGCGGCGTGGTTGGTGCCACAGACGACGAGCTACCGCCAGTTGATCGGCGCCGCATTTTTGCTGGGGATAGCCGGGTCGTCATTCGCCGTCGGCGCGGCCTTTGTGTCCCGCTGGACGCCTCCGGAACGGCAGGGCACGGCACTCGGCGTATATGGCCTCGGCAACCTGGGACAGTCCTTCGCGGTGTTCGGTGGTCCTCTCCTGGCAGGAGCGGCCGGATGGACGACGGTGTTTTACAGCACCAGCGTGTTGCTGCTCGTCTTTGCGGTGGTTTTTGCTGTCTTCGCCCGCAATCCACCTGGCGTCGTGCGTCCGTCAGGACTGGCGCCGATGATTCGGGTGCTGACGCGGGAGCCCGTCGCGTGGCTGTTGGGCGCGTTTTACTTTCTGACGTTTGGCGGCTTCGTCGCCTTCTCCATTTATCTGCCGACACTCCTGCGCGATCAGTTTGGGTTGGCACCGGCTGACGCTGGCTTTCGTGCGGCAGGGTTTGTTGTCCTGGCCACCGCCATGCGTCCCGTGGGCGGATGGCTCGCCGATCGGGTCGGTGGTGCGCAGGTGTTGTCCTGGGTCTTCGGCGGGATTGCCCCCTTCGCGCTGTTTCTCGCGTGGCCGGAGATGGTGCCCTTTACGGTGGGCGCCCTTGCATGCGCCACGTTGATGGGTCTGGGCAACGGCGCTGTCTTCAAGCTGGTGCCTCAACACTTTCCGAAAGAAACCGGCACCGTGACTGGACTCGTCGCGGCCCTTGGGGGCCTCGGTGGATTTTTTCCTCCGCTCCTGCTCGGGGTCTTCCGTGACGCGTTCGGCGTGGCCTGGCCGGGATTCGCGCTGCTGTCGCTAGTGGCCGTCGTGCTCGGTGTGGCGAACCGTCGCGTCTTTGCCAGCGGCGAGCGCACGTGGCGGTTGGCACTTCCCAGTCTCACCAGGGCCAAGAGCGACCAGATTCGGGCCGCAACCTGGGCCACGATGTGGACGCTCGGCGTGTGCGCCTCGATTATTGTGGGATCGCGCAACCTGCAGAACTTCGACGCGGCGCTCGTGGTCTACACGTTCGCGGTCATCGTGGCGACGTGGGGCGTGGTCTTTCACTACACGGTGTGGGTGCAAAAGCCGCCGACCGAGGTCTACTGGCGTCGCGGGTTTGAACTGGCGCGCCAACTGGGTCCCATCGGCGCACTGCGGCGCTTGGTACCGCTGACCGCGACACACATCGTGGGCCAGACGTTCATCCGTGAGCGCTCGCGCCTGCGCTGGTGGATGCACTTGCTGCTCTCGTGGGGCACCATGCTGGCCGTCGCCATCACCTTTCCCCTGGTGTTCGGGTGGATTCACTTTGAATCGTTGCCCAACGATCAGATGACCTATGTCACCTACGTCTTCGGGTTCCCGACGATGTCGTTTGCGGTGCGGACGGTGACGTCATGGTTGCTCTTTCACGGTCTCGACATCGCGGCCGTGATGGTGCTGGCCGGGATCTCGCTGTCGTTGTGGCGGCGCATGCGTGATCGGGGCGCGTTTGCGGTCCAGACGTTTGCGATGGATTTTGTGCCGCTGCTGATGTTGTTTGCGATCTCGGTCACGGGGTTGGCCCTGACTGTCTCGGCAATGTATTTGCGCGGCAGTTTTTACGGGTTCCTGGCGATCACGCACGCCATCACGGTGATTGCCGGCCTGCTGTACGCGCCGTTCGGAAAATTCTTCCACATCTTTCAGCGGCCTGCGCAGTTGGGCGTGAAGCTGTATCAGGATGCCGGCGCGGCAGGTCCCGGCGCGCACTGCGCGCGGTGTGGCGAACGGTACACATCGGCGCTGCATCTGGGCGATCTCAAGCAGGTGCTGCCGCAGGTGGGGTTTGACTATGCAATGCCGGCACCGGTCGCGGCCTCTTCGAACGAGCCCCTGGGCCACTGGCAGGATCTGTGTCCGGCGTGCAAGCGGCGCACTGTCGCCTTCGCGCAGCTGAGAATCAAGGAGGCTGCCCGTGTCTGAGCGCCCGCCATTACAAGAGTTGATTGAGAAATACGGTCCCCACACCGCATCGGTCCCGCCGGGCGGATGGGAGTCGCGCGGGGATCACACCTCGGAAACCCTGGTGAAGACCCACTGCTGCTTTTGCGGGCAGCAGTGTGGCATCCAGCTGAAAGTGCGCGACAACACGGTGGTGGGCTTTGAGCCGTGGGAGGAGTTCCCCTTCAACAAGGGGAAGCTCTGTCCCAAAGGTGTGAAGCGCTATCTGCAGGGTGCCAGTCCCGATCGGTTGCTCGAGCCGTTGATGAAGGCGCCCGGGGAAGGGTTTCGTCCCGCCTCGTGGGAAGATGCCATGGCCTTCACCGCGCGCCGGATTCAGGAGATTCGCGCGGAACACGGCCCCGACTCCGTCGCGATTTATGGCGGCGCATCGCTGACGACCGAGAAGGCGTATCTGCTCGGCAAGTTTGCCCGGCTCGCGGTGGGCACCCGTCACATCGACTACAACGGGCGGCTCTGCATGGTGTCTGCCGGCACCGCGTACAAACTGGCGCTCGGGATCGATCGTGCGCCCAACAACTGGGCGGATATTCCGAGGGCGCAGGTGCTGCTGGTGGCCGGTGCGAATGTCGCCGAGTGTGCGCCCATTACGACCGATTACATCTGGCGATGCCGCGACAACGGCGGCCGCTTGATCGTGGCCGATCCGCGGATGACGCCGATTACGCGCAACGCGGACTTGTACCTGCCGGTGCGACCCGGCACCGACCTGCCGTTATATCTCTCGATGCTGCACGTCATCCTGCGCGACGGCCTTGAAGACCGCGCGTTCATCGACGCACACACCACCGGGTTTGAGCAGGCCGTGGCCTCCTCCCAGCGGTGGGATCCCCTGACCGCGGCCGAAGTCACCGGCGTGCCGCCGCAGTCAATCGAGACGGCCGCGCACTGGTTTGCGGAAGCGGATCGCGCCATGGTGCTGCACGCGCGCGGCGTTGAACATCACAGCAAGGGCGTGGAGAACTGTCTCTCGCTCCTGAATCTGTGCCTGGCCACGGGCAACTTCGGTCGCGAGGGCGCCGGGTGCGTGATGATCACGGGACAGGGCAACGGGCAGGGCGGACGTGAGCACGGGCAGAAGTGCGACCAGCTCCCCGGTGCACGGTCCATCAGCGATCCCGAGGCCCGCGCGCATGTGGCCGGCGTCTGGGGTGTGTCGCCTGACGAGATTCCACAGGCCGGTTACTCGGCCGTCGAGATCATGGAAGCGATCCATCGCGGCGAGATCAAGGCGCTGCTGTCGATCTGTTTCAACCCGCTGGTCTCGTTGCCTGATGCCGCTTTCACCCAGGAAGCGCTGGAGCGCCTCGAGTTTTTCGGCGTGGTGGACTTCTTTCTCTCGGAGACCGCGCATTTTGCCGACGTGGTGCTGGCCGGCAGCCTGCAGGAGGAACACGAGGGTGTGGTGTGCACCGCCGAAGGCCGCGTGGTGCACATCCGCAAGGCCGTTGACCCGCCGGGGCAGGCGCGCGAAGACTGGAAAATTTACGTCGACCTGGCGGCGCGCCTTGGCAAAGCGGATCTGTTTCCCTACACCGAGCCCAAAGACATCTTCGAGGAACTCCGGCACGCGTCCCGCGGAGGCACGGCCGACTACTACGGCATTACCTACGACCGTCTGGACAAGGAGATGGGCGTGTTCTGGCCGTGCCCGGCGGAGGATCATCCCGGCACCCCGCGACTTTTTGAAGGTGGCCATTTCCACTTTCCGGATGGACGTGCGCGCATTCTCCCGACCGAGTACCGCGAGAGCGGCGACCCGGTGGATTCATCCTTCCCGGTGTATCTGACCACCGGACGAGTGGTGAGCCAGTACCTCTCCGGAACGCAGACCCGTCGCATCGGGCCGCTCGTCGATCAATGCCCGGCGCCTCGCGTCGAGATGCACCCCACGCTGGCGGCGGTCCACGGACTGCAGAACGGCGACAACGTGACCGTCACCACACGCCGGCGCGCCATCACACTCGCCGTCCACATTGTCAAGACTATTCGCCCTGACACGGTGTTTATCGCCTACCACTGGCCTGATCGCCAGAGTGCCAATCAATTGACGCATCGGACCCTCGACCCGCGCAGCAAGATTCCGGAGTTCAAGGTGTCTGCGTGCCGGCTGGAGAAAGCCACCGCATGAGTGATCTCGAATTTTTTGTGGATCCGTCGCGCTGTATCGGATGTATGTCCTGCGTCAATGCGTGCGCGGAGTGCGACACCCATCGTGGCCACGCGATGATCCACGTGGACTTCCTTGATCGGGAGGAGAGCACGGCGACGGTCCCGTTTGTGTGTATGCACTGCGAAAATCCGACCTGCGCGCAGGTGTGTCCGGCCGATGCGATCAAGCAGACCGAAGACGGCGTCGTCCAGTCGTCGCTCAAACCGCGGTGTGTCGCCTGTTCAAACTGTGTCGTTGCGTGCCCCTTCGGCATTCCAAAGATGCCCTCGCGCCTCGAGCAGATGATGAAATGCGACATGTGTTACGACAGAACGTCGGTGGGCAAGAAGCCGATGTGCGCCACGGTGTGCCCGAGCGGCGCGCTCGCGTTTACGCTCCGGTCCACCATCAAAAGCGAACGCCGGGAGGTGCCCGTCAACGAGTTCATCTTTGGCCGGCAGACGGTCAGGACAAAGGTGCACATGCTGGTGCCGGCCGGCACCAGCACGATCAGTCTTGATGTGCTCGACCACCTGTGGGTTTCGCACAAAGGAGTACCGCAATGACCCCGCCGACCTTGCCTCCCCCGCCGCCTGAGGGCGACCCGCTCTGGCGCGACGAGTTCTCGGTGTACGCGGCCGAGGAGCGTTACGTCAGCCGCCGCCAGTTTGCGAAATTTCTGACGCTCACCAGTGTCGGCATGTTCGTCGGGCAGGTCTGGATTCTCGCCAAGGCGTGGATGACGCCGAACCCCACCTACCCCGTGGTGGCCATCGCCAACGTGGCCGACATTCCTGTGCAGGGCGTGAAGTTGTTCCGGTACCCGGCCGAACATGACACCGCCATCATGGTGCGCACCGACGCGGAGACCTTCGTGGCCTACAGCCAGAAGTGCACCCATCTGTCGTGCGCGGTGTTTTATGCGCCCGAGCGCAAGCGGCTGGAGTGCCCGTGTCACGAGGGGTACTTCGCCGTGGATACTGGCCGGGTGCTGCAGGGCCCGCCGCCCCGGCCCCTGCCGCGCATCCTGCTGCGCCGGGACGGCGAAACGATTCTCGCTGTAGGCGTGGACAATCACGCGGAAGGGTAGGTATGGAGTCCAGACCCAGCAAGAAAGGACTGACGGCCCTTGACGCCGCACTCACCATGATCGTGGTCCTGCTGATCGTCCAGATGTGGCTGCTGACCGCGACCCTGGAGTCGTACCTTGCCGGGCATGTCGATGTGGTGATGCCGGGGCTGGGCGTCTCGGCGCTGCTCATGGCCGCCTGCCTGGCACTCTATGCGTTTGTCCGGCGCATCGACCATGAGGTGAGGCGCGCCAGACTTCGAAGCCACCAGTAGGCTGGGCGCTCAGGTCGAGGCGAGGGCCGCCAGGACCTTCGGCGCACGAATCAGCAGGTGCCGCTTGCGCGACTCAAGGACGCCGTCCGTCTCCCACTGTGAGAGCGTCCGGCTCACGGTGTACAGCGTGGTGCCGACCAGGTCGGCCAGTTCCTGCCTGGTCAGGGGATGAGTGATGAGCACCCCCTCCGCTGTCTGACGTCCGCACTGCCGCACGAGTCGCATCAGCGTAATCGCAAGCCGCGCCCCAACGCGCAGTGTCGTCATCTCACGCACACGGGTCAAGGCATCAGTCATGTGGGCCGTCATCTCCCGCATGATGTTGGAGCGCACCATGGGGTGAGTCTCCAGCATCGCCCTGAGTGTGTCGGCCTTCCAGGTGAGGAGACGGGTCGGTTCGACCGCCAGTGCGCTCACCGGATACGGCGCGTGTTCGAGCGCGACAACGCCCCCAAACGGCTCACCGGGGCCCACAAACCGTACGATGAGCTCGGTGCCCTGAGCCGTGTCCTGCAGGATTTTCAGTGCGCCCTGATCCACGAGGCAAAACTGAGTGGCGGGTTCACCTTGGCGGGCAACCCAGTGTCCGCTCCGAACCGAGATGCTCTGGGCGCAGGCCAGACAGGCGTGACGTGCCTCATCGCTCAGGCCGTCAAAGACCCGGGAGTGGGACGCGTCGCGGCGGGTATCCATCCGGGCAATTGTACTGATTGTGGGCGAACCTTGCGCTTGCGCAAAGACGAGGCGCGCGCTGGTCGGTACGGTGGACACATGGATATCACCGGGGGCGTCCCAGGGCGGCTGATGTCGCCCTCGTCCAACCTGCCGCTGCTGTACTTTGGGGTCGCACACGTCAGTCTCGCGCTCGCGTGTGTCGCGCTCGTGGCGTGGCCCGGGTTGCCCGGGCCCTTCTTTTTTCATCCAAAGATGGTGGCGCTGATCCACCTGCTGACGGTGGGGTGGTTGACCGGGTCCATCCTCGGCGCGTTCTACATCGTCGCTCCACTCGCGCTGCGGATGCCGTTCCCCGTGACTCGCGTCGACTGGATATTGGCTCTTGGATCTGGCGCAGGACTCGCGGGCATGGTGTTGCAGGCCTGGGCCGCGCGGTATGACGCCTTCGTTCTGTACGCGCTTCCAGTGGGCCTGGCGTGTCTGTGGGTGGCGTTGCGGGCGTGGCGTGGGCTCATGACCGCGGTGGTGCCATGGCCGGTGAAACTGCACATCGCGTTGGCATTCGTGAACCTCATCGCGGCCATCGGGTACGGCGGGATCATCGGGTGGGACAAGGCCCGTGGCACGCTGGCGTATTCCCCGATGTTGTTGGCCTTTGCGCATGCCCATCTGGCGGCGATTGGTTTTGCGCTGATGATGGTGGTGGGACTGTCGTACCGGCTGATTCCGATGTTCCTTCCGGCGGCCATGCCTACCGGCGCGTCACTCGCCTGGAGTGCGGTGCTGATCGAGGCGGGACTCATCGTATTGGTGCTGGCGTTGCCTGGTGGCCATCCGGCGGTGGCGGCCGGCGCGTTGCTGATAGTGGCGGGCCTCGTCATGTTTGTCCGGAAGATTCGAGGCGCCCTCGCGCATCGGATGCCCAGGCCACCGGCGTTGCCGGCGCGTGACTGGTCCACGTGGCAGACACACACGGCACTTCTATGGCTTGGCGTCGCGATTGTGTCTGGCCTGATCCTGACGATGAAGCCCGTGTCTTCGTCGACCATCCCGCTCATGTGGGTGTACGGCACTGCGGGTCTGGTGGGGTTTCTTACACAAATCGTGGTCGGCATGCAGGGCCGACTTGTGCCGATGTACCTCTGGTATCGGGCGTGGGCTCTTCACCCTGGGGCGCCGCCTGCCGTGGCTGCGAACGCCTTGCCATCGGCCGCCTGGGCACGGCCGTTGTTTGTCATCTGGGTGGCCGCCGTGCCGACGCTCACATGGGGGTTCGCGTCACACAACTCCGCCGCCACCAACGCGGGCGCGGGGCTGCTCCTGTGTGGCGTGCTCACCAATGCGGCGTATCTGCTGTCAATGATGCGCCGCCTGCGCTGATCGTCAGCCGTGCGTCACGCGCGCCGCCGGAACGCCGCCTCGTAGATCACGGGCCCGCCGCGCTGGGCGGTGGCCGCCGTGGGTCGGTTGTACTCCCGCAGCGGCACGCCCGGATCCGGATCGAATCCGCCGACCGCCATTTCCGTCAGCAATTGCTCCTCTGTCAGGAAACACTGCGGCCGTCCGGAGAACTGTGTGAAGACGAAGGACTCTCCGGCCACCGGTGGCGCCGAATCAGGCAGCGTGTGGCGCGAGAAGGTAAAGACAAAGAGCGCGGCGCTGGGCTTCGCCACACGGGCGCCTCGCGGACGGATTGACGAAACTGTGCACTTGATGTGGCGAGGTTCCAGATGCCGTGCGCGATGACCAGGTCTGCGCTCGCGTCGCCGACCGGCAGCCCCTCCATCGGCGCCAACATGCATTGCACACGCGCTGACACGCCCGAATTTTCGACACGCTCGATGGCGGCGTCCAACATCGGTTGCGAGAGATCGGTTCCGATGACCGACCACCCCATCTCGGCCAGCGGCACCGCATTCCGTGCGGCACCGCAGCCGATGTCCACGGCAGTGCCCTGGCCACCGATCCGATCCAGCTCAGCGCGCGCGAAGGCCATCAGGACCTCGTTGGGCGACGCCGTCGAAAAGCCGGACACGGTGCCAGGTGCGCTCCACGGGGTGCCGGCCAGGGGATCCATGGTCAGGCTCGCCCTCTTTCGATCGCTCGTGGAAACAGGATGTTGTTCTCGAGATGAATATGCACGTGCATGTCTCGTTCGAGTTGTTCGAGACCATAGAACAATCCCTGGAATGTGGGGCATGCGCCAGCAGGCAACTGATAGTCTCCGGTGACCTGCCGCATGGCCGCCAGCGCCGCGCCCGCCTGCACGTGTTCGTGTTCCATCACCTCGACAGGGCCGGCAATCCAGCTGCCACCATCTGCCGCCTGGCCGCGGTCGATGGCGACAATGGCAGGAAACAGGACCTGGTCTTCCTTGCTCATGTGATCGAGCAATTCAGACATCAAACCCCGGAACTCCCGCTGGAGGGGCCCGAGCATCGCCGGGTAGTGCTCGCCATGCCGCTCCACCACTTTGTCGATCATCGCTGACAAACGTGGCAGTTCTTCTCTGAGGGGTTGGTGGAACCGCGCTTGAATGTGGGCCACGAGGTCGCTCATTGGCGCCTGCTGCCAATTTTGTTCGTCGGTCCTCTCGGCTGTAGACCGCGCCAGCTCCGTCAGGACTCGGTCAACATCAAGACCGTGCTCCGCGCACGCCTCCGCGATGGGCCGATGTCCTCCACAGCAGAAGTCGATACCGTGCTGTTGAAATACCTTGATGGTTGCCGGCGACGCCGACGCGGCCTCCGAGACATGCATGTCTTTCGTAAATTCCATGATCAATCCTCCTTGCGCTGTTCCGATTCGTGGCACCAGTCGGGCCCGAAGATTTCGATGGGATGCATCGCTCTGACGACCTCGTTGCCGCAGCGCAGATCGTCAGACGGGCAGTAGTGGTCGCAGCCCCAACAGACACGCTCGGGGTGGGCGGGCCGGGTGATCGCAGGCGACGAGACGAGGCCTTGGGCGTGACGCACAATCACATCCTACGGAACCATGGCTGGCGTGTCTTTGCGCCAGCGCAATGTCACCACCGTCTCACGCATGCGCGGCCTGGAATGGCGTCTGCCTCATGCGACGCAGCCGCCGTGAAAACACCGACGCGAATATCTGCTTCTGCACCGCGAGTTTGGCGCGCTGCCAGTGAAAAGAGCGGTCTGACAGGTCGTGGCATTCCTCGGGCAGGAGCACCAACGAGACGTGGACGTTCGGCGCGCACCCAATTGGCAGACCCTGCTCCATGCACGCTTCGTAGAGTCGGCGAAACACCGGCACCAGCGGCTCGGCGTCCGGCGGCAGAAGGTGTTCGTAGTCGGTACCCCGCAGCGGCCGGAAGACACACACGGTGGGAATAGCGCCGACCGACGTCATCCAGTCGATCGCGGCGATGGACGACTCGGGCGGCTCCAGCCCAGCAATGATTTCGCCGTTGGTGACCCACGGTTCGGTTCGGGGCCCTCGTGCGCCGAGCTGGGCGCAGTATCGGATCGCGTCAAGATACCGGCCGTGTCCGTAGGTCGCCGCCTTGCCGGGGCAGACCTCCACAAACCGCTCCTGGTCCCAGACCTCGAAGCAGAACGACACACGGTTGACTCCCATGGCGCGCAGTGCGTCATACCGAGACAAATCGTGGTGCGGTGGCGTCTGCACGCCGACCAGAAGACCGAAGCGTTCCTTGACCGCGCGGACGTACGGTTCGACAATGTCGAGGTAGGTGTCACCGGCGTAATGGCCGGTGTTGAAGTCGATGTAGGTGATGCCCGACAGTCGACGCGCCGCTGCCACCACATCCATGACGTCGTCGAGTGACTTCTCGGTCGCTTCGTCGACGCCAAGATTGAGGCCCACCGAGCAGAAGCCGCAGTTGCTGCGCTCGGGCTGTGGCACCCAGAAGTCGCACACGCGGGCCGGGTAGATGCCGAGGTACGTGCCCTGCAGCGTGCCGACGCGAGTCATCGGCGTGCCGCCCGACGTGCGGGAGTCGTACCACGACGGCCGAGGGGACAGGCTGACCGGCCCGACCACCTCTCCCTCGCGAATGAGCCGATAGGTCCCCTCCTGGCGCACGAGTCGATACGGCGATGTGGCCGCGAACGACTCGAGCACGGGCACGTTGGTCCAGAGACCGCCAGGCAGAATCAGTTCGAGCCCACTCCCCAGGCCGGCGCGTGTGCGCATGATTTGACGGCCACCGTCATCACCGACCAGGCACGAGTCGTCGACGAGGAGCCCCCGGCAGTACAGGTCGAGCTTGAGGAGGGATGGCCGATCTCGAACTGCGGACAGGGACAACATGGCGGGAACTCCCAGGTAACCCTATCGTCGGCGCCTCGCCGGGACTATGACCGTCGTCATAGCGCTGTCGGCATCAGAATTGTGTACTCTCACGCCGAGTGTCCCCCACCATACGCCCACGGGATCGAGCCCTTGCCGCGCTTATCTGGACTGGTGTGGTTGGCGTGGCCGCGCTGGACCTCTGGTTCCCGCCCGGGTTTGCGGTCCCACTCCTGTTCATTCCCCTGGTCTTCCTCGCCGCTGGTAGACAGCAGCAGACTCCTTCGCGCGATCTCGTGACGGCCGTGGCAGTCGCGGCCACGGTGTGGACCGTGGTGGAGGTCGCGGTGTTCGCTGAGGGAGGCGACCTGAAGGCCGGCCTGTTTAATCGGGGACTCGTGCTGGCGGCGATCTGGCTGGCGGTGTGGGGTGTCCGGCGACACCGTGCGCTGGAGGTCGAGTGGCGTGCGGAGGCGGCGATGGCCCATGTGGGTCGGATGGCCGGTGTGATGGCCCATGAGATTCGCAATCCGCTGGCCGGTGTGCGCGCGGGCCTCCAGGTGTTGAGCCGTCGCGTCGCCGACTCACCCAATGCGACGGTCGTCGCCGAGATGATCGCCAGACTCGATCGTCTCGGCCAGATCGTCGAGAGCCTGCTCCGTTACGCACAACCCGTTGAGCCTCGACGGGCGCCTGTTCGCGTCAGCGACCTGGTGGACGATGCGTGTGATCTGGCGGAGCGCGACGCCGAGTTTGTGGGTATCGAGTTCACGCGAGAGTGCGACGACACCATTGTGATTGTTGATCCAGCGCAGATCGCGCTGGTGCTGGCGAGCCTGCTGCGCAACGCCGCACAGGTCATGCCCGGCGGCGGCCACATCGCCGTGCGGGTGAAGAGCGAGCACGAGACGTGCACAATACGCATTGCGGACAGCGGCCCCGGCATTCCACCCGAGCAGCGCGCGAGGGTTGGCGAGGCATTCTTCACCACCAAGGCACAAGGGCCGGGTCTCGGCATCGCGACCGCCCGCCGCCTTCTGGCGCCATACGGAGGGACACTCACCTTTGAGTACCCGCCCTGCGGTGGGACGACCGCAGTAATTCATCTGCCCAGTTTCGACACCAGCCGCGCCAGTGTCGTGGGGATGCGTGACGCGTAGTCAGCGGGCCTTTCTGTCGGCCGGTCACCCGTTCATCGTCCGGCGGGGCCGTCGTATGTCCCGACGACACCTGTTTCAGCGTAGAGTCAACCAGCCCAGCCATGCCCCGACTGCTTTCCCTGCTCACACTGTCTCTGATCGTCGCTGTTGCGGTTCCACTTGGCCAGTCCATGACACCCCAGCAGGCGCCGGCCACACAGGGGCCGCCGGCCGGTCGCGGGCGGGGCGGCGTTCCCGTCCAGGGGGCCGAGCCGGACATCGTGCTCGTTGATCGCTTCGACAAGGATGGGAACAAGCGACTCGACTACCTGGAGCGCACCGCTGCCCGTGAATATCTTGCCGCGCACCCCGAACTTCGCCGGACTGTCCGGCCGCCGGCGATGACACGACGCGGCACCCCCGGCCCCAGGCTCGCACCGAACGGCGTTCGGGCCGTTCAATCCGCCGTGTCGCTCTACGACGCGAGCACACTGCGGACTCTCTTCCTGCAGTTCGAGCGCGACGACTGGGAGCAGGAACTGGCCGCGTTTTACCATACCGATGTCGAGGTCCCGGCCACCGTCATCGTCGATGGCAAGACCTATCGGGATGTGGGCGTCGGTTTTCGCGGCAACAACTCGTACACGGCGGTGCCCGAAAGCCTGAAGCGCCCGCTGACGCTCTCGTTCGACTCGGTGCATGCCGATCAGCACCTGCTGGGATACCGCACACTCCACCTGCTCAACTCGAATCAGGACCCGACGTATCTTCGTAGCGTCCTCTACCTCGACGTTGCACGGGAATACATCCCGACGCTCAGAGCCAACTTCATGCGCGTCGTCATCAACGGCGAAAGCTGGGGTGTGTATCCGAACCAGCAGGCGTTCAACAAAGACTACCTGAGGGACGTCTACAAGGACTCCTCGGGCAAGCAGTGGAAGTCGCCCAACAACTCGGTCGGCGGCGGCCTGTCGTATCTAGGCGACGACGTGGCCTTGTATCGGCGCTGGTATGAAATGAAGGGCAAGGACGACCCGGCGGCGTGGACCGCGTTGATGCACGTCACCAAGGTCTTGAACGACACGCCGGCGGAGCAGCTGGAGCGGGCGCTGGCGCCGATCATGGATGTGGATGGCGTCCTGAAGTTCCTGGCGCTCGATGTGGCCTTGATCAATGGCGACGGTT
Organism: Acidobacteriota bacterium; assembly: GCA_016716905.1. Classification (NCBI taxonomy): domain Bacteria; kingdom Pseudomonadati; phylum Acidobacteriota; species Acidobacteriota bacterium. Next base: position 988,078 of record JADJUS010000004.1, on the reverse strand, counting down.
ACTGGAACGACGGGAGCGATTTCAACCTGTACTTCGATGCGAAAGGCCGGCTGCATCTGACGCCGCACGACGCGAACGAGGGATTCCGCGGCGGCGGCCGTGGCGGCCCGGTGCTCGATCCATTGACCGCACTCGACGATTCGAACAAGGCGCTGCGCCACAGGCTGCTGGCGGTGCCTGCGCTGCGGACCCGGTACCTCGCCTACGTGGGAGACATCGCCGGGAAGTGGCTCGATTGGAGCCGGCTGGGACCGATGGTGGAGCGGTACCAGACGCTCATCGCTGCAGACGTGGCCAGTGACACCCGAAAGCTGGACACGACGGAAGCATTCACGACTGGCGTGCACGGCGACGGCAAAACGGCGGCTGCGGCGACCACGATCAAGGGGTTCGCCGGGCAGCGGCAGGCGTTTCTTCTCAATCACCCGGACGTTAAAGGAGCTCGCGCCAAATGAAGTTCTCTCTCACCGCACTCGCCCTTGTTGTATTCACGCCGATCGTAGCCGCGGCGCAAGTCGTGCCCGAACCGTACCAAACGGTCCTCACGACGCTCGGCAAGTCCGGAGACTTCAAGGACGACGTCCTCAAGGTCAACATCCCGCGCGGCGATGTGACGGTCACGATTGCGGGTCGCCCCGCGCCGACGCCGTTCGGCTTCGGCGGATGGGTCGCATTTGCGAAGGGCGACGACGACATGGACGTGATGATGGGCGACCTCGTGCTCACCGAGGATGAAGTGAACCCGGTGATGTCTGCGATTCTCGCCAACGGCCTGCAGGTCACCGCGCTGCACAATCACTTCTTCTGGGATCAGCCGCGTATGTTCTACATGCACGTGCACGGCCATGGCACGGCGGCGGCAATCGCGAAGCAGCTCAGGCCGGCCGTCGATCTCATCAATGGATTTGGGGCGAAGCGCCCGACGCCCGTCGCAGCTGCGACGCCGGCCGCGGCCACGCCGGCACTGGACACGGCGGCCCTCGCGAAGATCATCGGCGCGGCGGGTGATCAGAACGGTGCGGTTTACAAGATCACAATCGGCCGGCCGGACATTGAGATGCGTGAACACGGCGCCCTGGTGAACAGCCGGATGGGACTGAACACCTGGGCCGCATTCACCGGCCGTGATGCCGACGCGATGGTCGCGGGCGATGTGGCCATGCTCGAACACGAGGTGACGCCAGTGCTCGCGGCCCTGCGGGCCAACGGGCTCGACATCGTGGCGATCCACCACCACATGACTGACACGCGTCCCGTGGTGATCTTCCTGCACTATTACGGCACCGGGCCGGCCGTTCGACTGGCGCAGGGTATCCGCGCGGCGCTGGACCTGCTGGGGAAGGGCGCACCGGCCAGGTAATGGCGCGGCCCGCAGAATCTGCAGGCCGCCTTTGTCCATCGCTACCTGCCGCCGTTCGGAACCCTGCAACTCGTCTATCAGCGCGGCACTGCCGCCTTGGGGCAGCGGTCGGACCAGGGACATACGCTGTTTCTGAAGCGACGACCGTCTTCTGATTCTGATCCCCCTCGAGTCAGGTTCGCGTACGCACGAGGTCCAGGGTCAGTGCGTGCGCGCGAACCGTGAGTACTGGAACGATTGCGTGGCGCCCCACGGCGTGGTGTGGATCTGCGGTACGGCGTCAACAAGCGTGAAGTCACTGCCGAGGACAGCGGCCAACGCCTGTGGGGAATACCGTGCCACCGGAAGTCCGCTGCATTTCTCCGGGCCATCCGGGGCGAACGTGGCAATAATCGCCGTGCCCGTCATCTTGACGGTCTCTCGCAGGTGTTTCAGGTACAGCGCACGATCGTGCGCGTCGGTCAGAAAGTGAAAGACGGCGCGGTCGTGCCAGATATCCATAGGCTTCAGGGACCAGTCGCCGGTGACATCGGCCTGGATCCACGTCGGGGAGGCCGGCGCTGCACCCAGCCGGGCCCTCGCCCTGTCGAGCGCGGCCTGCGACACATCCAGCACCGCCAGGCACTCAAGCCCGAGGCCAATCAGCGCATCCACCAGATGGGAGTCGCCTCCGCCGACGTCGATCACGCAGGAATCAGCGGTGAGCCCCGCGTCCCGCATCAGACGGAGCGAGACGTCAGGCACATCCTGAAACCAGCTGACCTCGCGTTCGCCTTTTGTGGTGTACACCACTTCCCAGTGCTGCGCCCGATCCATGCCCAAATCCTACGCCGAAACGTGCGTATGACCGGCGTCATAACGGGGCCACTCAGCCACCCCGTAAGTTGCACGAGTCATGGCCATCCACGCCCGTTTCCCCGACCTCGCGCACTGGAAGGGACAAGTCAAATGCCAGACGGCGTGCCCTGTGCAGACCGATGCCGGCCGCTACGTCCAGCTGATCGCCGACGGGCACGACAAGGAGGCCTTCCTTGTCGCCCGTGCCCCGAACCCGTTTGCGTCGGTCTGCGGGCGCGTGTGCGCTGCGCCGTGTGAAGACGCGTGCCGGCGGGGGGCGATTGACGCGCCGGTGTCAATTCGTGCGCTGAAGCGGTACGTGACGGAACAGTACGGTGCCGAGTCCGTGCGTCCGGATACCCAGGACGAACTGCGGCCGTACGGCGTGCATGACGGCAATCGCTACATCGACCAGTTGCCACTGGGGTCACAGATCTAATCAGCCGGACCTGCCCCAGGCCGGAAGGTGGCCGTAATCGGTGCTGGGCCCGCAGGTCTTTCCGCCGCCCACGACCTGGCGCTGCTCGGCCATCAGGTCACCGTGTTCGAGGCAGGAGATGAGCCCGGCGGCATGATGCGGTACGGCATCCCCGAATACCGGCTCTCCCGCAGCTTGCTTCGCGCGGAGATCGACAAAATTCTCGCCCTCGGCGTCACGCTCAAACTCCGCACTCCGTTGTCGGCCGATTTTGGCCTCTCGCATCTCAAGGCGGAAGGGTTCGTTTCCGTCTTCCTCTCAGTCGGCGTCTCGCGCGGTCGCGACCTGCAGGCGCCGGGCGTCGAACTGGACGGCGTGGTCAAGGCCGTGGACTACCTGTTGAATGTGAATCGCGGTTTCCGGATGGACCTCGGCCGCCGGGTCGTGGTCATCGGTGGCGGCTTTGTGGCGTTTGACGCCGCCCGCACGGCATTGCGTGTGAGCCATGAGGCCGATCTCGACGCCCTCGAGGGCGCGGCCGATGCCCGGGCCAAGGAGGCTATCGACTCGGCCCGCGCTGCGCTGCGCGGTGGCGCAGGCGAAGTCACGATGGTGTCGCTTGAGCACTTCGATGAAATGCCGGTGCTGCGCACGATGCAGGGCCACGACGAGTTCGAGGAGGCGCAGAAGGAAGGCGTCCGCTTTCTCACCCGTCGCGGACCGCGCCGCTTCGTCGGCACCGACGGCCGACTCACGGCCGTCGAACTTCGCGCGGTCCACTCGGTCTTTGACGACACTGGCCGCTTTGCGCCGGTGTATGACGACGACGATGTCGTCGTCGTGAATACCGACGCCTGCATTCTGGCGATTGGGCAACAACCTGACCTCGCATTCCTGGCGCAGGCCGACGGTGTTGACCTTCAACCTTCGGGGACCATTCGCGTCGATCCGGTCACACTGGCCACCAGTGCTCCCGGCATATTCGCGGGCGGCGATGTCGCGTTTGGTCCCCGAAATCTCATCCAGGCGGTCGCCAACGGCAAACTGGCCGCGCGATCGATGCACCAGTTCCTGACGCATCAGCAGGCGCGCATCGAAACACATCTGGCCATCGAGGCGTTGCCGACGTCGACCTATCAGATGGCGGCCGGCTTTGAGCACCTCGACCGCGCCGCCGCCCCAACCCTCGACATCGGTCGTCGCACGGGTATTGCCGAGGTGGAGACCGGCTACGGTCCTGAGGCTGCCAGGGAGCAGGCCGCCCGGTGCCTGGTCTGTCACGTGCAGACCATCTACGACCCCGAACTATGCGTCCTCTGCAATCGCTGCGTGGATATCTGTCCGGAGTACTGCCTGGCCTTTGTGCCGCTGGAGGAGGTCGCGCTGCCGGAGGGCGAGCGCGAGGCCGTCGCCGCCCGCGTGGGCGAGACGCCACTGCCGCTCACAGCGCTGGTCAAGGATGACGACCGGTGCATTCGGTGCGGGTTGTGCGCCATCCGGTGCCCCACCGGGGCGATGACGATGGAACGTTTTTCGATCACTGACAGTTGGGCGGAGGTTTCATGAGTACGAATCGTCGCGATTTCCTGATCACACTCGGCACTGGCGCCGGAGTCTGTGCGCTCGGGGCGCAGGGCGTGGCCTCGTTACGGTCACTGGCGCCCAACGTGTCGTACGACGCGCCGACGACGGTGAAGCTTGGTCCGCCGGCCGAGTTTCCCGATGGGCTGAAGTTCCTCGCAGACGAGCGACTGTTTATCTTCCGCAACGGCAACACATTCCACGCCGTGTCGGCGGTCTGCACACATCTGGGATGCACGGTGCGGGCCGAGGCGTTGCCCAAACCGGAGACGGTAGAGGTGGGGGGATCACCGCTGCGCCTGACGCACCAGTTCAGTTGTCCGTGTCACGGGTCCCACTACACCGGTGATGGCACCAACACATCAGGGCCCGCGCCGAAACCACTGTCGTGGTACCGGCTGTCGGTCGCGGCTGACGACGGGCAACTCGTGGTCGACCTGGCCGAGGAAGTCGGCCGTGATTTTCGCTTGACGGTGTGATCCATGGCGACACCCTTGCAACATCCTGAAGCCCCCGGCGTGCGGCCTCGCCGGTTCTGGAGCATCCGTCCCCGCTCCGATCGCGATGCCGGTGACGCGATCACGTCAAACTTCCTCCTGCACGCGATGCCGGCGAAAGTGTCGAAGGCCTCGATGGCGTGGACGTATTCGTTCTGGCTCGGCACGATCACGGCGGCGTTGTTCCTGCTGTTGACCCTGTCGGGCTTGCCGCTCCTGTTCCTGTATGTGCCGTCGGTGGAGCGGGCGTATCAGTCCGTCAAGGACATTGAGTACGTGGTCTCGTACGGCCGGTGGCTCCGGTCCGTGCACCGCGTGGCCGCGCACGGCATGGTGATCACGGTGATGCTGCACCTGGCGCGAGTGTTCTTCACCGGCGCGTACAAAAACGGCGTGGGCCGCAACCAGCATCGCGAATGGAACTGGGTGATCGGCGTCGTCCTGCTGCTTCTGACGTTGTTCCTGTCCTTTACCGGATATTTGCTGCCGTGGGACCAGTTGGCGTTCTGGGCCGTGACGGTCGGCACCAACATCGCGTCGGCGATTCCGTGGGTGGGGCCCTCTATGCGCGAGTTGTTGATCGGCGGCCGCGAGATCGAACAAGCCACGCTGATTCGGTTTTACGTCCTGCACATCGTGGTGTTGCCTGGCGCTGTGGCCGCGCTGTTCGGGTACCACATGTGGCGGGTGCGCAAAGACGGTGGTCTGGCGCGGGCGGATCGTGAGGAACTGCTGGAGACGCCCAGGGACGTCGCACCGACGCCGACCAAGACCTACACGCTGCTGGGGGTGGCGCGGGGCACTGCGCCGACGGTCACCGCGAAGACGCTCACCGCCGCCGACACCACCGTGAACGCGGTGCCTGACCTTGCGCGGCGGGCGATGATTGCCACGCTCGGCACGATCGCGCTGATCAGCATCCTGTCGGTGTTCATTGCGTCGCCTCTCGAAGAACCGGCGAACCCCCTCATCACGCCGAATCCCGCGAAGGCGCCCTGGTACTTCCTCTGGCTGCAGGAAATCGTCACCGACACGACGATCCATCTCGGCAGTTTCACCATCAACGGCGCGTTCATCGGCGGCGTGATTCTCCCGGGCCTGCTTGTCGGCCTCTTGACGGTGTGGCCGTGGCTCGACCGGAGTCCGCGTCAGGCCACGGGCGAATGGTTCCCGCCCGCGCGTCGTACGCAGAACCTCGTGTTTATTGCAGTGATGGTGGCGATTCTGCTGCTGACCTACATCGGCATGGAGATGCGCGGACCGTATTGGGAGTTCTTCTGGCCGTGGGAAACCTGGCCGAGCCTGCCGTCGAGGATTTGAGCCATGGAACAACGCACGAATTCTCCGTTTCCCCGCATCGATCGCCTCACGCTGGCCATCATCGGTGTGTTGCTCGTTCTTTCCTGCGCGCTCTTCTTTGCGAGCGACCGGGACCACGACTGGCGCTATTACCAGTCGGCCTTCAAGGACCAGGTCGCGCAGAAGTTCGGCGAGGAGCGGGCCGCCGCAGTGACGACCGGGCTGCAGCAAATCTGGGTGGCCGACCTGGGCCGCGCTGATCGTTGCATCACCTGCCATCAGGCGGTGTCGTGGAAGGGGTTCGAGACGGCCGAGGAACCGTTCCGTACCCATCCACTCGAACCCCTGAAAGGGCATCCGATCGAGAAGTTCGGATGCACGGCGTGTCACGGCGGGCAGGGGTGGGCCGTGGACGTGCTCGAAGCCCATGGCGAGATTGCGCACTGGGAGGAGCCGTTGCTCAGCCGCGCACTCGGAGAGGACTACTCGCTCTCGGGCAACAAGGGCGCGCTCATCCAGATGAATTGCAACAGTTGTCACCGGTATGACCGCGAGACGAAGGGCGCTGATGCCATCAACATGGCCAAGCGGCTTGTGGATGAAAAAGGGTGCCGCGCCTGTCACGTGATCAACAACCGTGGGGGCCGTATCGGTCCGGACCTGACGCGCGTCGGCGAGAAGGCGCCTGAGCAGTACGACTACTCGCGCCTGTCCGGTCAGAAGACCGCGTTCGCGTGGCATGTGGCGCACTTCAAGGATCCCAAAGCCGTGTCCACCGACTCGACCATGCCGACCTTCGGCTTCAACACCGCGCAAGCACAGGCGCTTGCGATGTTGGTGCTGTCGTGGAAGCCGTCGCACATTCCGGCGGCGTATCTGGCGGGCGCGCCGCGTTCCGACGTCCCGACGCCCGAGCAGGCGGCAGAAGAGGAACGGATGCGCACAGGGCCCGGCGCGTGGTTTGTCGAAACCGGCTGCGCGACCTGCCATTCGATTCAGGTCTACGGCGTGAGGGCACCGGCCCAGATTGGTCCCGACCTGTCGAACGCGGTTGAGGACGTGCAGTCGCGGTTCGGCCGCACCATCGACGACTTCCTGCGTGAACCCACCGGCACGATGTCGGTCGTGTTGTCGCGCCAGATCATTCTCACCCCGGAACAGAAAGCCATCGCGGTTCAGAAATTGCGTGAAGCGTTTGCCCTCTATCAGAAGCAACAGGCGGAGAAGGAGCGATGAGTATGTGGAAGCTACGAGTCAGGCAGGCAGGCAGAGGGTTAGCGCTGGGCGTTATCACTTTGCTGTTGATCGGATACACGGCGTGTTCCCCCAGTGAACCGCCCACCAGCCGTCGCGGCGGCGCCGGCACGTCCGACGCGGCGATTGCCGCGGAGAAGACGTACGTCGCTCCCGGCGATCTCGATGAGTACTACTTCTTTGCCTCTGGAGGCCATTCCGGCAACGTGTATGTCTATGGCGTGCCCTCGATGCGCCACCTGTCGACCATTCCCGTCTTCACGCCGTACCCGGCGACCGGGTACGGGTTCGACGATGAGTCGAAGGCGATGCTGGGGGGGCTCACCTGGGGCGATGCGCACCACCCTGCGTTGTCGGAGACCAATGGCGACTACGACGGCCGCTGGCTGTTCATCAACGAGATGAACGGCCGTGTCGCGCGGATCGACCTGCGCGACTTCAAGACCAAGCAGATCTACGGACCGATCCCGAACGTGTCTGGTAACCACGGGTCGTCGTTCATCACACCCAACAGCGAGTACGTGATGTATGCCTCGAGGTTTTCGGTGCCCATTCCGAAGGGGACGTACGCGCCCATCGACAAATACGCCAGCGACTACAAGGGTGTGATTGGTGCGTTGGCCGTGGACCCGAAGACCGGCAACATGGACATGGGCTTCCAGATCATGATGCCGCCCTTTGACTATGACATCGGTGACGCCGGCAAGCTGGCCTCCGACGGCTGGATGTTCCTGACGGCCTACAACGCGGAACGGGCGACCGGCAATCTCGAGGTCGTTGCGAGTCAGCGCGACCGGGACTACATCGCCGCGGTGGACTGGCGCGCGGCGGCCAAGGCCGCGGCGGCCGGCCAGGGCGACATGATCGGCGGCGTCCGCGTGCTGGATCCCAAGAAGGTTCCCGGCTTAGTGTATCTGCTGCCCTGCGGCAAGTCACCCCACGGCGTCGACGTCTCACCCGACGGCAAGTACATCATCGGCTCGGGCAAGCTCCAGGGCGTGACCACGGCCTTCAACTTCGAGAAGGTGCAGACGGCGATTCGCAACAAGGACTTCGAGGGTGAGGAAGACGGCATTCCGGTCCTCAAGTACGAATCGATCATGGACGCCGAAGTCGAGGTCGGTCTCGGCCCGCTCCACACACAGTTTGGTCCCGACGGCATGGCGTATACGTCATTGTTCGTGGACAGCGCGATCGCCTCATGGCGCATCGGCGAATGGAAAGTCATCGACAAGGTGCCCGTGTCCTACGCGGTGGGCCACCTCTCAGCGGCGGAAGGCGACACGGTGAGCCCGGACGGCGGGTATCTCGTGTCCCTGAACAAGTTGTCCCACGGACGACACCTCAATGTCGGGCCGTCACAGCCCGAATCGTCGCAGCTCATCGATATCGGCGAGGAAAAAATGAAGCTGCTGTATGACGCCTTCACCGAGCCGGAGCCGCACTACGCGCAGATGATCAAGGCCGACAAGGTCAAGCCCATCGAGGTGTATCCGAAGGAAGAGAACAAACACCCGCTGGCGATCTGGGACGTCAAGGACACCGGCGTCACCCGCCAGGGCAACCGTGTGACCATCAAGATGGTGGCCGTCCGGTCGACGTTCACGCCGATGAACTTCGAAGTGCAGGAGGGCGACATCGTCACCGTGGCGCTCACGAACATCGAGCAGACCACGGACGAACTCCACGGTTTCGGGCTGCTCGACTACAACATCAATATCGTGGTCGATCCCGGCGAAACCAAGACCGTGACCTTCACGGCGAAGAAGGGCGTGTTCCCGTATTACTGCACGAACTTCTGTTCGGCCCTGCATCAGGAGATGCAGAGCTACCTGATCGTGAAACCTCGCTAATAGATGAGCTCGGAGGCGATTCTGTGAAAAATCGCCTCCGAGCTCGTTGGGTAAACCATGACCCGTCTTGAACGCACCGCCCGTCGTCTCCATCAACCCGTCGGCGCGGCGCCGCGCGCCTGCTTCCTCCTTGCCGCCGTATGCGTCGTCGTCGCTCTGATGTTTCCGCTCTGGAATTTGACGATGTTTGCGCCGCAGTATCCGGATGCGCTGCGACTCGACATCCACGCCAACGCCCTCGTGGGGGGCAACAACGGGCAGGACTTGAAGGAGATTAACCTCCTCAACCACTACATCGGCATGCGTGATCTGGCCGTCGAGGACTTCACCGAGTTCAAGTGGATGCCCTTCGCGATCGGGGGGTTGGCGCTGCTGTTCCTCCGCGCGGTGGTGTTTGGCACGGTGAAGGAATTGGTGGACGGCGCAGTGATGTTCTTCTACTTCGGTGGCTTCTCGATCTGGTCGTTCGGCTACAAGCTCTACCGGTACGGTCACGATCTTGCGCCGACGGCCGCGGTCAAAGTACCGGGCTTCACGCCTCCGATGTTCGGGCACAAGACGATCGCGAACTTCGACGTGTATTCGTATCCGCAGGCCGGAACCTACCTGATGGCTGCAGCCGGCCTGCTGGTGCTCATGGCCCTGGTCCTCGCCTGGCGCAGCCGGCCTGAGCCTGAGTCGGTGACATGACGCCCCTGCTCCTCGTGGTGGCATTGGCGATCCAGCAGCCGGCCGTTCCGGACATGACGGTGGCGGTCGGCACGCTGGAGGGACAGCCGTCGCCGGCCGACCGGTCGCCATTGCAGGACCGAATCGACGCGGCGCGGGCCGGTGACCGCATCGATGTTGAGGCCGGCACCTACGCGGGAGATCTGTTCATCCACACTTCCGTCCACCTCGTCGGCCATGGTCGGCCGCGTCTGGTCGGTTCGGGGAACGGCAGCGTGATCCGGGTCCGGGCGGATCACGTGACGATCGAGGGATTTGCCATCGACGGCCGGCTGGGCGGTAACCTGGCGCGGGACACCTCGGGCATTCATGTCGCCGCCAAACATGTCGTGATCCGCGACTGCACGATCGTCCGGTCCCTGTTCGGCATCTACCTGCGCGAGGCCGACGATGCGCGGGTGGACGGGTGCGAGATTACGGGCATCGAGGGCCGGTTGCCCGGGGAGCAAGGCTCGGGCGTGCACGTCTGGAACACCCAGCGCTTCACGCTGGAGAACATCCGCGTGCGGTTTTCCCGTGACGGCTTCTATATCCAGTCGTCCCACCACGGCGTGATCACGGGCAACGAGGTCCGGGATGTCCGGTACGGGTTGCACTATATGAACTCGAACGACAACCGGTTCGAGGACAACACTTTTGCCCATGGCGCGGCCGGCGCCGCGCTGATGTACTCGCGTCGGGTGTCATTCGCAAGAAACCGCTTCCTGCACAACCGCGGATTTGCGTCCGTCGGCCTGCTGCTCAAGGACTGCGAAGACGTGGTCGCTGAGGACAATCTGGTGGCAGACAACGAACGTGGATTCTTCATCGACGGTGCGGTACGGCACGTCTTTCGTCGCAATCTCGTCGCCGCTTCCGATGTCGCCGTCGTCGTCTACGCGTCGTCGCAGGGCAGCCGGTTCGAAGACAACACGTTCGTCGGTAACCTCGCCCCGTTGCGCCTGGTCGGGCGGCGCACAGACACGGTCTTCGACGGCAACTACTGGTCGGAGTTCGACGAACCGGATTTGGACGGCGACGGCGTGCGCGATCGGCCCTATCGCCTGTCGAACGTGTTTGATCATCTTCGCGGAAATCTGGTGGCCGCCGACCTGTTTGCACAGGGGATTGGGGCGCGAGTGCTGGCCAGGGCGGAGACCACGTTTCCGGTGCTGAGGCAAATCGATGTGTCAGACGCCCGTCCGCTCAGGTATGCGCCCGGCCGCGGCGCGATCCCGGCGATGCCGGAACCCGATCGGGCTACGACGTTGGCGGGACTCGCGGTCTCGGCCCTCGGCGTGATCGCCGGGCTGGCGGTGTTTCACGTCGGGAGGCGCCGGTGATCACGTACGAAGGATTCGCCAAGACCTATGGCGCTGTCACGGCGGTGCGCGAGTTCAGCGTCACGATCGCGGCCGGCGAGGTGGTCGCGCTGCTCGGGCCAAACGGGTCGGGCAAAACCACGAGCATCAAGGCCGCGGCCGGACTCATACGTCCGACCTCAGGCCGCGTCCTGCTCGGGGACCCTGGGCGATCGTCGCTCGAGGCCGAGGCGCGGCGGGTCTGTTCCTTCCTGCCGCAGCGCGTGAACTTTCCCGAGTCACTGACGGGCCGCGAAGTGGCCGAGTTCTACTGCAAGCTTCGGGGCCGCGGTGCCGATCGTCTGCAGGACGTGCTGGCGCTCACTGGCCTGAACGGGTCAAGCAACCGCGCGGTCGGCACGTACTCCGGTGGGATGACGCAGCGGCTCGGCCTCGCGGTCGCGATGGCTGCGCAGGCACCCATCCTCTTGCTCGATGAACCGACGGCTGCGCTCGATCCAGACGGCACCAGCGCGTTTTATGCCGTCATCGAGGCGCGCCGCAGCGACGGGCAGACCGTGTTCTTCAGCTCACATCAGATGGGCGATGTCGAACGACTGGCCGATCGTTTTCTGGTCATGGTCCGTGGACGCCTGGTGGCGTCGCTGACGGCACGTGAACTGACCACCGAGCTGGCCGATCGCGGCGTGATGAAGGTGACTGTGGGCGCGATCGACGATGAGGTGCTGGCGCGAGTGCGAGCGCTCGCACCGGGCGTTGTGACCTCGGCCGACCAGGTCATCGTGCCCGGCACCGCTGATGTCCGGCTGGCGGTGCTTGACGCGTTGCGGAACTGCGGCGTGACCATTCGTGGGTGGTCCGCCGAAGAGGGGCGGCTCGATGCGTTCTATCGGGAACTGGTGGGGGAACATCATGAGTAGTGCAGGATGCTTGCGTGCGCGGTGCTCGGTGCTGGTGCTGGGTGCTTTCGTGCTGGGTGCTGGGTGCGCTCGCAGTGAGGTGAAGCCGGAGCCGCTCGCGGTGGGGCAGGCGTCCTGCGCGTTCTGCCGGATGACCGTGTCGCAGCCGGAGTTTGCATCGCAGCTCCTGGTGCCGGGCGAGCTGCCCAAGTTCTTCGACGACCTCGGATGTCTGCATTCGTATCTCACATCCACAACTCCGGGGCCTGAGGGTGGCGTCATCTTTGTGATGGACCATCACACGCGAGCGTGGGTCCGGGCCGACGCGGCGGTCTACACCCGTCCACCCGAGGTGGCCACACCGATGGCGTCGCATCTGGTTGCGCATGCGACGACGAACTCGAAGGACGCGGACGGCGTGCTGACAGGCGCCACGCCAGTGCCAATCAACGACGTGGTGCCGGCCACCTGGCGCAGCAGGCAGGAGCGGTGATGGCCTTTACGTTGTGCGCCCAGCAGGAACTGCGCATCGCGGTCCGGTCGCGGTGGACCCAGACATTCACGGTGGTCTTTGCCGCGCTGGCGTTTACAGTGGCGACATCCGGGTATGTGTTGAGTGGCGGCAGCGGAACGCAGGACTTTTCCCGAACGGCGGCGTCGTTGGTCGAGTTGGTCCTGCTGCTGGTGCCGCTCACGGCTCTTGTGCTCGGCGTGATGGCGCTGACGCCGGAGCCGGGCGCCGCGCAGCTGCTGTATTCCCAGCCGGTTCCGCGCACGGTCGTGTTGTTCGGCCAACTTGCGGGACTGTGTCTGGCACTGTTGGCCGCGCAGATCGTTGGCTTCGGCGCCGCAGGGCTGCTGATCTTCCAGCGCGCAGGCAGTGACGGCGTGTTTGGATTCCTCGGTGTGGTGGCAGGTTCGTGTGTGCTGACCGTGGTGTTCCTCGCCGTCGCGGCCGCCATCACAGCCGGGTCGACGAGTCTGCGCCGCGCCCATCACCTCGCTGTCGCGTTGGTGTTCTGGTTCGTCGCCGTGATCCTGTTTGACGTGGCGGCGCTGGGGGCCGCGTCGTTGCTGCGATCAGGCACGGCGTCGAGGCTGCTGATGGTCACGGCGATCGTGAACCCTGTGGATGCCGTCAGGACGGGCACTCTGCTCACCGTCGAAGGCACGACCGCTTTTGGTGCCGCGTCGCTCGCCTTCCTGCGGATGACGGGCGGGACGACGGGTGCGGCCCTCACCCTGGTGGCCTCGCTCGTAGCCTGGACGGTCCTCCCACTCGGCATCGCCGCAGCTCGGCTCCGGCGCGCGGACCTGTGACTCAATAGCTTTGTTCGGCGAGGGCGCCCAGTGCCGGGCGGTCGAGAATGACGAAGCCGTCCTTGTCGGTCTGCAGAATCTGGTCCTTGCTCCAGCGGCTCATGATGCGGATGCAGGTTTCGACGGTGGTGCCGGTGAGATCGGCGAGCTCCTGGCGTGACAGCACCATGGGCACAAAAAGACCTCCCCGATCGGGCCGCCCCATCTGTTCGGCGAGTTTCAAAAACAGCCGCGCGAATCGGGACTCCACCCGCCCGCCAGTCAGTTCGGAGAGTCGGGCGGTCAGTTCCATGAGTCGAATCGACAGACTGCCAAGCAGCCCACGCACGAGTGTTGGACGTGCTTCAAGCAAGGCAAAAAACTCCGGACGAGGCAGCAACAGGCAGGTGGTCTGCTCCATCGCCGCGGCGGCAGCAGGGTACGGGCGCAACTCGTATGCAGCCACCGCGCCAAGCAGCCCCCCGGGACCAAAAATTTCGAGAATCCTGAGCTGGCCGTTTGGCGCCCGTTTGAACACCTTCGCCCGCCCCGACACCACGACGTAGAAGTAGTCGGAAGGATCCCCTTCCTCAAAAATCGGTTTGCCCCGGTCGTAGTGCGACAAAAACGAGACCGCCGCCAGTTGGGACAAATCGGCAGGCGTCACCCGCTTGAACAGCGGAATCGTCGCCATACCCTCCAAGGTTGGTCTCTCCATGGGAGTCGAACTCTACATGAAACGGCCTTCAAGGTCGAGCGTCGCAGGAAAGAGATCGTGGTCCTCTTTCCTGATGTGCTCACGGAGGTCAGCATCAAAACGTTTCAACGCGGCATACGCGTCCGCTAGCCCAGGAACCGGTGACGGGGGTGGTGTGTAGTGGCGGGTCAACTCATCCAGAATCAGCAAGTCTTCCGAAGCCGACTCATGTTCCTCCTCCATCATCCGAAGCGGGTGAACGACGGAGCCGAACGGTCCTGTCGGCATCTGCCGACCTTCCGCTGCAGCGACAACCATTTCCTTGATGTACGGAAACAAGAGGTGTTCCTCCTTGTCGAGGTGAGAAAGCAGTGGCAGGGCCAAGTGCTCAAACGTCTTCAGGCCACCGGCAGTTCCGCTCGCTCCGGACCGGCCGCCGCCGACAGGGACCGCAGCCGGCGCGTTATGTCGGGAATCGCCCGTCTCACGTGGTCATGATGGGTGGTGATGATGTGGTCCATCAGGACCAGTAACCGCTCGGAATCCGCGTGACTCATGGGACACCTCGGCGGTGAGGTTACGCCTGTGTTCGAGCAGCCCGTATGACGGCGGTCATACTTCACGACCAGCGTGCCCTTCATCCCACCACTGTAGTGAGCAGGGTAGGTGCAGAAGTACACGTAGGTACCTGGCGTAGTGGGCGCGGTGAACGTCGCTTTGGCCACTTCATTGGCGGCCGCCATGGGTGTGGCGACCAGGATCTGGTCCTTCAGCTTTGGCGGAATGAAGTCGTGGTCGCGCGCCATCCCGGCCAACATGGTGAACTGATCCACGTTGGCCCCGGGCTTGAGAATCACGAAGTTGTGCGCCATCTGCGCGGCGGGCTGCATGCTGATCGTCCGCAGGACCACGGTGATGGTTTCGCCGGGTGTGGCAGTGATGGTGGTCGGCGAGTAATGCAACGAGTCGTTCCCCGTGAGGTTGATGACGCGCGGCACCTGTGCCGACACGACGACGGCGCAGGCCGCGACGATGGTGGGCAGAGCGACGGAGAGCCCGCGGATTGTCATGACCGAAGTCTCTCTCTTGGGGGACGCCGCGTCTTTGCGCCAGCGCAATGTTTGGGCGGCCGTGCGGGCTGAACGCTGTTGCCCTCGTTTACGCCAGCAGCGTCCGCACCACATCCCGCACGCTATAGCTGGTGGCATCAGGCGGCAGGAACCGCACGGTTCCCTGCACCCGCGGCACGCGATGCGCTTGCTGCCTACGATCGGCTGCCCCCACGGTGTGCCACTTTGTGCCAATAGTTCCGTCCGACGCGCGCTCAGCCGGCTTGCCAAGATCCGGTTGCGCCCGTGGAATCACGTCAGGATCTGTTCCGATCCGCGTTGCTGACAGCTTGAGGGGCTGGCGGTAGCAACATCGTGGGGGTTCGAGTCCCCCCTTCCGCACCAACATTGGTCTGAGGGCTTCGCCCTCAGGCTCCCTACACGCGCACTCGTTCGGCGCTTCGACGCCTCTCTCCGATCACGTGGCGCGGCCGCTGACCGCGGCTGCGCTGCGCACGCGGTTCTGATCGAGACGACGCGCTCGCCGGAGTCGTTGCGGAAGACGAAAGCCGTTGATGGATGGATCTGCCCATCAAGTCCCATCGTCCGCATGGCCAACTCGGCCCGGAGCGTGGCCCGGACACTCCGAACGCGGCGGCGCGCCGAAGAACCGCACGTTTCACGGATCGGCTTGGGTCTAGCACAAAGCGAGAATGCGGGCCGCCGGTGCCTAGACCACCGGACACTACCGCCAGAACTTCGACGATTGTTGGTCAGGTGCTGGGGACTATTGCGCTGAACACAACCAGGGCACTAGCGGAATTGGCGGCTGGGGCCTCGACCGATGTGCAGGTGCGGGCTTGGCCGACACGCCGGGTAGTCCCGACAAAAGCGACCGAAACCTCGCCTGAAATACACGTATCTCACACGCAGATAAAATGGTGCGGTGTACCGGATACTTCGACGAAGCGGCGAAAGAAGCGAATCACGGACCAGCCTTTGTATTAGGTGGCTGGGTCGCAAGTGACGAGACCTGGACCAGCTTCACAACCGCGTGGAACGCCGTTCTTGCGAAATATGGAGTGGCAAGCTTTCACCATTCCGACGTGATGGCACTCGCCACACCGTACGACGTTCTATCAGCAGAATCGCGAGCTGCGATGCTTGATGACCTGATCGGTGTCATAGAAACCCACGACATCGACGGGTACTTTGTACACCTCCATCACCAGAGTTTCCGGAACATCTTCAAGAACATCACGCTAACGAAAGAACAGGGCAGGCGACTTCTGAACAAGCCTTTTTACACGTGCTTTCACGCACTCGCTCAGGCCGTGATGCAGGACCGCAACGAGCGGGGATTGCCGGGTCCAGTGAACCTCGTATTCGATGGTGAGGACCGCGAGGTCGCGGAATCCATCGAGATACTCGATCAAGAAATCCGGCCGGATCTGTCATCCGCGCAGAAAGCGATGCTGGGGACAATAGTGACGAGCACCGACGCGGTGTCGGTCGGGCTTCAGGCTGCGGACTTGCTGGTGAGTCGGCAGAACTGGGATTTCAAGGCGCAGGCAAAGGGCGACGTGATGAAAAGCTTGTGCCGTGCGAGGCGAATCGCAGAATCAGGGGTTGGTCCGGGAGAAATGCGTCCTTACACGGTCCTCAAGGAACTCGTGGACAGATTTCCACATCTCAAGAAGACCTGAACTGTTGTCACCGTCGGAGATGGGACAAGACGGGGCAATAGCCATGGGTTGGCTTTGCATTCTTCAGCGGTTTGATCGGTTTTCTGTTCGAACGCCTCACCTTCCGCTCCTTCCTACCAACTTGCCTTCGCCATGGAGAGAACGTGCAAGACGCCATCGGGGCCAGTGAGCTTCTTGAGGTAATGAATTGGCGTGAAGTGATAGCGATCCTTCTCTGGGGGTCCGGCCATGCTTGACAAGAATACGACGTCGTTTCCCTCCGGCCTTGGGCCGATATTATGAATCATGGAATTGTTCGCGGAAGAGTTCAAAGCGCGACACGGCGATAGCAGCCCTTGTTCATCAGTGGAGGAATCACTCGACCGGCTGGCAAAGGCTCGAGCGAAAGAGATGGACGGCTACCTCCTCTCTCCGGTGTCTCAGCTACCAAGCCAACTTGGGGAGATCATGCACTGTGGGGTATATCGAGCCGTTGAACTGGGTGAATCTTCAATACGCGAGATGAACAGCCGAAGCGTTGTAAGCAGTTGTCTGTTGGTCCGTGGCGTTTTCGAGACCGGCTGTTTGCTTTACGAGTCGATGCGCCGAGTGGAGGTGGCGGTCAACGCCAACGATCTGGAAGCATTTGCCGATCTCCACACGTTCATTGGACGGACTCTCTACGGTTCAAAGTCGAAGGACCTGCGTATCTTCCCCGAGATCGAATCTGTAAACGTGCTGACCATTATCAAGCAGCTTTCTTCCAAGATAAAAGACGGCGAGATGTTCATGGGTTTCTATGATCGCCTGTCGGAGTTCTGCCATCCCAACAGCCACGGGATGATGCTGCTTTACACCGAGCGACATCACGCGGCCGTTGCTCACTTCACAGAGCGCAACGAAGACAGAGAACACGGCGCAATGACATTGGCGGTTAACGCTCTCGCAACGGGTCTGGACTTGGTTGGCGAGGCCCTACGATCGTGGCTGGCGAGTACGGACATTCTTGCTGGCCTGGTCGAGGAAGCCATACACATCAAGGGCACATGGCCGGCCGACACGCCTTATCCTGTGACACAGGAAATGAGGGATCGGCTCAGGGCCGAAGACGCGTGTCGACGGGAAGCGACTGCTTCAGCGTCTGAGAAACTCTGAGATTCGATCTCTGAGCGGATCGAAGCACCAACGTTCGCTTCCAGTCAAATGCGGAGGAAGCAGTCACGTCGCGTACGACGTCATCGGCGGTCTGTTCCGCCCAAGCTCTTGGAACGGCACGGGTACAGCAGGCGTGCCCAGTGCAGCCGCTCGCAAAGAGAAATCTTCGTGATGACCTTCGCTATGCGGACATCGCTCACCGCCGACTTCACCTCCAATCGCTCAACACTCCCGAACGCGCTACTGACCGGGGTGGCCCGACACTCTCGAAACGCGGTGCGAACCCTCAAATGGTCCCCAGTTGGCCGAGAAGGTCAGGGAGCACAGACTCTGGCAGCATCATTGGATCGCGTCCAGCGACAGCCGACGACGAGTCTCATTGGTTGGCCCAATGAACGGGAGGCGCGGTGCGGACTTTCCACGCTACCTCGACTCGCGAGAGTAGTATTCCCTAGAGGTGGCGATCGCCACCGTTTTACAAAAGGACTGCTGCCCCATGAAACGCGACATGGACTTGATTCGGAACGTGCTCCTTTGGGTCGAAGACAAGACGGACGAATTCAACTTCGAAGAGGTCGCCATCGACGGTGTTGACGAGGCCACGGTCTACGGTCACGTGCAAATGCTGGTCAATGCCGGTTACGTAGAGGGGACCGATGTCACCACGATGGGCATCGGTTACCGCAAGATCCTGCCCCCAGCGGCTCACATGGAGAGGGCATGAATTCCTCGAGGCAACGCGCAACGATACAGTCTGGGCCCAGGTCAAGGCCAAAGTCGCTGAGCACGGGGGCTCGGCACCATTTGAGCTTCTCAAGCAGTTGGCCGACGGCTACCTGAAACAGAAGTTTGGGCTCGACAAGTAGGTCCGGAGGGAGCCGTGAAACGCGACATGGAACTCGTGCGGCGAATGCTGATGGCCGTCGAGGAGTCCCCCTGCCTCCGACGACGGGCGATTTCGAGATGCCGGATGAAAGTCCGGCGCTGGTGGCCTTTCACATGCAGCTTCTTTGTGGTGCTGGCTATGTCCAAGCGAGCGTGAGCTATCCGCACGGCCAAGCTTATCCGCGCTATGTGGACCCGCTGCTTACGTGGAGTGGCCACGAGTTCATTGATTCGATTCGTTCGGATACCGTGTGGAAATTCATCAGACAAAAGGTGAAGGCTGACGGCGGTTCCATACCGATCGAAATTGTGAAACAACTGGCAAATACGTACCTGAAGAAAAAGCTGGGACTTGAGTAATTCAACTAGCAAAGAGATGGCACCCTAACAGCCCTCTACGGGCAGTGACAAAGCGAGGCGATGACTGTCCTCGTTGCCAATATGTTGCCAAGACTGAGGTCGATTCGGGTGGACTCGCGGTGACGGCGGTGGAAAGCCAGGTCGGTGGAAGGTGATGCAGGACAAAGACTTGTCGCCAGAAGTCCTTCGCCATCATCAAGTTAAAGAAACGCGTTGTTAGGGTTCGACTCCCGCCGCCTCCATTTCTCCTCGCACCGCTACGTCGAAATGTCGGCGGCGGTGTCAGGCACTCGACCGACGGCGCTTCTCGCCTCGGTCTTCGGGCACGACTCCCGCCGCCTGCCTAAGAAAGCGCTGTCCCTACCGAATCGCCGACATCGCTGATGTCAGACGCGCCAGTTCGGCATCGAGCCGGCCTTCGAGTTGGCTGGCGCGCCGGTCGGCGTCGAGTTGCTGGATTTGACGTTCAATCCCGGCCACGCGGGTATCGACGTCAAGCGCGGCGATGCGTTGTCGAACGGCGGCGACCTTGCCGATCTGCGTGTCGAGGCGGTTCCGATCGACCTGGTCGATCAACGTTTCGTTCACCCCACCTGCGGAATAGATCGGCTGGAATGGATTTCTGTACGGGCGAACCCGCAGTCTCGAAATCGCGCTCTGCTCGGCGTAGATTTTCATCTGGAGCGCGCTGACGTGGGCTCGAATCGCTGAAATCTCGCCGCTCAGACGGCTTTCCTCACCGGAGGCCGAAGAAACGCGACCCTGCATCGTGCTGGCAGCGCCTTCCAACGCTGAAATCTCGCCCTGCAAAGAACTGCGCTGTCCCTGCAATGTTGAAATTTGTCCGCGCAGGTCGCTATCTTCGCCGCGCAGGCTTGAGACTTCCCACGTAATGTCGAGCACTGCGAGCATGCGGTCACGCCACGTTTGTGCCGCCGGGTTGAAATCACGCGTTGAGCCATCCACCTGCCATGACGTGCGCGAGCCCGTGAGTTCGAGGCGCTGCACGGCGCTTCCGCGATGGGCTTCCATCACGACCCGGCGCGCGCGGCCCAGCCACTGGCTGGGCCGTTCTGCGGTGTTGCGGACTCCCACGCCCTCGGCCAGCATGCACACCCTGAGATCGCCGAACGACCGCTGAATGATGCGGTCGCCATCGCGCCAGCCCACCTGGTCTGTCACCACCGTCCGGCCGCCAATGTCCGCTGAGGATCGGGTTCCAACAAAACCGCCGCTGCCCGACTCCGACGCACAAGCGGAGTCTTGGCCGCCCAGGGTGCCGGCGACGGGGGTGCTTTCAGTAACGCCGGCGAGCGCGTCTGCAACCATACCGAGGGGCAACCCTGCGACGACGCCAACGGGGAGACCTTCGACAACGCCAACGGGGACACCTCCAACAACGCCGACGGGGACACCTTCGA